>NZ_BAAGXS010000073.1:0-65902 GCF_054779715.1 Actinophytocola sediminis | reverse complement strand
TAAGCGGCAGGTCGCAGGTTCGAATCCTGCCGGGGGCACCTAACAGAACTGCGACCCGCCAACCAGCGGGTTCGTGGTTCACTACTGCTGATCATGGCGTGTTGACGCTGTATTCACCTGATCGTCGAGCGCGAGAACGTCCGGCTCGTTGGTCGACACGAGGCGGGCGTAGTGCAGGACGCCCCCTACGCCGTTCCTCATACCATGAGAAGCGCGAATCGGCGAACCTGATCGGTCCGGCTGAAGTTCGTCGACCGGTTGGCGCGCGCGCTTGGTAGTTGGCCTGAGGGAGAGCCCGCCTGACCTGCCGATGTGGTGGTGTCAGTGGTGCGTGATGTCTGGGGTGGTGCGAGCGGCTCTCCAAAGCCTCGGAGAGCCGCTCGCGAGTCGACGACCTGGGTTCAGCAGGCCGTCACCCGCTCCGTTCAGGACATGGCGCAAACCCATTGGGCGCGCAGGTGGTGAGGATCCCTGTGCAGGTCACGTCACCTGCGCGTCCTTCAATGTTGATCACACCTCGAAGGAACGAAGCGCCATGACGATAGGCCGACAAACGCGACCCATGCCAGAGGGGCGCGACTGCTCATGCGATGAGCTGCGCTCACCGCGCGATGGGCGGTGCGACGAACAACCAGCCACCGAAAGCGCGGCGTTCGGCATCACTGGTCGAGTCCCAATCGACAAGTTGTTCGGCACCTGGGCCACCACCCTCCGGGTTACCGCGCTACTGGTGATAGTGCTGGCTGTTGTCATCGCTGGTCTGTGGCTGTTGCCGGTTGAACTCTCGATTGGGCCGGTGCACCTCCGGCGTTGACCCTTGGCGGCTCCGGCGAGACCTAGAGTGCTCGCCGGAGCCGTTCGGAACGTCGAACTGAGTGAATCAATATGATCTTGCTGGATCAGGTGACACTCACGTCTTCAAGGACAACACAACGAGTACACATGGCGCAGCGGCCATAGGTTTCGGCAGCGAAGCGCGGCCGCGGCAGAGGTAGCCATCGGGCCAGGGAGCCGGTACCCCCGGCCTCGCGGCAGTCCACGGATGGCAGCAAACCACCTGAGGTGATCGACGAACTTGGGTCGGAGACACGAATTATTGGACAATTCTGTGACGAATCCCGCCCGGGCACCGTTGTTAGGTTTCAGTTCGGGTCTCAGTGTCTGACCCGCCGTGCTTATGGCCGATGCGACGCTGGGCGTACGGCTGGCGCCAGTCCCAGCGCGCCAGTAGGCCGAAGGCGGGCCAGGATGCACACGGCATTTACTCCTCGCCTCGGATGACGGCTACTCGTCCGATCACGTACTGAACGATCCCGAACAGTGCTGACACTATTGGTGACCGGAGTGTGCTCAGGCCGATTAGCCGAGACCATGCGGCCCTCGATGCCGTCGCCGCGAGCGTTATGCCGAACACCGTCGTTCTTTCCCAGGTGCTGCAGGCACCACCGGTCGAGATCAGCTGAGGTCTCGTCGGGCTCGGTGGTGCCATCCGGCGACGCCGACGTGGGATCTCAGCGGTGGTGAAAACAGCGGCGCACGATGGGTACGGTTTTGTGCGGACGCTGTACGAACCGCGCCAGGGCACCCCGATTAACCGGTGCGAACTCATAGTCAGGCCAGTGCGGCTATGTCTTCGGCGAGTGTTTCGAAGTTGGGGCAGGCGCGGGCCTGCCTGGACATCGCCGCGGCGCGGTGGCGGTAGGGACCCTGCAGTGCTTGGGCGCAGTTCTCGGTGAGGGACGCTGGGGTGACGGACTCGGTGTCGAGCTGGATGCCGAGGCCCAGTTGTGCGGTGCGGGCGGCGTTGTGGGACTGGTCGGAGAACATCGGCAGAAGCACCATCGGGGTGCCGGTGCGGATCGCCTCGGCGATGCTGCCGAAGCCGCCGTGGGTGAGGATGAGGTCGGCGGACTCCAGCAGTAGCGGTTGTGGGACGAACGACATGAGCCGCACGTTGTCTGGCCGCGTCCCGGGCCACTCGTCGGGGTCGCTGCCAAGGGCGACCACCGCGGTGCACGGCAGCTCGCCCAAGGCGGTGATCATCGTCTCCAGCAGCTTCGGTGTCTCCGGCACGAAGGTGTGCGCGACGCTGCCGAGGCCGGCGACGACCAGCGGTCGGTCGTCGGGGAGATCGAGCAGGGACGGGTCGAGCGGGCCCGCGGGGGAATCCGGCCGGTAGTGGCGGGCCGTGGACACCCGCAGTTCGTCCGGGTACCAGCCGGCGGGCACCACCCGGGCGAGCAGCAGGCCCTCCGGGTGCCCCGGCTCGTCGACGGTGTCCAGCCCGAACTCGGCCCGTTGTCCGTTCAGCGCGTCCCGCACCATCGGTAGATTCAGTGCCGAGTACGGCGAAGTGTCCACGACCGCCTGCGGCAGCCCCAGCTTCTCGGCGGCGAGGTAGCCGCCGAACTCCTTGCACTCCCGGACCAGCACGTCGGGCCGCCAGGACTCGGCCACCGCCAGCACGTCGCGTGCGAAGACCCCGGCCAGCGACCCGGCGAAGGCGATCGTGAGCGTGCTGGACGCCTCGCGCACGTCGCCCTCGGGCACCGCCGTGGGGTTGGCCACCAGTTCCATGAGGGTCAGCACGTTCGGCAGTGGCAGGTGCTCGATTCCGGCGCGCGCGAGGTGGGGCGCCATGGCCGGTGCCGTGGCGACGGCCACCTGGTGTCCGGCGCGTTGCAGCGCCTTCGCCGCTGGTACCAGCACCGGCACGAGGTGTGAGTAGAACGGCTGGCACGTCATGAGCACGCGCATGCGGGATCTCCAAGTTCTTGGTGCGGAGGGCTGTCGCGGTTCGCACATCTAAGGTTCCACATCCCGCGCGGGGCGCGCACTGGACCCTTGTGTCCTATGTGGACAGATGAACGGAAGGTTGATCAACGTCTACGGCTGCCGCTATGGTTCAGGTGATCAAGTTCGCCGCCGACGGAACGGACGTACTGCCCTGTAAGCCATTTAGGCCACTTCGATCGGACGCGGGCATCGTGGACAGTTGCCCTGCGACGGACGGGAGTCTCACTGTGACGGCAACCCGCTGGACTCCTGCGGTGCACTGGCTCGGAGAGCCGGCACCGGACTCGGACATCCTGATCAAATGCCCTTTCCCCGCCAGCCTGAGCCCGCACTTCGACCAGCTCGTCATCGACACCGAGCAGTGGTTCGTCGAGCAGGACGTGTTCTCCGGCCACGAGGACGCCGACCGTCTCACCAGGCAGTTCCTCAACTTCCAGGGTGCCGAGGAGCACGCCAGGATGTGGCCGGACGCCGACTATCCCGGCCTGTGGCTGGCCGGCCGATTACTCACCCACATGTCCTGCCTTGATGACTTTCTCGACGAGATCTGGGGCCCCGACCAGGACGAACACGCCGCCCATGTCGTCGGGCTGATCACCGACATCCTTACCGGCAAGGCCACCGCGGCCGACGTGGCGACCGAGCCACTGGCAGTACTGCTGGACTCCCTGTGGACCGAGACCCGGTCGATCGCACCGGACCACTGGCTGGACCGCGCCGCGCGCATCCATCTGGCCTATCTGGAAACGAGCATGGACGAGCGCACGCACCGCGCGGCGAACTCGGTGCCGATGACCGCGCAGTACGTGACGTCCCGCCACTACAACGGGGGCATGTTCTACGCCGCCGCGCTCATCGAGCTGGCGAACGGCGCCTGGCTGCCGGAGGAGGTGTCCGGCCGCCCGGAGATCACCGACCTGGCGCTGCGGCTCAGCAACGCCAGCACCTGGGCCAACGACCTGTTCTCCTACCAGCGAGAAGCCGCCCACGGCACCGGCGCCAACCTGGCGGTGGTACTGACCACCCACGAGGGCCTCACCGGGGAAGAAGCGGTCACCAAGATCGTCGAGCTGGTCAACGCCGAGCTGCTCACCCTGGACTTCCTGTGCGACGCGGCGGCCGCGCTGCCGGATCCGGCGGCCCGCTACGCGAAAGGCGTGCGCGCACTGGCTTCCGGGCTGATGTACTGGATGGCCACGACCGCCCGCTACGAACCGACGCCGAGCGCCTGACCTGGCGCGCTACCGGGATTCGCTACCGGGATTCGTCGGCGGGAACCGGGATCGAGGACATCCACCGTGCGCGCTGCTGCTCGACGGCGGTGTCGATGGCCTGGAGGATGCTCGCGATGACCAGGTCGTAGATCTGGTCGGCGCTCAGGCCGCGTTCGGCCGCGGCCTTGGTCAACGCCGGGTACTCCTCGGCGGCGCCGTCGTCGGGACGACCGCTCCTGGTCTCGTGCAGCGCGCTGCTGACGGCGAACGCCGCGAGCGCGTCGAGCAGTGGCATCACCACGGCGCTGGGCACACCCTCGCGCATGAGCCGGGCGGCGGAGGCGTCCAGCAGGTGCGCGCCGAACCCGTGTGATCGCGACGCGACGATGACCGGCAGCAGCGCGGGATGGGCGAGCAGGGCACGGCGCAGGGTGCGCGCGTTCTCCGGCAGCCACTCCCGCCAGGACGCGTCGGGCTCGCCGACGCCGCGCACCTCCGCCAGCACCATGTCCGCCACCCCGACGAGGATGTCCTCCTTGCTCCGGAAGTGGTGGTACAGCGAGGCGCCGTTGACCCCAAGCGCGGTCGCGAGGCGCCGGATACTGAGCGCTTCGAGCCCGTCGCTGTCGACAATCTCGAGCGCGGCCTCGAGCGCTCTTCGTCTCGAGATCAGCGGAACCCTGGGTCTCACCACGTCGTGACTATAATCGACCGCCGACCGACGTCCAGCCGGCCGGAATTTACCCGCACGTCAATTACGCTCAGCGCCCGCTCCACCACGAACGGGCTGGTAGCGGGGCCGGGCGGCCCACTTGGTGAATTCACCACCGACCACCGGCGAGCAATCGGGAAAATTGTTCCACGACCTCCGCCAACCGATCATGGGTGCCGACGAACCCCGCGTACAGGGCCATTCCCCAGATAACCGCGATCAGCATTTCGGTGACCGCCGGAATGTCGATGTCCTCGCGTACCTCGCCCGATTCGACAGCGGCACCCAACGCCTGCCGCACGAACCCGCGAACCCGCTCGACGTGGTCTCCTGTGCTGTCACGGAGGTGCTTGTGCCGGTACCCGGCGAGTCGCGGGTGTTCGCGCCGTCGGATCCACGCGATCTTCCTCGTCGACGCCTGCCCCGCCACGCTCCCCCGCCGCCCTCCACGGTCACCTCACCGCCAGCCTACCAAGATCACCCCGTTGACCAGGCTCGATGGCGCTGTGTCGCGACTAATTTAACCGTGCGTTGCCAGATTATTCGCCGACACGTCGGTGAACAGCGACTTTTCCTCACGTTTTCCGGTGCTGACCGGCTCTCCTACATCTATTGCGGCCGTCGTGTGCGGGTCTAAGATCCGGCGGTCCGTACCAAAACCAAACGATGATTGGTGCCGCACATGCTTCCTCCCACACCAGGATCCGACCCGCTCGACAACGCGGCGTGCGATCCCGGCGTGACCTGGACCACCGGCAACGTCGCCGAGGCCTTCCCCGGCGTCTCCACCGCACTCGGCTTCTCCTTCATCCACCTCCCGATGGAACTGGCGTTCCGCAAGATGTTCCGCGGCATGGGCGTGTTCGGGAAGGCCTCGCTGGCCGTACCGGAGCGGATCGAGGACCAGTTCTGGACCGCCTTCGCCGGACGCGCGGCAGCCAACATCAACCAGTTCCGCGCCGTCGCGAGCTACATCCCGGGCACCTCGGCGACCGCCATCGAGCAACAGCTGTTCGGTTACGTGCGGGAAGGCACCGTCGACGAGAACTCGATGCGCCGGTACCCGATCATCGGGGTGAAGGCCCCCCGCGCCGTCATCTCCCTGCCAAAACGACACGACCGCATGTTCGCCGAACTGCGCGAGTGGCGCCTACGGACCCTGCCCACGATCCCCGACCAGCCCGTCGCCGACAGCCTGGCGATCCTGCTCGACGCCAGGGAACGCTTCGAGCGGATGATGATCCTGCACCTGCTGGTGGCGTTCGTCAGCTCGGGCGTGACCGACCGGCTGGCCCCCATGGTCGCCGCCGCGAAGGTGCCCAGCCTGGAGTCCCGGCTGCTGTCGGGTGTCGGGTCGGACGAGAACGAGGTCGCCCAGGACCTGTGGCTGCTCGCACACGAGCGACTGGACCTGGCGACCTTCCTGGACCGGCACGGCTACCACGGCCCGCACGAGGGCCAGCTGCACAGCATCTCGTGGCGTGAGGATCCGGCGCCGATCCTGGCCCGGCTGGCCGACTACCGCGCGGTGGCCGAGGACGACCCCAGGGCGCCCCGCAACCGCGCCGCCGAGCAGACCCGCATCCGGCACGAGGCCGCGGCGGAGCTCAAGAAGAAGGTGGGCCCGCTTCAGCGCCGGTCGATCAACCTGCTGACCAACCTCGCGGCCCGCTTCCTCGCGCTGCGCGAGCAGGGCAAGGCCGGCTACCTGCTCACCTTCGACGTCGCCCGCGCCGCCGCCCGCCGCGTCGGGGCCGACCTGGCCGCCAGGGGGCTCCTGGACGACGCCGCCGACGTCTTCCACCTCACCTTCGACGAGCTGGTCTCCGGGGACGGGACCGACCGCCGCGAGCTGGTGCGGCAGCGACGCGCCCAGTACGAGGACCGGTTGGGCTACCGGCTGCCGCAGGCGTGGGCCGGGATGCCCGAGCTGATCAAGATCGGCGGGGACGCCACGACGGACGCCCCGGTCGGCACCACGATCACCGGGGTGGCGGCCAGCGGCGGCGTCGTCGAAGGGCGCGCCAGGGTGGTCCGTGACCCGGCGACCACCGAGCTGGACGACGGCGACATCCTCGTCTGCGAGACCACCGATCCCAGCTGGGTCTCCCTGTTCCTGGTCGCCGGGGCCGTCGTGACCGACTTCGGCGGTCTGCTCAGCCACGGCCCGATCGTCGCCAGGGAACTGGGCCTGCCGTGCGTGTGCGGGACCGAGGAGGGCAGCCACCGCATCCGCGACGGCCAGCGGATCCGCGTGGACGGCGACCGCGGCGTGGTCGAGGTCCTCGCCCGCGTACCCGCGCCCGAGCGCGTCACCCGATGACGAACGACGCCGGCACCCCACGGGGTGCCGGCGTCGAGGTCGTACTGGTCACCAGGTCCCGGCTGCCGCCCCGGCCGTCGCCATGGTCATCAGGTACTCCAGCAGGCGCACCAGGACGCGCTTGCTGGACTCGCGGTCCCGCACGTCGCACAGCTGGACCGGCACGTGGTCGTCGATGTCCAGTGCCTGGCGCACCTCGTCCTCGTCGTAGATCTCCGCGCCGTCGAAGCAGTTCACCGCCACGATGAACGGGATCCCTCTGGACTCGAAGAAGTCGATCGACCCGAAGGAGTCCTCGATGCGCCGGGTGTCGGCCAGCACCACGGCACCGAGCGCGCCGACCGACAGTTCCTTCCACATGAACCAGAAGCGGTCCTGCCCGGGTGTCCCGAACAGGTAGAGCACCACTTCCGAGTTGATCGTGATCCGGCCGAAGTCGAGCGCCACCGTGGTCGTGGTCTTGCGCTCGACGCCGGTCAGGTCGTCGACCCCCGCCCCGATCGCGGACAACCGCTCCTCGGTACGCAGGGGCTTGATCTCGCTCACCGCGGTGACCAGGGTCGTCTTGCCGACCCCGAACCCACCGGCGATCAGGAGCTTGACCGCCCGCACCCCGGCCAGTTCCGGGGAGCCGGCGCTCCGGTCAGAGGTTTCGTACGCCATCGAGCACCGCCTGCAACAGTTTGATGTCGGGCCTGCCCGAGGCGGGCGGAGGCGGCGACCGGAAAATGAGATGACCGGAACTGATGAGGTCGCTGACAAGCACCTTCACCGCGGCCAGCAACAGACCCATCTTGGCCGAGATTTCGGCGATCGAGAGCGGCCGGCGGTGACACATGCGCAGGATGTCCCCATATTCGCGATCCAACGCGGCGACGTCCGCCTCGGGGCGGACGGCGACGACCAACGTAATGATGTCGAGTTCGTGCAGGTCCTTCCCGGCACGCCCGCGGGTGACCGCGAACGGGCGGATGAGCGGCCCGGGTTCGAACTCGAACGGCTCGTTGTCCGCCGCGTGTTTCATGGTGCGTGCGGAACCGGCATCTCCGTGCCCATCCCTCTGGGAGTCACCACCATCGTGTCGCCGACCTGTTGCACGATCACGTTCATCTCGTAGGCGATCATGCCGAGGTCGGCGTTGGCCGACGCCAGCAGTGCCAGGCAGGCGCCCTCGCCCGCCTCGGTGACCACGAGGAAGCCGTACTCGAGCTCGACGACGGTCTGCTGGACCGCTCCCTTGTTGAACTGGGAACCCACCCCGCGCGCCAGGCTGCGGAACGCCGAGGCCATCGCCGCGAGATGTTCGCCGTTCTCCCGGTCGAGGCTCGCCGACCGGCCCAGCAGCAGGCCGTCGGCGGACAGTGCCACCGCTCTCTCGGCCCCAGCCAGGCGCTTCACCAGATCGTCGAGCAACCAGTTCAGGCCGCCCGCATTGCCCCTGACCACATTCTCGTTCATTGCCTGACCATTCGTGTTCATCGGTTGTGCTCAGACGGCGTGGCGCGCCCCTGGCGCGTTCCTCGTTGGAAGGACGACATCGAGTTGTGAGCCTCCTCGGGGGTGCGGGTGTGCCTGGGCTTGCTGATCTTCTGCGTGTCCTGGGGGTTGTTGTCCAGTTGGAGCTGCGGCACGAGGTTGGCCTGACGCTGACGCCGGGGCAACGGTTTCCGTTCGCGCCGCGAGGTGCCGCCCGGTGCCCGCTCGCGCGGTGCCGCCGAGCTCGGTGGCCGCTCACGCGGTGCCGGCGGTGGCGGCGGCAGTGCCGGCGGACTCGGTGGCCGTTCGAACTCCTCGACCGGCTTCACCGGTTCGAACGCCTCGAAGCTGGACACGGCCGTTGGCAGCAGGATCGTCTTCTCCGGCTCCTCCTCTGGCCAGTGCCGGTGCGCGCCCTCCGCCTTGTCCACCTTGTCCGCCTTGCGGGGCAGCCGCGGGATGGGGTCCTGCGTCGGCTGCGGCACGAAGCTCGGCTGGACCGCCTGGTGCCGGCCGGTACGCGACGACGACCCGGCCAGAATCTGCTGTTGCTGCTGCGGCTCCCGTTCCTCGACCTCGGTCGCGGACAACGGGATCAGCACGATCGCCTTGATCCCGCCGTAGGCCGACTCCTGCAGGCTGACCGAGATCTCGTGCCGCTTGGCCAGCTGACCGGTCACGAACAGACCGAGGTGCCGCTGCCCTGCCAGTGCCATGGCCTGGAAGTCCGGCGGGTTGCGCAGGGTCTCGTTGAGCCGTTCCCGTTCGTCGAAACCGATGCCGAGTCCCTGGTCCTCGACCTCGACCACCACGCCCTTGCCGACGAGGTTGCCGCGCACGGTCACCGGGGCGTCCGGCGGGGAGAACGACGTTGCGTTGTCGACGAGCTCGGCCAGCAGGTGGATGAGGTCGGCCACCACCGCGCCGAGGACCTTCACGTCGGGCAGCCGGACCGCGCTGACCCGCACGAAGTCCTCGGTCTCGGAGATCGCGCTGCGCACGATCTCCTCCAGCTTCACCGGGGTGCGCCACTTGCGGCCTGGCTGGCCCCCGCCCAGGATCACGAGGCTCTCCGCGTTGCGCCGCGCGTGGGTGGCGAGGTGGTCGAGCTGGAACAGCAGCTCGAGGTGTTCCGGGTCGCCCTGCTTGGACTCCGCCACATCGAGCACCTCCAGCTGCCTGTGTACGACGATCTGGCTGCGGTGTGCGATGTCCAGGAAGACCTTGTTGAAGCCGCCTCGGGTCTTCGCCTCGGCCGCGGCCGCGGCGACCGCGGTGCGCTGCGCGGTCTCGAAGGCCTCGGCGACCTGTCCGATCTCGTCGTTGCCGTGGTCGACCCTGGCCAGCTCGGCGTCGACGTCGACCTCGTGGCCTTCGGCGATGCGCGCCACCATCGCGGGGAGCTTCTCGTCGGCCAGCTCGAGAGTGTTGTTCCGCAGCCGCCGCAGCCTGCGCACGAGCGCGTTGGCCAGCCGGACGGCGATGAGGAACGCCGTGACGGACAACACGAGCACGAGCGAACCGGCGAGGACCGCCTGCGTCAGTGACCTGTTCGCCGCGTCCTCGGCGAGGCCCTCCGCGTGGCGGAAGTGATCGCCCCACAGGCCGAGCAGCTCGGCGGAGACCTCGTCCTCGGCGGCGATCCAGTCGCCGAGCGCGACGTCGGTCCGGCCGCGCTGGGCGAGGTCGTCCTGCACGGTGGTGGCGATACGCCACGCGTCGGAGGTGGTCAGGCGCTCGTAGCGGGCCTTCTCCGCGTCGGTCAGGCGGCTGACCAGTGCCAGGAGCTGGTTGCGGTAGGCGCCGGTCAGCTGGGCGACGACCATTCGCTCCGGCACTTCCAGCCGCCCCTGGGGCACACCGCCCGCGGCCAGCCCGACCGCCCGGGAATGCAGGTCGGTCACCCAGAACAGGTCGACCGTGGTGGTCTCCTCGGCCGCGGTCGCCGCGTCCGGGCTGGTGCGGGCGACTCCCTCCAACCCGGTGATGAGCACGCCGGCGAGCCCGGTGTAGAAGGCGTCGACGTCGGCGGCGGCGACCTGACCAGCGTCGATGCCCTGGCGCAACAAGGTCATCTGGGTGGACAGCTCGGCGAACGCGGCGTTGGACTGGGAGACCGCGTCCGGGTTCAGGTTCTGCACCACCTCGGCGAGCCCGGCGATCTGGGCGAGCACCCCGTTCGTGGTGTTCCGCTGCGCTTCGAGCCCGGCCCGCGCGTCCGGGTCGCCGCCGAGGGCACGCAGGGAGATCGTGCGTTCCTGCTGGACCACGGACGCGAACTCGACCAGCGGGTCGATCGCCTGCCCGAGGTAGTCGGAGAAGTTCCGCGCCTCCACGCTCTCCGAAATCAGCAGGCCGCCGACCGAGGCACCCGTGACCAGCAGAGCGGCGCTGGGGATGAGCACGATCGCGAGCACCCGGTTGCGGATGCTCGTCGTCGATCTCCGGCGCGAGAACACCCGCCGCCGCTGTGGGCCCGCGTGGGATTCCTCTGCGGTTGATACACGCAACTGTTCGCCCTGTCCGCTGATTTCATGGCATCGGCATGTCCCGGCGCCGGTGACGGCAAATCAAACCACACACTGATCGGTTACGAAACCCAGGTACTGACTCAGAAGTTGTTACCCCGCAAAGCGAAAGTATTTTCACAGGTAGAGCAGCCGGGGGTCAGCGTCGCGCGTGGATCGCGGCCAGCATCACCGGCAGCGGATGATCAGTGACAACGGCGCGAACGTTGTCACGCAAGGTGTTCGCGACGGCCGCGTCGGATGAGACGTCGACACTGTGGACGATCTCGGTTCCCGCAGGTACCTCGTCTGCGCGCCATGCCGCCAGTGGCGATACCGCACGCGCCCACAGGGTGAGAAGCCGCAGGTCGTCGTCGTCCACTTCGGACACCGCGCGCAGCGGAAGCTCTCCCTGCCACACTTCACCAGTGTCACCACTCACGGTGACCGTATCCCCGGCGAGGGCGGTCACCGTGCCGTCGCCGCAACCGACCACACAGGGCACCCCGAGTTCGCGGCTGACCACGGCCGCGTGCGAGGTCGCGCCACCGATCTCGGTCACGATCGCGGCGGCGGCGAGCATGCCGTGCAGGTCGTGCGGGCTCGTCGTGTGGCGGGCGAGCACCACCGCCGCACCGTCGGCGGCCAGGGCCTCGGCCTCGTCCGGATCGGTCACCACGACCCCGGCGCCCACCCCGGGGCAGGCCGGCATGCCGTGCGCCAGCACGGTGGCCGCGGCGCGGGCGCGCGGATCCAGGCCGGGCACCAGCACGGCGCGCACCTGGTCCGCGGTCACCCGGGAGACCGCCTCCACCGTCGAGATGAGACCTTCCCGACCGAGTGCTGCGGCGAACGCGACCGCACCTCGCGGGGAACGCTTCGCCGAACGCGTCTGCAGCAGCCACAGCCGGCCACTCTCCACTGTGAACTCGATGTCCTGCACGTCGCGATGTCGCTGTTCGAGACGCCGCGCGTGGTCGAGGAGCTGGGTGTGCACCTCGGGCAGGAGCTGGGCGAGCGCCGCCAACGGCTGGGGCGCGCGCCTACCGGACACCACATCCTCGCCCTGGGCCCGGGTCAGCCACTCACCGAACGGTTCCGGCTCACCCGTGGACGGGTTCCGGCTGAACAGCACGCCGGTCCCGGAGCGCTCGTCGACGTTGCCGAACACCATCGCCTGCACGGTCACCGCGGTGCCGGCCTCGTCGTCGAGCCCGTGCCGGCGCCGGTAGGCCACCGCCCGGGGGGAGCGCCATGACCGGAACACGGCCGCGATCGCGAGCCGCAACTGGTCCCACGGATCGGCCGGGATGTCCGCTTCGCCGACGACATCACCGACGATCTCGGCGAAGAGCTCCTCGAAGCGGCGCCGAGTGTCGTGTGCGTACTCCGCGCCACCGGTGCGGGCAAGGCCATCCGCGATCTCCTGGTTCAGCCCCAGGTTGAGGATCGTGTCCATCATGCCGGGCATGCTGGTGGCCGCGCCGCTGCGCACGGAGACGAGCAACGGCGCGTCGACCGAGCCGAACGCCTTGCCGGTTTGCCGCTCCAGATGGCGCATTCCGGCACGGATCCGCGCCCACTCCGCGTCCAGCACACTGTCGCCGGCAACCAGGAACTCCCGACACACCGAAGTGGACAACGCGAACGCTGGCGGCACCGGGAACCCCGAGGAGATCATGCGCGCGATACCGGCCGCCTTGCCGCCGACGACCACCGGGTCCGGCTCGACGGAGCCGTCGAGGATCACTACCCTCGTCGGTCCGATCGCTGTCACGCTCATGTCCGCTCCTGTGCTCGGGTTGCCTGAATCCTGCTCGCAGCAAAGAAGTGCGGGAGCGTACTCGCTCAGGGACCGAGGAGGAACCACCCATGCCCGCCGATCTCGCCGACCCGGTGCTGCACGTTCTCCGCATCAAGGGACGTGCCACACCCGAGTCACTCGCCGCGGTACTCGACACCACTCCGGAGCGGGTTTCGGCCGCGCTGCTGGAGCTCGAGGCCAGTGGTCTGGCCGAGAACACCGGAAAGCCCCGGCTGGGGTGGAAGATCACCGCGGACGGCAGGGTGGCCGCGGAGAGCCGAATGACCGACATCAGCCCGAGTGTCCGCGCCCTGGTCGCCGACCGCTACGAGACCTTCCGGGTACTGAACGACGAGCTGAAGCAGTTGTGCGCGGACTGGCAGGGCCGCACCGAGGCCCAGACAACCGCGGACTTCGTCGCCCCGCTTTCGGTGATAGACAAGGGAGTTCAGCAGATCCTCGCGGAGATCACGCAGGGAGCGGCCCACTTCGCCGGGTACAGCGCGCGGTTCACCCGCGCGTACGACCTGTTCGCGTCCGGTTCGGACAGTCACCTGACGGGCGTGCTCGTCGACTCCTACCACACCATCTGGTTCGAGTGCCACGAGTGCTTCTTCATCACCCTTGGCCGCTCGCGGCAGGCGGAGGAGGCGCCCTGACCGGCGCGGTGCTCTCATTCTCAGAATTTCTCGTTTCCAGAAGCTCTCGTTTCCGGAATCGCTGACCGAACAAACTGACCGAACAGAACGGAACGGGAAAACGCAATCCGCGAATGCCGCTTCGTCACGTCCGCAAGTCGAAATCGGCATCCAGATCGGCGTCCAGATCGGCATCGTGGACGAGCAGGGCGATGTGCACGCGGTTGTCGAGGTCGAGCTTGGTCAGGATGGCCGAGACGCGGAGTCCGAGGGCACCCGCTGCGTCCGGTGACCGGCTCGCTGGCATTCTCAGGAGTCCCGGCGGGACAGCGTGAGCCAGCCCGCGGTGAGCGTGGTGCCGAGGTAGACGGCCAGCGTGACCACCGCGCCGACGGGAGTCAGCGTGGGCTCCGGGGTGTAGGCGCCGACCAGTTGTTCCGGCAGCCCCAGCAGCGACACCGACAGCACCCAGTCCCGCAGGTCCGGGGGCAGGAAGCCGGAGGCGAAGGGAATGACGAACAGCAGGCCGAGGCTGGCGACCAGGCCCGCCGCGGTGGACCGCAGCGCGGTGCCAAGGCCGAGCGCGACCAGGGCGACCACCGCGGTGGTGACCGTCGTCGCCAGCGCCATGGGAACGGCGTCGCCGAAGCTGTCCCACGGGCGCAGCGGCGCCGGCTGATCGGCGGTCAGCGACCAGGTGATCGCGGCCAGCCCGAACGTGGCGACCAGGCCGACCGCGGTCGCCGCGCCGCCGACCACGACGATCTTGCCGACGAACAGCCGCCGGCGCAGCGGAACGGCAAGCAGGCTGGTGCGGATGAGCCCGGTGCCATACTCGGTGGTGACGGCCAGGGTGGCCAGGGTGGCGATGGCGAACTGCACGAAGGGCAGGACCAGCGACGACATGTCGGCGTCGGAGAAGTGCGTGCGTTGCTCCGCGGTGGCCGAGGCGAAGTCGTTGGTGAGCACGGCGGTGCCGAGCGCGCCGAGCGCGACGGCCAGCAGCACGAACCCGAGGGTGAAGTAGGTCGACCGGACGGTGCGCAGCTTGTAGCTCTCCGCGGCGATGGTGGCGTTCATCGGTGGGACCCCTGGGTGTGGTAGTCGGCGTGGTTGTCGGTCAGGTGGAAGTAGGCGTCCTCCAACGAGGCGTGGCCCGCGGTGAGGCGGTCGACGGTGCCCTGGGCGAGCAGCCGACCCTGGCCGATGACCACCAGCTGGTCGGCGGTGTTGGCCATCTCCGACATCAGGTGGCTGGAGAGCAGCACGGTGCGGCCCTCGGCGGCCAGCGACCGCGTCAGCTGGCGGATCCAGCGGATGCCCTCGGGGTCCAGACCGTTCATCGGCTCGTCGAACAGCAGCACGCCGGGGTCGCCGAGCAGCGCGGCCGCGATGCCGAGGCGTTGGCGCATCCCCAGGGAGAAGCCGCCGACCCGCTTGCCGGCGACATCGGATAGGCCGACCTGGGCCAGCACCTCGTCGACCCGGCGGCGCGGCAGCTGTCCGGCGCGGGTCAGCACGCCCAGGTGCGCCGCGGCGCTCCGGCCGGGGTGCACGGCACCCGCGTCCAGCAGGGCGCCGACCTCGCGCAGCGGTTCGGCCAGCTCGGCGTAGTGCCGGCCGGCGACCAGCGCGTCGCCGGAGGTGGGGGTCTCCAGGCCGACGATCGCCCGCATGGCGGTGGACTTCCCGGCGCCGTTCGGCCCGAGGAAGCCGGTGACCTGGCCCGGGGTGACGGTCACGGTCAGCCGGTCGACCGCCAGGGTGGCGCCGTAGCGTTTCACGAGTTCGCGTAGTTCGATCATGCCGACAACGATCGCGAATTCGCCGGCGCGGCTCATCGGAGCACGGTCGGGTCCTGGCTCTCATACCGTGGTCTGAGCCGACCCCGCCGACGCACGACAAGGCCGCGGACCTCAGCGAGGTCCGCGGCCTGATGTGTTGCCCTATAACGCTGCCCTATAACGCTGTCAGCGCAGTGCGACCGCCAGCAACCGGCACACGAAGCCACAGTTCGCGTGCTCGATCCCGGCCGTGGTCCTGATCCAGTCGGCGTACGCCGCGGCGTCGGTCCACACCCCCGGTCCGACGCAGTTCGGATCGGTCTCCGCGTCACCGTCGCGGCTGGTGACACCGGTCAGTTCCCAGCGTTCGCCGTGGTACCGCAGCAGCGGGCCGCCGGAGTCGAGGACACAGCTCTGGGCCTGCTCGGTGGGATGTTCCACGCACAGGTCACTCGCCGCGTCGATCCCCGTGCACCGCTCGTCGGCGACGATCTCGGTGTCCAGCTCCCGCAGGGTGGCCGGCGGTTCCGGGCATTCGGCGCCGTCCTCGCAGGTCATGCCCCACCCCAGGGCACGGACCGGGGAGCCAGGCGCGCCCAGGTCCCCGGCGATCCCGATCGGCTCGTGGTCGACCGGCTCGTCCAGCCGGAGAAGGGCGATGTCGTGGCGCAGGTCGTCCGGGTCGGCGGTGTAGTCGGGGTGGGTGACGATCTCCGCGACCCCGCGCTCGCTGCCGCCCTCCTCGATGTCGGTGCCGCCGACCTTGACGGTGAGCCCGTCGACGGGGACATGCGTGCAGTGTCCCGCGGTCACCACCCAGTCCGGGGCGACGAGCGCGCCACCGCAGTAGTGCACCCCGTTGGGGTTGCGCAGGGTCACGATGAAGGAGTAGTCCTCCGTGGCCTCGGTGCCGCCGATGATCGCGCCCGCCGGCGGCGCCAGCACCGTCGCGAGGACCGCCATGCCCGCGGCCAGCCCCGCGATCGTCAGTCCCCGGTTTCCCGGCCGGCCACGGTGTTCGGTGAGTTCACGTCGTTCGGTCATGTGGACAACAGTCGCGGATCGGCGGGGTGCCGACATCGGAGCACAGGTGGGTCATGGGTTTCATACCGTGGTCTGAGCCGGGGCGCGGCGGGCACTGGCTAACGTCTCGCCATGACCCACGACCTCCGGCCACCGCTGTACATGAGGATCCGGCCCGTACTCCAGGTCCTCACCGATGTGGCGATCGCCGTGGTGCTGTCCCTCATCGTCATGATGGCGACGGCCATGCCGACCTCGCCGGCCGAGGAGTCCCCACCGCTGGCCATTCTCACCGGGGTCGCCATGGGCATGCCGCTGGTGCTGCGCCGCCGCTGGCCAAGCACGGTGCTCGCGGTCGCGGTGGGGGCCAGCATGGTGGTGCTGGCACTGGGCTGGTTGCTGCCGAACGCGGGCATCGTGCCCGACGGCATCCTCGCCTTCGCGATCTACCCGGTGGCCGTGACGGCGTCCGCCCGGCGGGCCGTGGCCGCGTTGTTCCTGTCCGTCGGCGGGATATCCGCCGCGGTGATCTTCGCCGTGCCGCGCCAGCCGGAGCCGAACTGGAGCGAGTCGCTGACCATGCTCGGTACGCAGATGATCATCCCGATCGCGGTCTGGGTCGTGGGACGCGCGATACACGCCCGCCGGGACTACGAGTCACGCGCGGTCCAGCAGGTGCTGACCGACGAGCGGCTGCGCATCGCGCGCGACCTGCACGACGGCGTCGCGCACAGCCTGAGCCTGATCACCGTGCAGGCGTCGGTGGCCGGCCACGTCGCCGACGAGCAACCCGAGCAGACCCGCTCCGCCCTGTCGGTCATCGAGACCACCAGCCGCGAGGCCGCGCGCGAGCTGCGGCGGATGCTCGGCCTGCTGCGCGTGGTCGACGACGACTCGCCGGAGACCGCGCGGCTGGACCCCGCGCCGACCGCCGACCGGCTGGCCGAGCTCGCCGACCACGCGACGTCGGCCGGGGTCCGGGTCAACCTGCGGGTCGGCGACGGGATCGACGCGGTACCGTCCACGGTCGGGCTCGCGGTCTACCGCATCGTGCAGGAGTCGCTGACCAATGTGGTCAAACACGCCGCGCCGACGCGTTGTGTGGTGCGGGTCGACAACACTGACCACGCCGTGGAGATCGAAGTGACCGACGACGGCGGCCGCGCGCCGGCCGACCATCCCCCGGGCCACGGACTGGTCGGCATGCGCGAACGAGTCGCCCTCTACGCGGGCGAGTTCACCGCCGGGCCGCTGCCGGGGCACGGATTCCGGGTCTACGCGAGGCTTCCGCTGGAGGCGGTGTCCACATGACCGACGCTGTAACCAACGCTATAACCAACGCAATGACCAACGTACGCGTGCTGATCGCCGACGATCAGCAGTTGCTCAGGGCCAGTTTCGCGGTGCTCGTCGGCGCCGCCGCCGGGCTGGAGGTGGTCGGCGAGGCCGGCGACGGTCTGCAGGCCGTCGAGCAGGCCACCGCGCTGCGGCCGGATGTCGTGTTGATGGACATCCGGATGCCCAACCTCGACGGGATCGAGGCGACCAGGCGCATCTGTGGGGCGCCGGCGACCGCGGCGGTGAAGGTGCTCATCCTGACCACCTACGACCTGGACTCCTACGTGTACTCGGCGCTACAGGCGGGCGCCAGCGGATTCCTGCTCAAGGACACCCCGGCCGGCGACCTGCTCTCGGCGATCCGGGTCGTCGCTGGCGGGGAGGCGTTGCTGGCGCCGACGGTGACCCGGCGCCTCATCGAGGAGTTCGCCCGGCAGCCGCAGCCGCGGCAACGGCCCACCCGTTCGCTGAACGGCATCACGGCCAGGGAGCGGGAGGTGCTCGGGCTCGTCGGCCGAGGGCTGTCCAACCACGAGATCGCCGATCACCTCGTCGTCAGCATGGCGACGGTGAAGACCCACATCGGGCAGCTGTTGGCCAAACTGCATGCCCGCGACCGCGCCCAACTGGTCATCGCGGCGTACGAAAGCGGTCTGGCGACCGTCGG
Source organism: Actinophytocola sediminis (assembly GCF_054779715.1). Taxonomy (NCBI): domain Bacteria; kingdom Bacillati; phylum Actinomycetota; class Actinomycetes; order Pseudonocardiales; family Pseudonocardiaceae; genus Actinophytocola; species Actinophytocola sediminis. Next base: position 47,620 of record NZ_BAAGXS010000073.1, on the reverse strand, counting down.
ATAACGCGGCCGAGGCACGGCTCAGTACGTCGCGCGGCGCAGGTCTTCCGCGAGTCCGGCCAGCCGAGGGTCGTCGGGGCCAACGGCGATCTGGAAGTGGGCCTCGTCGGCGACGGAGTGGTCGCCCGCCCAGGAGACCAGGCCGCGACATTCCGCGAGGATGGCGCGGATCGCCGCCAACTGCGCGGGAAAGAAACCGCCCCGCGTCCCCGCCGGATGCCAGCCGGGGCGGATGTCCACCGCCGTGCCGGCGGCGTGGTTGCTCTGATGGGCGGGTTCGAGCCGGTCGTGCGGGCGGAAGCCGACCACCTCGCCGGGCTGGAGCGTGCCGATCTCGTAGTGGTAGCGCCGGATGACGTGCCCCAGCACGGTCCGCACGTCCCCGATGCACAGGGCGACCGACTGCCCGGTGCCCTCGACCGCCCGCGTCCAGATCGCGCCGCCCGCGTCCGCGGCCCGCTCGATCGGCCACCCGTTGGCGCTGAGCGCCCCCGTGCGTACCCTGGCCAGGGCGTCCCGCGCGGCCTGGTCGGTGGCCACCTGGCCCGGTTGCGCGCCCGCCACGCCCGCCAGCGCCGGGGAGACGACCGCGGCAGCGGCCGCCCCCAGACCCACGCGCAGCATCGTTCGCCGGCCAACACCGTTCGCGATGTCCATCGTCAACACCTTCCGAGGAGGAACCGGTCGCCCGACCCCACGTGGTCAACCCGCCTCGCGCAACGGCTTGTGGTACTTCTCGAACACGCGGTAGAGCCCGATCAGTTGCCTGCCGTAGTTCTCCGCCGCGTCACCGGTGCCGTTGTAGCGCGCCAGCACCCGCCGCGTGTCGTCCTCGCTGAGGTTGACCTCCGGGCGGGGCAGGCCGATGTCGTTCGCACCCTCGATCAGGACCAGCGGCACCGTGCTGATGTTGTAGATGTTGTCCTCGTGCAGCTTCGTCCACACCGCCATCCGGTCGGCGTCGTTGGCGAAGTCCATGATCTGCCCGCCGATGACGCCCGCGCGGATGCAGTGGTTGCGCGCCCGGATCGCGGTCTGGGCGAAGATCTGCCCCAGACCGGTACTGCTGTCGTCCTTCAGGCCGAGCCGCACCGCGTCGTCGGCGGGCGGGTCCAGCACGTTGAACTTGCGGATCTCCCACAGCAGCGGGCACTGGATCAGCGCCTTGCGGACGCGCAGGGTGCGCGCGAGCGAGGTGATGAGCCCGTCCGCGCCAAGCGTGGCGTCGTAGGCCTGGGTCGTGGACCGCAACGTCAGTGCCTCCCCGCCCGGCCCGCCGGTCTCGGGGACGTTGATGGACTCCAGGTAGGTCTGGACGTCGCGGAGCATCGCGTCACGCATGCTCATGTCGAAGGACACGTCCAGGCCGAAGTAGACAGACGGAGCGAAGCTGTTCTGTCCGAGGTCCCGGCCGGAGGCGATGTTGTTGTCGATCTCGATCGCGCCGGTGCCCGAGCCGACCCCGATCGTGGCGATCTGGTCGAAGGCCCAGTCCACCGGCATCGGGTAACCGAGGTTCCCGGAGAACCCGGTGGACATGTCCGAGACGAAGCTGGCCGTGCTCAGCCCGGCCGCGCGGACCCGACTGCACACGTTCCTCGGCCCGTAGATGCCGATTGGGTACTCTGGGCCGTGCTCGTCCATGATCGTTTTGATGCCCTGGAAATGCGGGATGATGTTGTCGGTGACCTGGTAGTCCAACGCGTCGAAGTCCACGGCGAAGTAGATTCGGGTGCCCGCCTTGAAACCGTGGTGCCTTGCCCAGCTGATCGCCGCGAACGCGTCCCCCATCCCCTGCTCACGACGGAAGTAGCCCGCCTCACCACCGTAGGTCTGGTAGATCGGGAAGACCCGCAACCCGGCGGCGGCGATGGTCTCCAGTTCGAACGGCTGGATCATCTTGTTCAGCGACGAGCCGCTGACATTGCACAGATATCGTCCGACCACCTGGTATCCGGCCGCCAGCAAAGCCTGTGCGCGGGCCAAGGTCACCTCGGTCACCGTGTCCGACGCGGTGCCCCGGCGGGTCTCGTCCCCGCAGGAGACCAGCAGTGAGGCCCACGTCTGGTAGTCGCCGTCCCCGGTCGCCGGCAGCGCCACGAACCGCTGGAACTCCCCCACCCGGGTAGCCAGGTCGCCGGTGAACACGCTGGCGAAGCCGACCCCGGCGCGCTGGTTGAAGATCATGGCGGCGGTGAACAGCTGTACCCAGCGCCCCGACGAGCCGACCTGGAGCAGGTTGTTCCTGATCCCGGCCTTGGTACCCGGCCCGAACCGGCCGTTGGCCACGTCGTCACTCATCCCGATCTCGAACTGGATGGCCAGCAGCAGCGCCTTCTGCACGTCCCGCGAGAAGTGCCCGTCACAGGGAACGATGAAGAAGTCCCGCCGACCGACGTAGCCGCCGTTGAGCCATTGCTGCACCGCCCGGACCTCCGCGCGGCCGTTGTTGACCACGACGTAGGGGTCCATGTTCAGCAGGCCCTTGAACACCTTCGGGGTCAACCCATCCCCGGGAAAGGCACCCGCGACCCCCATGTCCTGCTTGAGCCGCGTGACCGACGCCGCGACCTCGCTGTCGTAGACGCCCTGGCGGGCGCCGCCGGGATATCCCTTGCAGTACAGGCCGTACGCCACGATGCGGTTGATGTTGCCGTGCGTGCTGCGCCCGTCGATGACCGGAAAGTTCTGCTGCAACAACGCAAGCGTCGTCGGCCCGAAGGAGTCCGACAGGGCGGTGATCCCGAGCTCGTGCTGCAACGCCCTGGTGAGCGCGTACATCACCGACCAGCCCGTCTTGCCGTCCTCCGCCAGCTTCGGGATGCCGGGAACGTCATAGGAGTTGATGAAGCGTTGTGCCAGCCGAACCATCTCGTCGGCCATGGGCTCAGCCCCGTCCGCGCGCAGCGCGGGACACGGCGAAGATCGAACTGATCATTGCTCCCCCAGATCCCCCGACCAGGACCCACACTGGACGCGATCAGTCTAGAAGTCCGCCGGCATCCCTTTGTAGGGCCAACAAGGTGACCTCTCCTCAGCCGCGGTTCCTGGCGGAGCGCCCAACCAGGGCGACCGCGACCGCGCAGAGCAGCGCGCCGCCCACTCCTGCGAAGAACAACGGGTTGACCCACCCGGGGACATCCGCGTAGGTCGTGCCGTCCACGAACACGCAGGTGTTCTCCAACGGCAGCAGGTTCGTTCGCATCTCACTGAAGTCGGCGCCCTCGTAGACGAGCTTCCGCGCGCACCTCTCGTCGACCTCGCTGATCAGGAAGTCGAGCAGCCCCAACGCGTACGCCCCGACCCCGACTGCCAACAACACCCACGCGCACACCCGGAGCACGGTCCGGGCACTCCCCGGCCACGCACTGGTCGTCATCCGAGTCCCCGTCTTCTCCCTGACCGGCACGACCCGCGGCCGGGAACACCCGTTCGGTCAACGCACCAGACGATATACACACCCGCCGCCGCTCCCCCGAACGGACGTACAGTTGTCACTTCGATCAGTGGCGAGGAGCGGCGACCGTGACCAGCACCAACGAGCGATTCATCCGGGTGAACGATGTCGAGTTGTGCGTCCAGACCATCGGTGAGCCCGCCAACCCACCGATGCTCCTGATCGGGAACTCGATGCTCACCTGGCCGAACGAACTGTGCGCCGAACTCGCGGCCGGGCGGCGCTTCGTCGTCCGGTACGACCTGCGCGACACCGGACGTTCCACGACGGTCGACCCGGACGCGCCCACGTACACCCTGCGGGACCTGGTCGCCGACGCCGCCGGCCTGCTCGCCGCGCTTGGTCAGCCGCACGCGCACGTCGTCGGGTACGGGCCCGGTGGTTGGATCGCCCAACTGCTGGCGCTGGACTATCCGGATCTGGTCGCCTCGCTCACGTTGATCGCCGCTCGCGCGGTCGCGCCCGGTCCAGTGGACGCGGATCTTCCTGATCACGCGCCGGAGATGATGGCGCGGCTCTTCGGTGCGCCGCAGCCGGACTGGTCGGACCGGGCCGCCGTGATCGACTACCTGGTCGAGATGGGGCGGATCATGGCTGGCGCCGGCCGGTTCGACGATGGGGAGACGCGCGAGTCCGTTACCAGGATCTTCGAGCGAACGGTCGACGCGCTGCCGGCGGGTGTCGATCCGGCGACGATGCACCGGTCGAACCAGATGTCCACCGTGTTCGCCGCGCTGGACTCCGGTGACCGTTGGCGGGAGCGACTCAGCGAGATCACCGCGCCGACGTTGGTGGTCCACGGTGAGACCGACCCGTTCTTCCCGATCGGCAACGGGGAGGCACTCGCGAAGGAGATCCCCAACGCCACCCTGTTGCGGCTGCCGGAGACCGGACAGGGCCTGCCTCGTCGGATCTGGGGCCTCCTGGTCCCGGCGCTGCTCCACCTCAGCGAGTAGTCCGCCCACAAACGCATGCCGGTAGGGAGTTCACCCGATCGTGTGACAGTCTTGGTGCGTGCGAATGCGCAATGGCGATGGTGTGGAATTGAACGCCGAGTTCGGAGTTGACGTTGCCGACGGTGGGCTGAGCCTGGTTCTGGAGAGCGCGGGCGGGAAAGTGACGGGATCACCACACTCCCGCAACCACGACTATGTGCCGGTCCTGCGACTGCTGCTGTCGCGATTACGAAACAAACAAGCGATTCTGCTGTCCGCGACGGTGGTCTCGTCCCGCGTTTCCGGACTCACGGAGGCCCAACGCACGCTTGTGCACGGCCCGCTGGAGCTTGCTCAGGTGGCCGACGTGGAGAGCTTGCGTCGTGAGATCACCACCGCGCAGGGCCGCATCGGGCAGGCACCCGGTGCGACGAAGGAAGGCAACAACCGCAAGCGAATCCGGCTGCGGCTCGAGGTGCCGGGGTACGGCGCCGGCGATGCCAACCGGCTGGCCGCGGATCTCGTCAACCCACCCGACAGCACGGCGAACGAGGAACTGGCTCCCGAAATCGCGGACGCCGTCATCTTGGCGGAGCGGTCCGCGAACCATCGCCGGCAGTCGGGCCAGGGAATGCGACTCAGCCACCCGGATCGCGTCGCGATCGAGGTCCACTCGGTGGCACTCGCCAGTGATTACCTGAGAAACGAAGGCTACACAGTCAAGGACGTCGGCGCGGTCAAGTCGTACGACCTTGATGCGACCCGATCGGATGAGCACCTGTACGTGGAGGTCAAAGGCACCACCTCGCCCGGTGAGGAAATCATTCTCACCAGGAAGGAGGTCGAACTCATCAACATGGAGCATCCAGACACCATGTTGATCGTCGTCAGCAACATCCAGCTGGACCGCAGTGGCGACGCGCCACGGGCGTCGGGCGGAACGCTCCAGACGACGCACCCTTGGCTGATTGAGCGGAAGCGCCTGACACCCATTTCTTACCGGTACAGAGTCGGCTGAACGGGACCATTTCTGCCGTGTACGACGGCGACCTTGTCGGGAGGGACCCGATCAGCCTGCGCGCGGGGGCGTCGACGTGGAAGGTGGACCAGTTCGGCGTGCTCCTGCGGCTTGGTGACCCCGGCTCGAGCGGGTGCCCGGGTGCGGTAACCGGTCGTCCCGACTCCGCGTTCTTCGCTTCCGTTGTCGATGTCGCAGCGGAACTGCGCCGTTGACATCACGGAGGCGGGGGTGCGCGGCAGCTGGGGAGTGCGCGCATGTCACGCCGCTTCGAGCAGGGTGGTGTGGTGCATGGTGTTCCGTTGGGGGTGTTGGCGGGGGTCGATCCACGGAGGCGGGATGAAATGTGGCACGCCGTCGATCATGCGGGCGGTCCACTCGCCTCGGTGGAGCAGGGTGTGGTGGTAGCCGCAGACCAGCGCGGTGTTGTCGATCGCGGTTCGGCCGCCGTTGGCCCAGTGGACCAGGTGGTGGGCGTCGCACCACTCCGGTGGGCGATCACAGCCCGGCGCCACACATCCCCGGTCTCTGGCGATCAACGCCCGGCGCAGCGGACCGGTGACCAGACGCTGGCGGCGACCGACATCCAGCGGCTGCGAACCGCCGCGCATCACGATGGGAATGACATCGGCGTCACAACAGATGCGGCGGGCGGTCTGGATCGACACCGTGCTGCCGCCGTCCAGGTCCACCACCCCGGTGTTCCGGCGCAGTTCGGCGACGTCGACGGTGAGTCCGACCTGGGGGCGCACGCCACCGTCGATCGGCAGGCCGCCGGCGGTCAGCATCCGGCGGGCCAGCTCGACCAACGCGTCCGCGCGTCGTTTGGCCGCGGAACGGGGATCGTCGCGCAACGGCTTCGCCAGCGGCGACAACGCCGACCGCACCACCGCGGCACCCGCGGTGGACAACCGGCCCCGGATCCGGATCACCCCGGTGGCGTCCTCGACGAAGGACAACTCCATCCGGTCGGCCGCGTCGCGTTCCGAACGCAGGACCCCGTCCGGGTCGAGGTGGGCGCGGACCCGGACGGCCAGCTTGCCGAGTTGGGTCGGGTCGAACCGGTGGGCCTCCCCCACGAGTTGGTGCTCGACCCGGACCCGGGTCACGGGCGCCACCTCGTCGGGTAGCTCGTGCAGCGTGCGGCGGATGACCGCCAGTTGTTCCTCACTCAGGGCACCAGCACGCAAGGCGGCCGCGGCCGCCGGGAACCGGGGCGGCACCGGGGCACCCGACAGCGTCGTCGAACCACACAGATCCGCCGCGTCCTCGACCCGACGTTTGGCCGCTCTCGGCGACAACCGCAGCAGCTGGCGCAACAGGACCGCGGTCGATGACACTCCCTGCCTGTCTGCCAGACCGCGAGCGTCGACCTCCCTGACCACGGCCAGCATTACCGCGTACAACCGCCGGGACCACGACTCGACCCGCCGCACCGACCCGAGCAACTCGTCGTCGGACAGCTGATCCCAGTCCCGATCCAGCAGCTCGGTGATGATCTCGTCCACCAGCGCAGATTATCGAACATGTGGGCGATGGCCCAGGTATGGCGGCGTTGCGGGAGGCGCCTTTCCCCCTAAAGGGTCTCTGGCTCAGGTTGTTGAGCGAGAGAAACGAGTAGGCTCACAGACAGGTACCCCGGACCCCGGTATGGATGTCACCTGACCGAGGGACCAGCCTTATGGCAAGTACCGATCCGATCCCGAACAACGCGCAGGTCGCCGGACCTCACCGCAGCACGGTCAGCACCATTCTGCGCGCCGTCGAGCTGGGGTTGTTCACCATGGCCGAAGCCGACGTGATGATCGACCGGGTCCGTACGCACCTGACCGCCTTACCGGCCACGCCGCCCGACCTGCCGTCGCTCGCCCGGCCGCCGCTGACCGTCACCGCGGAACTCGTCCCCCTCGGTGCCGTGGTGATCACGGTGCGTGGCGAGGTCGACCTGGCCACCGGCCCGCTGATGCACGACGCCCTGTTCGCCCACCTGCGGCAGTCCTCCGCGCCACTGGTCATCGACCTCACCGACGTGGGGTTCTTCGCGGCGGCCGGGCTCACCGTGCTGGTCGCCGCCCGTCAGGCGGCGGCGCTGACCGGGAACACCCTGTGCGTGGTCGCGCCCCAGCGCCTGGTCCTGCGGCCACTGACGATCACCGGGCTGGACCGCGAGCTCGACATCCACCCCGACCTCGCCCAGGCCCTGCTCCGGCTGAGCGACTAGGACAACCCCGCAGGCCCTTGGCCTCAGCCGCCGACGTAGGCGGCCAGGTGTTCACCGGTGAGCGTCGAGCGGCCGGCCACCAGATCGGCCGGCGTGCCCTCGAACACGACCTGACCACCGTCGTGACCGGCGCCGGGGCCGAGGTCGATGATCCAGTCCGCGTGTGCCATGACCGCCTGGTGGTGCTCGATCACGATGACCGACTTGCCGGCGTCGACCAGCCGGTCGAGCAGGCCGAGCAGGTGCTCGACATCGGCCAGGTGCAGCCCGGTCGTCGGCTCGTCCAGGATGTACACGCCGCCCTTGTCTCCCATGTGGGTAGCCAACTTCAGCCGCTGGCGCTCACCACCGGACAGGGTGGTCAGCGGCTGGCCGAGGCTGAGATAACCGAGCCCGACATCCGCCAGCCGATCGAGCACCGCGTGCGCGGCGGGCGTGCGCGCCTCCCCCGCGCCGAAGAACTCCTCGGCCTCGCTCACCGACATCGCGAGCACCTCGCTGATGTCCCGGCCACCCAGGTGGTACTCCAACACCGCCGGCTGGAACCGCTTCCCGTCGCACTCCTCGCACGTGGTGGCCACGCTGGCCATCACCGACAGGTCGACGTAGGTCACCCCGGCGCCGTTGCAGTTGGGGCACGCGCCCTCGGAGTTCGCGCTGAACAACGCCGGCTTCACGCCGTTGGTCTTGGCGAACGCCTTGCGGATCGGCTCGAGCAGACCGGTGTAGGTCGCCGGGTTGCTGCGCCGCGAGCCGCGGATCGGCGTCTGGTCCACCGACACCACGCCCTCCTCGGCCGGGATCGAGCCGTGGATCAGGGAACTCTTGCCGGAGCCGGCGACGCCGGTCACCACGCAGAGCACCCCCAACGGCACGTCGACGTCCACATCCCGCAGGTTGTGCCGGTTCGCGCCACGGATCTCCAGCACACCGGTCGGCTCGCGGACCTCCGGTTTGAGGGCGGCACGGTCGTCGAAGTGCTTGCCGGTCAGGGTTCCGCTGGCACGCAGTCCGTCGACCGACCCCTCGAAGCAGACCGTCCCGCCCGCGGTGCCGGCCCCCGGCCCGAGGTCGACGACGTGGTCGGCGATCACGATCGTCTCCGGCTTGTGCTCCACCACGAGCACGGTGTTCCCCTTGTCCCGCAACCGAAGCAGCAGGTTGTTCATCCGCTGGATGTCGTGCGGGTGCAGGCCGATCGTCGGCTCGTCGAACACATAGGTGACATCGGTCAGGCTGGAGCCGAGGTGGCGGATCATCTTGACCCGCTGCGCCTCGCCACCCGACAGCGTGCCGGCCGGCCGGTCGAGCGAAAGGTAGCCGAGGCCGATCTCCACAAAGGACTCGAGGGTGTGGTGCAGCTTCTCCAGCAACGGCGCGACCGCCGGCTTCCTGCGGCCACCGACCCACTTGGCCAGATCGCTGATCTGCATCGCGCACGCCTCGGCGATGTTGACCCCGTCGATCTTCGACGACCGCGCGCCCTCGCTGAGCCGGGTGCCGTCGCACTCGGGACAGGTGGTGAAGGTGACCGCACGGTCGACGAACGCCCGGATGTGCGGCTGCATCGCCTCCCGGTCCTTGGCCAGGAACGACTTCTGGATCTTCGGGATCAGCCCCTCGTAGGTGAGGTTGACGCCTTCGATCTTCACCTTGACCGGCTCGTGGTAGAGGAAGTTGTTCAGTTCCTTCTTGGTGTACTTGCGAATCGGCTTGTTCGGGTCGACCAGGCCGGACTCGGCGTACACCCGTACCGTCCAGAAACTGTCCGACTTCCAGCCGGGAATGGTGAACGCGCCGTCGGCGATCGACTTGGAGTCGTCGTAGAGCTGGGTGAGGTCGAGGTCGGACACCGTGCCCCGGCCCTCGCACCTCGGGCACATGCCGCCGGTGATGCTGAAGCTGCGGCGCTCCTTCACCGTCTGCCCGTTGCGCTCCATCTTGACCGCACCCGCCCCGCTGATCGAGGCGACGTTGAAGGAGAACGCCTGCGGCGAGCCGATATGCGGCTGCCCGAGCCGGCTGAAGAGGATGCGCAGCATCGCGTTCGCGTCGGTTGCCGTGCCGACCGTGGATCGGACATCGGCCCCCATCCGTTGCTGGTCAACGAGAATCGCCGTGGTCAGCCCGTCGAGCACGTCGACCTCTGGCCGCGCGAGGGTGGGCATGAAGCCCTGGACGAAGCTGCTGTACGTCTCGTTGATCATCCGCTGCGACTCGGCGGCGACCGTGTCGAACACCAGAGAACTCTTGCCAGAGCCGGAAACCCCGGTGAACACCGTCAGCCGGCGTTTCGGGATCTCGATGCTGACGTCCCTGAGGTTGTTCACCCGCGCGCCGTGCACGCGGATCAGGTCGTGGCTGTCGGCAGCGTGTTGTTGCGCGACCTTCTTCGTGGCCCTGCTCATCGGTTCTCCATCAGCTACTCCGGCTCAGCGCAGTTCCTGGATGCGGACCATGTTCCCCGAGGGGTCGCGGAAGGCGCTGTCCCGGATGCCGTACGGCTGCTCGGTCGGCTCCTGGACCACCTCGGCCCCGCTGGCCTGCAGCTTCTCGAAGGTGGCGTCGAGGTCCTTGGTGGCCAGGTTGATGCCGCCGTAGGTGCCCTTGGCCATCATCTCGGTGATGGTGGCGCGTTCCTCCTCGGTGATGCCGGGATCCGCGCCGGGCGGGGTCAGCACGATGGCGACCTCCGGCTGGCCGGGCGGGCCGACGGTGAGCCAGCGCATGCCGTTGTAGCCGACGTCCTGACGGAGTTCGAAGCCGAGGATGTCGCGGTAGAAGCGCAACGAGGCTTCCGGGTCGTCGTGGGGCAGGTAACTCTCGCGAATGGTGATGTCCATGGAGGTCACACTAGGTGCGGATCGAGAACCGGCGCTTCTCGATTCCTGATCGGTCTGGTCACCTGTTTGGCGACACACGGCGGTATCCCGACCGTCGCGCCGGTCGCCTCGCGCCGGTAGGCGCTGGGCGGCATGCCGACCAGCTCGGTGAAGCGGGTGCTGAAGGTGCCGAGCGAGGAGCAGCCGACCTCGAAGCACACCTCGGTGACGCTGAGGTCACCTCGACGCAGGAGGGCCATCGCCCGCTCTATCCGCCGGGTCATCAGGTAGCCGTACGGTGACTCACCGTAGGCGCGCCGGAACTGGCGGCTGAGATGCCCCGCCGACATGTTCACCCCACGGGCGAGTGCCTCGACGTCCAGCGGTCGCGCGTACTCCCGGTCGATCCGGTCGCGCACGCGGCGTAGCCGGGCGAGATCGCTCAGGCGCTCCGCCGCCACGGGTCTACTGGTCACGCCTGCGATGGTGCCACACGCCAGGACCAGCGGGAACGGCCCGCGGCACGCCGTCGGGCCCAACCGGTGCCGGCTCGGCGGGAGCGTTGGACTCGCGTGTCGGGAGCGTTGGACTCGCGAGGGTGTCCGCGTGTCGCCGCGGTGCTTGGCATGATGGGTGGATGGATCTCTGGCTGCGGCGGTACGACCGGCGACCCGATGCCGAGCATGTCGTGGTGTGTTTCCCCCACGCAGGCGGTCCGGCCACCCAGTTCCGGGCGCTGTCGGCCGCGCTGCCGGCGTCGGTCGAGTTGTTCTCGGCGCAGTACCCCGGCCGGCAGGACCGGCTGCGGGAACCGCTGATCGACGACGTGGTGACGTTGGCCGAACGGCTGGCACCGCTGGTGGCCGGGCTGGGGAACCGGCCGCTGGCACTGTTCGGGCACAGCCTCGGCGGGAGCGTCGCGTTCGAGGTGGCGCGCCGGCTCGCGGGCGGGTCGCCGGTGGCGCTGTTCGTCTCGGCCAGGCGACCGCCGTCGAGCCCGAGTGTCAAACGCAACCACCTGGCAACCGACGCGGACCTGATCAGGATCGTGAAAGCGTTGGGCGGCCCGGGTTCCATGCTGCTCGACGACCCCGACTTCGCCGAGATGGCCCTGCCAGTGATCCGCAGCGACTACCGGGCCGCCGAGCTGTACCAGTGCGCGCCGGCAGCCGTGGTCGACGCTCCCGTGGTGGCCGTGGTCGGCGACGCCGACCCGGAGGTGGACGCCGACCTCGCTCGCGGCTGGGCCGCGCACACCAGCGGCGAGTTCACGCTGAAGGTGTTGGCGGGCAACCACTTCTACCTCGACCAGCACATCCCGACGCTGGCCGGGATGCTGACCGACCAGTTGGTCGCCGCGAAGGCCTGACGCCCCGCACCCCTGAGCTCTGACCCGCCGGTCGCCGGCGTTGGTGTCGAGCCACCCGATCAAGTCAAGAATATTTGACACGAGGTCAGTTCCGCTTTACATTTGCCGTGTCAAAGTTGCTTTACATCGAGCTGGGGCGGACATGACACTCGAAGAGAAGAACTCGTGGATCATGGCGACGGTCTCGTTAGCCGGCTACGTCGTCTACCTGGTCATCGTGCTCAGCCGTGCCGGTGAGACACCGCTGGCGGAGGTGCCCTACGTGGCGCCGATGCTGTGGTCGGTTGGCGCGGCGATCGTGGTGACGATCGTGCTCAGCATCGCGGCCACCGCCGTCACCGCGCCCGACGACCGCCGCAAGGACGTGCGGGACCGGGAGATCTACCGGTTCGGCGAGTCCATCGGCCAGTCGTTCGTGGTCATCGGCGGGGTCGCGGCGTTGGTCATGGCGATGACCGAGGTGGGCTACTTCTGGATCGCCAACACGGTCTACCTGATGTTCGCGCTCTCCTCGATCCTCAGCTCGGTGGCCAAGATCTTCGCCTACCGCAAGGGATTCCACCCGTGGTGAAGCCGACAAGGGTGTCCAACTCGATCCGCGCACTGCGCTTCGCCGCCGGCGAGATGACCCAGGCGCAGCTCGCCGAACGGGTCGGCGTCACCCGGCAGACGATCATCGCGATCGAACAGGGCAGGTACTCGCCATCGCTGGAGATGGCCTTCCAGATCGCCCGGGTGTTCGCGGTGCCCATCGACGACGTTTTCCAGTACCCGGACGGAGAAAGCAGATGAAGGCGATCGTGCAGGACAGTTATGGCGAGACCGAGGTCCTGTCCATGGCCGAGGTGCCAGACCCCACGCCGGCCAGGGGCGAGGTGCTCGTGCGGGTGCACGCGGCCGGGGTCGACCCCGGCGTGTGGCACTTCATGGCCGGGCTGCCGTACCCGATCCGCGCGGCCATCGGGCTGCGCGCGCCCAGGATCCGGGTGCGCGGGCGCGACGTCGCCGGCGAGGTGGTGGCGGTCGGGCCGGAGGTGACCGAGTTCGCGCCGGGTGACGCGGTGTTCGGCGCCACCACCCACGGCTCCTACGCCGAGTTGGCGCGGGTGCCGGTGCGCACCTGCGTGGCCAAGCCGGCGAACCTGAGCTACACCCAGGCGGCCGCGCTCCCGGTCTCCGGCCTCACCGCGCTGCAGGCGGTCGGCGACCTGGTCCGGCCGGGGCACACCGTGGCGGTCCTCGGCGCGGGCGGCGGTGTCGGCTCGTACGCGGTGCAGCTGGCCGCCGCGCGCGGTGGGGAGGTCACCGGGGTGTGCAGCGCGGGCAAGCACGACCTGGTGCGCTCGATCGGCGCGACGCACGTGGTCGACTACACCACCACCTCCCTGGCCGACAGCGGCCGCTACGACCTGGTCATCGACACCGCGGGCCTGCGCACGCTGGCCGAGCTGCGCCGCGCGCTCACCCCGGCGGGCACCCTGGTGATCGTCGGCGGCGAGGGCGGCGGCCGGTGGTCGGCCGGCCTCGGGCGCGGCCTGGTCGCGGCCCTGCGCTCGCCGTTCACCCGCCAGCGGCTGACCGCCATGTTCTCCAAAGAGACCAAGGAAGGCCTGACCCGGCTGGCGCGGCTGACCGAGGCCGGTGAGCTGACCCCGGTCATCGACCGGACCTTCCCGCTCGCGGAGACCCCGGCGGCCATCCGCTATCTGATGGCCGGGCACGCCCGCGGCAAGGTCGTGGTCAGCGTCCTCGCGGACTGAGCACGAACAGGCGTTCGAATTATCCCCAGCGTCATCCACAGCTGTGGACAACTCTCCCCCCGCCGGGTGAACTACATAATGGCGCACATGACCGGCCGGTTCGTCGTCCAGCGCCATCGCGCCCGTCGCCTGCAATACGACCTGCGCCTGGAGTTGGGCGGGGTGCTGGTGAGCTGGGCGGTGCCCAAGGGTCCGACGCTGGACCCGAAGGTGCGCTCGCTGGCCGTGCACGTCGACGACCACGACCTGGACCACTTCGACTTCGAGGGCCGGATCGCCAAGGGCAGGCCGGGCGGCGGGGACGTGATCGTGTGGGACTGGGGCACCTGGCGGCACGCCGGCGACGACGATCCGGCCGCGGCACTGGCCGCCGGCGAACTGCACTTCGACCTGGCCGGCGAGAAGCTCGCCGGCCGGTTCGTGCTCATCAACACCACCCGGGGCGGCGCCAACGACTGGTTGCTCGTGCACAAGAACGACGAACACGCCCGCCCCGGCTGGAACCCGGAGGACCATCCCCGGTCGGTCAAGTCGGGGCTGACCAACGACGAGGTTTAGTCACCCCGCCTGTTGCGCGGCCGCCGGCCTGCCGGTGCAATGAAACGCATGACACCACGCGGTATCGCCACGGTGCTGCTGCTCGTGGCGGCCACCGTGCTGGCCGGCGCACCCGCGACCGCCGCCAGGTCCTCGCTGCTGGTCGCGACCGACACCGGGCTGGTGCGCGGCGCGGCCGACGGCGAGGTGCGCTGGCGACCGTGCAGAGCGACTTCGGCACCGCGCTGTCCACCTGCTCGCACGTGGACGCCTACCGGCGCCTCGCCGACGCCGGGATGCCGGTCTACGCCTACCAGTTCGCCGATCGCACCGCGCCGCCGCTGGTCGACGCCCCGGACTTCGACGAGGGCGCGGCGCACGCCAGCGAGCTGACGTTCCTGTGGCCCGGCCTGCTCGGCTCGCTCACCGAGCGACAGCAACGACTCGCCGACACCATGGTCGCCTACTGGACCGCCTTCGCCCACCGGGGAACGCCGAGCGTCCAGGGGGCGCCGCGCTGGCCGGCGTACGACCGGGCCGCGCGAACCCTGTCGCTGGATCTCGGCGAGCACGGCGTCCACCTCAAGGATGTCTCGCTGGCGAGCAACTGCGCGTGGTGGACGAACCCGACCGTCCACTAGAGACGACCCGGGGCCACACCGGCGGTGGCCCCGGGTCCCCTCTCCGCCGGCCCTCAGCCGACCCGGTTGGCGGCTCTGGCGAACGCGGCCCGCGCCCACCAGAACCCGCCAACGGTGATCACCACACACCAGCCGATCGCCAGCCAGCCGCTGTTGCCGATCCCGGTGCCCATCAGCAGTCCGCGCAGGGTCTCGATGATCGGGGTGAACGGCTGGTACTCGGCGAACTGGCGCACTCCGGCCGGCATCGAGTCGGTCGGCACGAACCCGCTGCCGAGCAGTGGCAGGAAGGTCACCGGCATCGGCCAGTTGCTCGCCTGCTCCGGACCCTTGGCCACCAGGCCGATCGCGGCGGCCAGCCAGCTCAGCGCGAAGGTCAGCAGGATGAGGATGCCCGCGGCCAGCACCCATTCCACCGGAGTCGCGTCCGGCCGGAAACCCATCAGCAGCGCGACCCCGACGACCGCCACGATGCTCGTCATCGTCTGCAGCACCCCGCCGATGACCTGTCCGGTGAGGATGGACGAGCGGGCGATCGCCATGGTGCGGAAGCGGTTCATCACGCCCTGGGTGGCGTCCATGGACACCGAGATCGCGATGGCGATGCTGCCGGAGGTCGCCGCCATCAGCAGCACGCCGGGCGTGAGGTAGTCGATGTAGCCACCGGGCGACCCGCCGATGCCGGCGCCAAGCGCGGAGCCGAAGACCCCGGCGAACAGCAGCAGCATCAGCACCGGCGTCGCGATCGTGGAGATCGGCAGTGACGGATAGCGTTGCGCGTGCTTGAGGTTGCGCCGCAACATGGTCATCGAGTCGGTCAGGGCATAGGTACTCATCGGGAAACGCTCCGATCGGTCAGTGCGAAGAAGACGTCGTTCAGGTCGGGGGTGTGCACGGCGAGCTCCTCGGCCTCCACGGACACGTCGTCCAGCCGGGCGAGCACGGTGCGCAGCGCGGAGACCCGGCCATCGGTCGGCACCCGCAGCATGAGGTCGCCGTTGTCGCGGTGGACCTCGCCGAGCGCGCGGGCCGCGGCGTCCAGATCGACCTCGTCGGTGAACCGGATGCTGATGTGCCCGCCCGGGATCATCCGCTTGAGCTGGGCCGGGGTGCCCTCGGCGACGATCCGGCAGCCGTTGAGCACGGCGATCCGGTCGGCGAGCTCGTCGGCCTCCTCCAGGTACTGGGTGGTGAGGAAGATCGTCACGCCGCCCGCGACCAGGTCGCGGATGATGGCCCACATCGTCTGCCGGCTGCGCGGGTCCAGGCCGGTGGTCGGCTCGTCGAGGAAGATCACCTCGGGGCTGCCGACCAGCGTCATCGCCAGGTCGAGGCGGCGGCGCATGCCGCCGGAGTAGGTCGTTGGCAGCTTGTCGCCCGCCTCGGTGAGGTCGAAGCGCGCCAGCAGGTCGGTGACCCTGGCCCGGCCGGCGGCCCTGGGCAGATGGTGCAGGTCGGCCATCAGCATCAGGTTCTCCGCGCCGGTGAGCAGGTCGTCGACGGCCGAGAACTGGCCGGTGACGCCGATCCGGGCGCGTACCGCGTCGCCGTCGCCGGTCACGTCGTGGCCGGCGACCGACGCCCGGCCGGCGTCGGCGGCCAGCAGCGTGGAGAGGATGTGCACGGTGGTGGTCTTGCCGGCGCCGTTGGGGCCGAGCAGGGAGAACACGGTGCCCTGCGGCACGTTCAGGTCGATGCCGTCGAGCACTACCTTGTCGCCGTAGGACTTGCGCAGTCCGGTGGCGGAGATCGCGGACATGTCTTACCCCTTGTCGTTGGTGTCCTGTGTGGACCGGCGGACGACGATGTCGCCGGTCTTGGTCCTGGCGCGCACCTCGACGGTGTCGCCGGCCTGCGGGTGGTCGCTGGGGGTCATCGAGTTGACGAACCGGCCGGACACGGCCTGCACGTCCAGCCAGGCCGACGAGCCCTCCCGGATGCCGATCTCCAGGTCGCCCGCGGCGACGTCGAGCTCGACCGTGCCGCGCACGACCTCGTTGATCCGGATGCTGCCGTTGGTCGACTTGGCGAGTACCGCGCTGCCGGCGTGGTCGACGAGCACATCGCCGTTGGTGGCGTTCACCCGCAGGTCGCCGCTGATCGCGCCGATCCTGGTGATGCCGGAGAGGTTCTTCACCACGGCGACGCCGTCGATCTCGGCGAGGCGGACCTCGCCGGTGCCGGTGGTCACCTCGACCCGGCCGGTCGCGTGCAGGACGGTGATCCGGCCGCGGCCGGTGTTCAGCCGCAGCGAGCCGGTCTCGTCGAGGGTGATCGCGCCGTCGAAGGTCTTGACCCGGCAGTCGCCGAGCCGGCCCTCGGTGGTGCAACCGCCGACGATGACGTCGGCGTTCACCGTGGAGCCCGCCGGAAGCTCGACGCACACGTCGAAGCACTCGGACCTGGTGGTGAACAGGCCCCGGCGCGGGCCCTTGATCCGGAGCCGGCCGTCGGCGTAGTCGACCGTGGCCACCTCGGCGGCCCGCACGTCGGAGGCGTTGTCGGGGTCGGTCGGCGCGAGAGTGACGACGGTGTCGGTGCGATCGCCGGCGATCACCGCGACGTTCGCGGCGACCGCCTCCACGGTGACCTCGATGGGCTCCGGCGTGGCGAATTCAGGCATGGCGCTACCCCAAAAGGTGTGGTGTGGGTTGTGGTGCTGGTCAGTGGGGCCGGGTCAGCGGACCCAGCCGGTGTAGCGCTGGCCGCCGGTCCAGCGGGCGCTCTTGGCGGCCGGTGGCGGCTCGCCCTGGGCGAGCGCGGTCATGGCGGCCCGGACGAGCCAGGCGTTGGCCGACATCCCGGCCGCGCTCGCGGCGTCCTCGACGCGGGCCTTGAGGCTTTCCGGGATCCGGAGGTTGAGCCGGGTCATGGCGCTGTCGTCGTCGCCGGGAGCCACCGGTGGCACCGTTGGTGCCACAGTTGGCACCGCGTCGGCGGCCGGCGGTGGGGTGACCACGAACTCGGCGTCCCGGCCGCGCAGCCGCACGTCGACCGAGCCCGGCGCGAGCTCCCGGGTGATCTCCTCCGCGGCCTCGGACAAGGCGGTGAGCAGCGTGAGCCGCACCGCCGAGACCAGCGGGCCGGTGAGCCGTTCGGCCAGCTCACGAGCCTGGTCACCGGCCGCGTCGGCGGCGACCGCGAACTCCTGCCGAAGCGAGTCGACGAAGGGCGTCAAGTCCATGGCACAACTATGGCACACCCATGGCACCCCCGCAACCCAATCTGGCACCAGAGTGGCACCCGTTGGTGCCAAAGTGCAGCGAAGGGTCCCATCGCTGCGCTGACCGCAGTGAAGGGACCCATCGCTGCGGTCGGACGGGGCCGGCGGGGGGCGGGGGCTGGCGGGGGTGGGGTTAGTGGTGGTCGAGGGTGGTTATGCGGTGGGCCAGTTCTACTCGGGAGCGGACGCCGAGTGCGGTGAAGATGTTGCGCAGGTGGTGGTCGACGGTGCGGGGGCTGATCACCAGCCTGCGGGCGATCTCCTTGTTCGTCTCGCCGACGGCCACCAGCCGGGAGATCTCGGCCTGCTGGGGGGTGAGCCCGGCCAGCGTGGCACCGGGCGCCTCGACGGTCTCGCCGGAGGCGCGCAGGCCGGCCTGTGCCCTGGTGGCCCAGTGGTCGGCGCCGGCCGCGCGGAACCCGCGCAGCGCGTCCCGGAACAGCGCCCTGGCGTCGCGGGTGCGGCGGTGACGGCGCAGGCGGTTGGCGTAGCCCAGCTGGGTCCTGGCCAGCTCCATCGCCGCGCCCGCCCGCTGGTGCCTGGCGATCGCGGCGCGGTAGTGGTGCTCGGCCTCGTCCAGGTCGGTGGCGAGCATGGCGTGGCAGCGGCTGGACAGTGCCAGCCAGGCGGCGCTGCCGCCGGCGCGGACCCAGTCGTCGAAGCTGGCGAGCACCGCGACGGCGCGGCCGGGCTGCTCAGCGCGCACGGCGGCCTCGACCCACTGCGGGGTGGCGAGCACCTGGATGGCCTGCTGGGCGCCGCTCACCCCGGCGCCGAGGGCGGCCAGCCGGCCGAGGGCGTCGCCCGGCCGGTCGGCGACCAGGTCGAGGCAGGCGCTGGCCCAGGAGGAGATCGCGCACGGCCGCCCGAGTGCCCGCTCGGCGATCCCCGGCGCCGCGATGTCCAGTTTGGACTGCGCGGTGGCCAGGTCACCGAGCAGCGCGGCGGACAGTGCTTGCAGGGAAAGGTGTTCGGTCCAGGTGTTGCGTTGCGCGCTGGCGACCGAGGCGGTCAGCCCTTCCTCGGCCGCGGCCTGCGCCGCCCGGTGCCGGTCAAGGCCGATAGCCGCGAGCGCCAGGTGCACCAACGCCCACGGCAGCACCGACCTGCGGGACCCGAGCCTGGCCCTGGACACCGCGGCCGACGCGCACTCGTAGGCGTGCTCGACGTCCCCGAGCGCGAACGCGGCCTCGGCCGCCCACACCGCGGCGGCGACGTCGGGCGCCGCCGCACCGAGCGCGACCGCCCGCCGCAACGGTTCGCCTGCCTCGCGATGGCGACCGGCGTAGGTGGCCGCACCTCCGACGAACAACGCCGTCATCATCTCCACCGCGCCACCGCCACCGCCACCGCCGCTGCCCGGCTGGCCGGCGACCGCGCGGCGGGCGAGGCCCCGGTAACCGGCCAGGTCGCCGCTGATCCGGCGGGCCTCACCGGCCAGCAGCCACGCGCGCGCCGCCTCGTCGGGGTCACCGAGGTGCTCGGCGGCGGTCGCCAGCTCGTGCGTGGCGATCGCCGGCTCGCCGTCCCGCAGCTCGATCTCCCCGAGCAGCAACGCACCGCGCGCCCGGTCCGCGCCGGCCGCCCGCGCCCGCGACAACAACGCCCGCGCCGACCCCGGCCGGCCTGCCTGCCAGGCCTGCTCGGCCGCGGCCAGCAACCGCGCCCCCCGGAGTCCGGTATGGACGGTCAACGCCGCCGCCCGGTCCAACAGGCTCGCCGCCGTCGCCGGCTGCGCCTGCGCGGCCGCCGCCGCCAACTCGTCGCCGAGCTCGGGGCTCGGCGTCGCGATGGTCATCGCCAGGTGCCAGCTCGCCAGCGGGCCGGTCAGCACGGCCGCCAGCCGGGTGTGCGCCCGCTGCCGCTCCCCCGGCGTGGCCAGCTGGTACAGCGTGCCGCGCACCAGCTTGCTCGGCAGCCGCACCGACGTGCCGGCGATGCGCAACAGCCCGGCCGCCAACAACTCGTCCACCTCGGCGTGCCCACCGCAGCGCAGCAGCGTGTCCAGCTCCACAGTGGACTCCGCGGCCACGCACACCAACAACTCGCGCGCGCCGGCCGACAGCGCGCCCAGCCGCGCCCGGTAGTCCGCGCACCGCTCCCCCACCAGCACCTCGGGCAACGGCGCCCGGCCGGCCACCTGGTCGGGCGTGAGCGCGGCGGCCAACGACACCAGGTCCAACGGGTTCCCGCCGGACACCTCGGTCAGCACCGCCCGCAGCCCGGCCGGCACCCGCCACTGCCGCAACAACGGCTCGCACGCCTCGTCGGGCAACGGCGACAGCCACATCCTCGGGATCTCCGCCATCGGGTCGTGCCCAGGGCGCACCAACTCCGGCCGGGCGGCGAACACCATCGACACCCGGTGCCCGGCCAGCCGCCGCGCGGCGAAGGCCAGCACGGCCAACGACTCGGTGTCCAGCCACTGCGCGTCGTCCACCCGGCAGCACACCGGCCCGTCGGCCGCGAGCCCGACCAGCAGCCGGTGTACCGCGCAGCGCAGTTGGAACGCGTCGGGCACCCCGCCGAGGCCGACCACCCGGCGCAGCTCGTCGGCCTGGTCGGCCGGCAGGCTGGCGAACCGGTCGGTCAGCGGCGCCAACAACCGGTTCAGCGCGCCGAAGGGCAGGTCACGCTCGGCGGCCATGCCCCGCACCGCCACCTTGGCGTCCACAGTGGACAGCACGGCGGTCTTGCCCATCCCGGCCTCGCCGAGCAGCAGCAGCGCCCCGCCGGCACCGGTCAGCGCGGCCAGCCGGCGCACCTCCACCGCCCGGCCGTGCAGGGCGGGGGTCACGACGTGCCGGCGAGCCGGTCACGCAGTTCGCGCTTGAGCACCTTGCCCGCCGCGGAGATCGGAATCTGGTCGGTGAAGTACACCTCGCGCAGCCGCTTGTAGGCCACCACCCGCTCGTTCACCGCCGCCATCAGGTCGGCCGAGGTCACCGACGGGTCGGCGGGCACCACGAACGCCACCGGCAGCTCGCCGACCGCGGCGTCCGGCTTGCCGACCACCGCGGCCGCGAGCACCGCGGGGTGTTCGGCGAGAATCTCCTCCAGCTCACGTGGGTAGACGTTGTACCCCTTGTACAACAGCATGTCCTTCAATCTGTCCACAATAGACAGATAGCCGTCCTCGTCCAGGATGCCGATGTCCCCGGTGTGCAGCCAGCCGTCCCGCAGCACCTGGTCGGTCGCCTCCGGACGGTTGTGGTAGCCGAGCATCACCTGCGGCCCGCGGATGCACACCTCGCCGCGCTCGCCCGTGGCCACCGGCTCGCCGTCGTCCCCGACCACCCGCACCTCGGTGTCGAAAGTCGGCAGCCCGACCGTGCCCGCCTTGCGCGTGCCGGAGCGGTGGATCGGCCCGAGCGTGGCCCCCATGGTGACCTCGGTCAGCCCGTAGCCCTCGCTGATCACGGCGTTGGGCGCGAGCGCGCGCAGCCTGCGGATCATCTCCACCGGCATCGGCGCCGCGCCGGAGCTGATCACCCGCACCGTCGACAGGTCGGTGGTGTGCACGTCCGGGCACGCCAGCAGCGCGGCGAACAGCGCGGGCGCGCCGCCGATCGTGGTGACCCCCAACCGCTGCGCGTCCGCGAGGTAGGCCATCGGGTCGAGCCGGTCGTGCAGCACGGTGGTGTATCCGGCCAGTACCAACGCGTTCAGCCCGGCGATCGTGCCCATCGCGTGGAACCACGGCGTCAGGTTGATCGCCACCGCGGTGCCCAGCCTGGTCGGCCAGTCCGCCGGATCGCCGACCTGGTCGAGCACCACGCCGCCGTACTCGTCCAGCGCGGGCAGCGACCCGGTGCCCCAACAGATGTACTGCAGGGAGTTGACCACGACGTTGCGGTGGGGCAGCCGCACGCCCTTGGACTCGCCGGTGGTGCCGCCGGTGTAGGCCAGGTGCGCGAGGTCGTCGTACACGTCAACGGCGAGCACCGGCGGCTCGCTCGCGTGCCCGTCACCGATGACCGGCACGTCGGCGGCGGTCACCGTGAGCACCGCGCCGGCGTCGGCGATCTGGCGCGCGGCAACGAGTTCCGGCAGCAGCGGGTTGACCGGCACGAAGGTCGCGCCGGCCAGCAGCGTGCCGTAGTAAGCGACCGGGTACTCCAGGCAGTTCGGCATCCGCAGCGCCACCCGGTCGCCGGCGGCCACGCCCCTGGCGAGCAGTCCGTTGGCGAAGCGGGCCGCCCGTCTGCCCAGTTCGGCGTAGGTCAACTGCTCGCCGGCGCGGGCGAAGGCCACCCGGTCGCCGTAGCGGCGGGCCGAGCCGGCCAGGATCGCGCCGACCGCGACCTCCGGATACACAAGGGATCCGGGGAGTCCCGGGGGCCAGCTCTCGTGGGTCCGGACGGGCATCGGGTCTCCCTCGGTTCAACGGTGAACGCCGGTCCTCCGATGAAACACTAGACCGATGTGTTTCACAAGACCGTCGGCTCCCTCGCCGGCACCCGCGTCTCCACCAGCGCGCCGATCAACGTCGACGCCGCCGCCAGGTCCGGCGCGCGGCCGACCAGGACGTCGGAGTAGAGGAACGCCTCACCGAGCCGGACGATCGCGTAGCACAGGCTTTCCACGCTGACCGCCGGCCGGAACCCGCCGCCGTCGATGTCGCGCCGCAACAACCCGACGTGCGCGGCCATCACCCGGGGCTGCACCCGGCCGTTGGGGTCGGTGAGCACCCGGATGCCGACCGTCGGCTCGTCGTTGAGCAGCTTGCGGAACCCCTGGTTGCCGGCGATGTCCGAGCGGTACTGGCGCATCACCGCGAGGCAGCGCAACTCGCCCGCGGCGTCGCGCACCCGGTCGCCGTTGGCCGCGCGCCAGTCCCGCTCGGCGGCGGCCATCGTGCGGTCGGCCATGTACCAGAGGGCCTCGCCCATCAGGTCCTCGCGGTTGCCGACCCGGCGGAACAGGGTGCTGCGCGAGATGCCGAGGTCAGCCGCGAACGTGCGGGTGTCCAGTCGGGCGCCCCGCCCGATCCAGCGCGCGGCGGCGCGCACGATCTCCTCGGCACTTGTGGTCACAGGCCGAAGCGTACGGCCGGGACCACCGCCGCACCGCCGGCGTCGGCCAGGACTGGCGATTCCACCGATGCGGCGACCACCCGCTCCTTGCCACAGTCGGTTACCGATCGCGTCCGCTGTGTAGCTCGACGACGAGCTGATTGGAGAAGGTGCGAGAGATGCGAACAACCCTGCGAAAAGGCGCGCGAGTCCTCACCGGGTTCGCCATGGCCGCCTCGGTCGTGGTGGGCACCGCCGCCACCGCGACGGCCCAGGAGAACCCGTTCGAACGCGGCCCCGACCCGACCGAGAGCCTCATCGAGGCGTCCCGTGGCCCGTACTCGGTGTCCGAGACCTCGGTGTCCAGCCTGGTCAGCGGCTTCGGCGGTGGCACGATCTACTACCCGACCAGTACCGCCGACGGCACCTTCGGCGCGGTCGCCATCTCGCCGGGGTTCACCGCCACCCAGTCGAGCATCGCGTGGATGGGGCCGCGGCTGGCCTCCCACGGCTTCGTGGTGATCACCATCGACACGAACTCGACCCTCGACCAGCCGAGCAGCCGGGGTGACCAGCTGCTGGCGGCGTTGGACTACATGGCAGAGGACAACGCGACCGTGCGCAACCGGATCGACGCCTCGCGCCTGGCGGTTGCCGGGCACTCGATGGGCGGCGGCGGGTCGCTCGAGGCGTCCTCGTCGCGGCCATCGATCCAGGCCGCGGTGCCGCTGGCGCCGTGGAACACCGACAAGTCCTGGTCCGAGCTGCGGACCCCGACGCTGATCATCGGCGGCGAGTCCGACTCGATCGCCCCGGTGGCCTCGCACTCGATCCCGTTCTACAACTCCATCCCGGCCTCGGCCGAGAAGGCGTACCTGGAGCTGAACAACGCGAGCCACTTCTTCCCGCAGACGCCGAACACGACCCAGGCGAAGTACATGCTGTCCTGGTTGAAGCGGTTCGTGGACAACGACACCCGCTACGAGCAGTTCCTCTGCCCGCCGCCCAACGACAGCGACATCTCCGACTACCGCAACACCTGCCCGCACTCGTAGGGAAACCGCCACCCCGCGAGGTCGAGCCGCGGTGGGCACCGCCGACCACTGGTCGACGGTGCCCACCGTTTCCATGCCAGGAGTACGCGTGGTGAGCGACGCGTGCCGGAGCGCACCGTCGACCGGGTTTCGCCGTGACCTGGACAGATGAAATTTCCTTGCATGACACTTCCGGGTCTGGTGAGAAACCGACGGGCGGGTCAGACTCTGCTGGTGCCCAGAAAGCTGCTCGCGATCGTCGCGATGACCACGTCCCTGGTCGTGCTGAGCCCGTTGCCGACGGCGCTCGCCGACGAGCTCGACCGCTCGGCTGCCACCTCCGACTCGAGCGACCACCCGACCGAGGCCATGCCGGCGGCCAGGGCCATGGCCGCCGCCGAGCCGCGAATCGAGACCGACGAGCGGACCCGGCCGGTCGCGCCGGGGGTCACCCTCCGGTCCTTCGACCGCTACGGCCCCGACGGCTACACCGCCACCCCGACCTGGCTACAGGCCGACAGCCTCGCGGTCGACCTGACCAAGGGCACCACCGTCGACTACCTGTTCCCCGGCCAGGTCGCGCACGGCGAGCCGCTGTCCGCGCAGGCCGAGCGGGTCGGCGCGGTCGCCGCGGTCAACGGGGACTTCTTCGACATCAACAACTCCACCGCCCCACTGGGCGTCGGCGTCCAGTCCGGTGAGCTCGTCCAGTCGCCGGACAGCTCGCCGACCTGGCGCAAGTCGGCGGCGATCGTCACCCCGGACGGGCTCGGCTCGGTCGGTGAGGTGTTCTTCGAGGGCACCGTCGACCTGCCGGGACCGGACGACCTGCCGTTGGCCGGGGTGAACAAGCCGACGCTGGCCGTCGGCGGCATCGAGGCGTTCACCCCGCTGTGGGGCACCTACTGCCGGTGCCGCGCCACCCAGGACGCCGCGGCGGTCACCGAGGTCGAGGTCGTCGACCACGTGGTCACCGCGGTGCGTGACCAGGCGGGCGAGGGCCCGATCGCGGCGAACACGCTGATGCTCGTCGGCCGCGAGGACGGTGCGGCCGCGCTCGCCACGTTGGCGGTCGGCGACCGGGTCACGGTCGACTACCAGGCGCGAACCGAGCAGGGGCAACGGATCCACGCCGCGGTCAACGGCCGCCAGCTGCTCGTGGTCAACGGCGTGCCGCAGCAGGCCAGTGCCGGCAACAACGTGCCGGCCGCGCCGCGCACGGCGATCGGCTTCTCCCGCGACGGCAGGAAGATGTTCCTGCTCACCGCGGACGGCCGGCAGTCGGCCTTCGCCGAGGGTCTCGGCCTGGACGAGCTGGCCACGATGATGGTCGAGCTCGGCGCCTACCACGCGGTGAACCTCGATGGCGGCGGCTCGACCACGATGGTCGCGCGGGAGCCTGGCTCGGCGACCGGGCAGGTGGAGAACCGGCCATCGGACGGCGCGCAGCGGCGGGTGCCCAACGGGCTCGCGCTGTTCGCGCCGCGCGGCAGCGGGCAGCCGCGCGGGTTCTGGGTGGAGCCGGTGCTCGACCCGGACCGCGCGTCCGGCTCGTCGACGGTCGCGCCGAGCAACCCCGAGCGGGTGTTCTCCGGGCTGACCCGCCGGTTGCGCGCCGCCGCCTACGACGAGACCTACGGTCCGGCCAAGGCGAGTCCGCGGTGGCGCGCCGAGCCGGTGCACGGCGCGGTCGACCGGGACGGGGTGTTCCACGCCCGGCGGCCGGGACGGACCGAGGTCACCGTGTCCGACCGGAACGTGCGCGGCGAGGTCGACCTGACCGTGCTGCCCCGAGTGTCCACTGTGGAGTCGACACAGGAGCAGGTCGCGCTCGGCGGCCAGGGCCAGCGCGCGGCGTTCGGCGTCGTCGGCGCGGACGCCGACGGCTGGCGCGCGCCGATCGAGCCGGCCGACGTCCGGCTGACCTACGACCGGGACCTGCTGGAGATCACCACCGGCGAGGACGGCCGGTTCACCGCGACCGCGCGTAAGGCGTCGGGCTCGACGCTGGTCACCATCGAGGTCGACGGCGTGCAATCGGTACTGCCGGTCACCGTTGGCCTGGAGGAGGCGGTGGTCGCCGACTTCGCCGATCCGGCGGCCTGGCGGTTCTTCGGCGAGCGGGCCACCGGCGCCGTCGCCCCGGGCGAGGGCCGGGACGGCGGGCCGGGCCTGCGGCTGACCTACGACTTCACGCAGAGCACCGGCACCCGCACCGGCGGCGCGCTCGCGCCGGAGGGGTTGACGATTCCCGGCCAGCCCAAGGAGTTGCGCCTGTGGGTGAACTCCACCGGCAAGGGCGAGTGGTCCTCGTTGCAGGCGTGGGACGGCACGGGGCAGTTGCTGCCCGCGTTCCGCTCCGACTACCTCACCGGCACCGGCTGGCAGCAGCTGAAGTTCACCGTGCCGGCCGGGACGGCGTATCCGTTGACGCTGCGCCGGTTCTACGCCGCGGAGACCGATCCGACCAGGAGCTACCAGGGTGACGTGGTGATCGACCAGCTCACCGCGATGGTGCCGCCGGAGCTGGCGGTGCCGCCGGCGGAGAAGGTGATCGACCCGCTGATCGTGCGGGAGGGTTCGGTGGCCGGCGCGAAGTGGCGGTTCGCGGTGATGTCGGACGCGCAGTTCGTGGCCAGGGATCCCGACAGTGAGATCGTGGCCAACGCGCGCCGCACCCTGCGGGAGATCCTGGCCGCGCGGCCGGACTTCCTGGTGATCAACGGTGACCTGGTCGACGAGGCGTCGGCGGCGGACTTCGCGCTGGCCAAGAGGATTCTCGACGAGGAGCTGGCCGGGCGATTGCCGTACTACTACGTGCCGGGCAACCACGAGCGGGCCGACGGCGGGCTGGCGAACTTCACCGAGGCGTTCGGACAGTCCCAGCGGACCTTCGACCACAAGGGGACCAGGTTCGTCTCGTTCGACACCTCGGCGTTGTCCTACCGGGGTGGCGACTGGACCCAGCTCGGTCGGCTGCGCACCGAGTTGGACCGGGCGGCGGCGGACCGTTCGGTGCGGTCGGTGGTGGTGCTCCAGCACGTGCCGCCGAGGGATCCGACGCCGGCGCGGGCAAGTGAGCTGTCCGATCGCAAGGAGGCGGCCACATTGCAGCGCTGGCTGGCGGACTTCCAGGCACGGTCAGGGAAGCGGGCGGCGTTCATCGGGGCGCACGTCGGCACGTTCCACGCGTCCCATGTGGACGGTGTGCCGTACTTCATCAACGGCAACTCGGGCAAGAACCCGTCCACCGGCGCGGCCGACGGCGGGTTCACCGGCTGGTCGCTGTGGGGCGTGCGGCCGGGTGGTCTCGCGGTGGAGGTCCGGCCGCACGTGGACGAGCTGAGCATCGACGCGCCGGCGAGCCTGCCGGTCGGTGAGTCCACTGTGGTCTCCGCGAGCCTGCTCCAGGACGAGCGGACGGTGCCGGTGGCCTATCCGGTGACCGCCGACTGGTCGGCGTCCCCGACCGTGCACATCGGGGCGGCCAAGGACGTCAAACACCGGCACGTGGCCAGGTTCGACCCGCTGACGGGCGAGCTGACCGCCCTGCGGCCGGGCACGGTGACCCTGGAGGTCCTGGTGAACGGCGTCCGCGAACGGACGACCGTCGAGTTGGTGGCGGCGGCCAGCGGCGCCGCGTGACGCCGACTCGCGGCCACCGCCCGGCGCGGGGCGGTGGCCGCGAGTCAGTCCGCGCATGAAAAACACCTCTGTCTCACGCCGCGAGCGATGACCGGCAAGTGTGATGACCGCCACTGTCGTCACGATTCGCGCAGCTGTGATGACTGACAGGTCGATACTCGGTGCCGTGATCGCGCGCGTGGTGACCCACGGGTCCCAGTTCGTCACCGATACGCGTATCTTCGACGCGCCGGGCGCCGACCTGTCCTTTCGGTCATCGGCGGCCAGCCACCCAAGCGCCAACCGGACCAGGGCATCGACGGTGATCACCTGGTTCGATCGTGCCGCAGGCGCCGCATCGACCAGACGCTCAGCGAGGTAAGGCTATGACGACACCGAATCCCAGCCAGCCGGTCGGCTCCGGGGCCTGGCTGGCTGATCTGCAACAACGGTCCGCCAAGCTCCAGGAAGACATCAACAACGCGGCCGTCACGCTCACCTCGTCGGACGAGGCGGTGACCGTCACGGTCGGCCCCAACGGCGCCCTGCAGAATCTCAGCCTCGGGCACCGCGCCGCCGGCCACAGCACGACCCAACTCGGCACCCTGATCATGAACACCGTGCGCGCGGCGCAGCGCAAGTCCGCGGAACGGGTGTCCGAGGCGTTCGTGCCCTTCGGCAACCCGGAACTGACCGAGCAGACCAAGAAGTTCATCACCTACGAGCCGCCGGCCGACGAGGCGGAGACCGTGGCGGCCGACGAGGTACCGAACGAGGACAAGTTCGTCCCGGCCGACCTGACCGAACAGCCGCCGGCACCAGAACCGCCGACCACGCAACCGGCAACACCGGCGGCGCAGCCGCCAGCAAGGGGACGGCGGGGGCGCCCGACCCAGAATGACCACGACGACGACTTGGAGCCATGGTGACCACGAACAACTCGTCGACCTCGTCCGGCGGCTCCGGCGGCGGCAGTGGGCAGGAGGGCCAGTTCGCCGTCGAGATCGAGCACCAGGTCAAGAAGCTGGAGAACGACGCCAAGCAGGAGGGCGTGCCCATCGTCGGCCACACCCTGGAGGGCATGGACAACGTCGGCGACGGCGGTGGCGCGGCCTCCGACCCGTTCACCCAGATCTTCTCCTCCGGGTTCGGCTGGTTGATCGACTCGATCGGCTTCCTGCGCGATCCGATCGACAAGCTGGACGGCGACTCCGCGGCCGTGCAGACCGCGGTCGACGCGATGAAGACCATCACCGAGAACCTGACCTATGTCGGGCACGGGCACCGGGAGGACATCCCGTCCCTTGACGACTGGGAGGGCGAGGCCGCCGAGGCGCACCGCTCGAGCATGAAGCAGCTCCAGGGGGAGATCATCGCGCTCGCCCGCGTGGTCGAGGGCCTTGGCACGTTGACCGCCGTGTCCGGCTCCATGGTGATCACCCTGCGGAAGATCGTCCGTGACCTGGTCGCCACCGCGATCGGCTCGATCGTCATCATCATGGTCGCGGCGATCGCGGCGGCCTTCTGGACCTTCGGCACCTCGGTCGCGGTTGGCGTCGCCGCGTCCATCGCGGTCGCCATCGGCGTCGCCATCGAGTCCGCCCGGCGCATCACCATGCTGCTGGAGGCCCTTGGCCGGCAGACCGAGCGGATGGGCGAGCTGGAGGCCATCGCCGAGAAGATCGCCGAGGAGCTCAAGCGGTTCGAGCAGGCCACCGGGCAGACCTCGTCCACTGGCTCGAGGCCGATGAACACCCCCGCCGGTTCCGGGCAGAGTTACGGCGCGCCCCAGGGCTACGGCGTGCCCCAGGGCACCGGCGCGACCCAGGGTTATGGCGGAACCGGGAACTACGGCTCGTACTAGGTCTCGCGGGCACAGATCTCCATGAGGCGCGCCTGACCGCGCGCATGGCATGAGCGGCAGGGAGGACATGAGATGACCCGCATGACCGGCATTACCGGCCAGACCGGCCAGGGCGCTGGCTTCACGGTATCCAGCGACATGATCAACAGCTTCGGCAACCGGCTCTCCGGCAGGTCCGAGGCGGTGACCACGGCCGCGACGTCGTTGGGGACAATCGAGGTCACCCCGGACATGTTCGGCCCGGCCGCGCAGGAGAACGGCTTCACCGCGGCCATGGCGCAAAGCACGCAACGGATCACCGACCTGTTGTCGCAGTCCGCGGAGGCCATCGAGATGGCCGCCACCGGCACCAAGCAGACCGCCGCGGAGTACGCCGAGATGGAGGCACAGAACACCTCGGGGCTCGGACAGGAGAACTTCGGACTCCCCGGTGAGGCGCCCCCCGGTTACGGCCTCGGCGGCGGCACGGGCCCAGGCGGCGGCTACGGCGGCGGCTATGACACCACCGGCGGCTACGGCGGCGGCGGGTATGGCGGCGGTGGCTACGGTGGCGGTTACGACACCACCGGCGGCTATGGCGGCGGCGGTGGCGGTTATGGCGGCGGCGGCTACGACACCACCGGCGGCTACGGCGGTGGCGGCGGCGGTTACGACACCACTGGCGGTTATGGCGGCGGTGGCGGTTATGGCGGCGGCCCGGGGATGGATCCCGCGATGGACCCCGCGTTTGGCGGACCCGCTGGCGGCCCAGGCGGTGGCTACGGTGGCGGAACGGGCCCGATGCCCGATCCCGCGATGGACCCGGCACTTGGCGGACCCGCGATGCCCGTTGGCGGCCCGGCCGGCGGCGCACCAGGGGGCGGACCAGGCGGTGGTGGACCAGCTGCCATCCCCACCTTCACGCCTCCTGAGGTACCACCGGTCAGCACGACCCCGCCCCCTGGTGGCGGCGGGGCGCCGGGGATGACCGATCCGGCGTCGACGATGCCCAACCTGCCGTCCATGCCGGGCAGCACCGGGCCGGCTTCCGGGTCGACGCCACAGATGCCGACGATGCCACAGATGCCGCCGACCCCACCGACCCCGCAAATGCCGGCGATGCCACAAATGCCGCCGACTCCACAGATGCCGACGATGCCGCAGATGCCGGCCGGCCCTCCTGCCAGCAACCCCAACTCGGTCCGCAACCAGGCGCCGACGCAGGAGACCCAGCCGACCAGGTCGTGGACCCCGCCGCAGACGCCGGCCCTGCCGACGCTGCCGGAAATGCCGTCCACGCCGAACTCGGCCAGTGAGCCGCTGCGCCCGGTCAACGAGCCGATCAGCCCGGCCAACCAGGGGACGCCACGCAACTGGTCGCCGCCGGAGGTTCCCGATCCGCTCTCGTCCATCCCTGATTCCAGCTCGCTCACCGTCCCCGCGATGAACGACCTGCCGTCGCTGCCCTCATCGCCGCCCATCCCGTCGTCCGAGTTCGGCGGCGGTGGCGGAGGTGCCGGCGGTGGCGGTGGCGGCTTCAGCGGCGGCGGCGGTGCCGGTGGTGGTGCCAGCGGCTTCAGCGGCGGCGGCGTCGGGGGCCCAGGCGGCGGCCCGCCGGTCTCCTCAGCCACTTTCGGCGCGGTGCCGACCGGCATGGCCGGTGCACCCGGCGGCGGGTTCGGGCCGACGGGGCCAGCGGGCGGCGGACCGTCGGGCGGCGCCCCCATGGGCGGTGGCGGCATGCCGATGGGCGGCGGCGGTGGCGGCGGTGGCCAGGGTGGCGACCAGGTCCGCAAGTCGGCCGCGTTCATCAAGGGCGAGGAGATCTTCAAGGCGCCGGAAGGAAACCCGCCGCCCCCGGTGATCGGTGCCACGCCGCCGCAACCCCGCAACCCCGCAGCCCCACCCAACCAGGGTCAGCAGTAACCCCGAGCGCACTGATCGCGAGGACACCGCATCGTGACCACCAACCAGCAGCCGGGGTCGACGCCCGGCGCAACATCCGGTTTCGACGTCGACATCAGCGCGTTGACCGCCCACCACCAACAACTCGGTGGGGTCGTCGAGCAGCTGGCGGAAGCGTTGCGGACCGCACTCGACACGCGCCTGCCAACAGAGGCGTTCGGGCCCTTCGGCGCCCCGCTCGCCGAGTCGATCACCCCGACGGCCGAGACGGCGCAGAGCGCGTTCGAACGGGCCGTCGAGTCGGTCGGCGCCAACCGGGACGGTGTGGACCACACCGTCCGCGCCTACGACGAGATGGAACGCACGAACGTCGGCCTGCTGCGCGGCGCGGTGGAGGCGGAATGACCGAGCAGCTGACCAGAACGGTCGAGCACGGCGAGCCCGCGCGCCGCGCCGACGAGTTGCACGAGATCAACGAGTCGGTGCGGCGCGGCGACTGGGCACATCCCGAGAGCGTGGTCGTGTCAGGCGGGGTGATGGCGCTCGGTTCCGCGCCGGATCCGGTGGAGGCGTTGTCGGGCACCAACATTCCCGGCCTGGTCGAACAGTTGCAGCCGTTGCGCGAGGCACAGAAGTGGTTCGCCGGGGATTCGGGCGCGGTCACCCAGTACGTGGAGAACTGGCAGCGCGTGGCCGAACTCGCCAGGACGGCCGGCGAACAGTTCGAGACCAGCGTGCGCACGCACACCGCGCAGTGGGCAGGCGACGCCGGCGCCCAGTACCAGGCGAGCGCCACCTCCCAGCAGGACGAGCTCATGGTGGTGGCCAAGGCCGCGGAGTCGATCGTCGCCCTGGTGACCGCCGCCGGCGACCTGGCCGGCAGTTCCCGAGCACACATCCAGGAGTCGGCGACCCACTGCGTGCACGACATCATCAACCGGCTGCCGGACTACTACAACGTACTCAGCTCCGGCCATCCCGCCTCGCTGAACTACGTGCTCGCCGACGTCGCGGCCATTGTCGACGGCTGGGCCTGAGGCGCGGCCACACCACTACCGGACGCGCTGCACGTCGCGATACTGGAGGAAGCAGAATTGGCAAGCACAGACGAGATCTCGCAGTTGATCGCGGAATGGCGGTCGGGAGTTTCCGAGCAGGCGCAACGGTTCGACGCCACCCGGCGGGCGATCGACGAGGTGTCGGTGACCGAGTCCGCCGCCGGTGGGGCCATCATGCTCACCGTCGGGTCCTCCGGCATTCCCACCGACCTGCGCCTCGGTGAGGATGTCGGCCGGATGAAGCCGGACCAGGTCGCCGCGCAGATCATGGCGTGTCTGCGGCGGGCCCAGGCGAGGCTGGCCGATCAGGTGAGCGTGGTCGTCACCGACACGATGGGCGACGCGGCCGGCGCCGACGCGGTCGCCGACGAGTACCGCTACCGCTTTCCACCGCTGGCCGAGGTCGACGAGGTTCCGCTGGCACCGTTGGAAGAGAACGCGAACTTCGGACTGTCCGACATAGACACCGAACTGGCGGCCACCCAGGCACCCGCGCCGCCACCCCCGGCCAACGTCCAGCCGGCCGTCCCCGCCGGTACGCAACACCGCGCACCGGCCAGGAAGCACGACGAGGACGAGGAATGGGAAACCCCGTGGTAGCCACCATCCCTGGACGCCCAGTTCAGTCCTGACGCCGCGAAAAGAGGCATCCCCATGCCACCACCAGGCCGCATCGGCCCCGCGCCCGGCTCGCGGAGCCCGTCGCCACAGCCCCGGCCACCCGCCGGGGCCTGGGGTCGCGGCGCGCCCCCGATCACGCCGGCTCCTCCGCCGCCAGCCGGAGCGTGGGGACGCGGCGCACCGCAGCCCCCGCCACCCGCCGGAGCATGGGGACGCGGCGCTCCCGGACGCGGCGCACCGCCGCCCACGGGCCTGCCACCGCTCCGGCCTCCCCCGGTCGCACCACCTGCCCAGCCCCCGGCCAACCCGTGGGGCCGCGGCACGCCGCATCCCTGGCAGACGCCGCCGCCGGGATATACCGGCAACTTCCCGCCCGCCGGCGTCTCCACCATCGGGAACAACACGATGCAGAGCGCGGGCGGACTCGGCCGGGCCGGTCAGTCGATGCAGCCACCCATGCACGGCGGCCCGCTGCCCGGGCGTGGTCAGCCGGTGCCCCTCCGGCCGGTTCCACCGCCGGTACCGGCGCCCGCCCCCGGCGGGAATTCCTGGGCGAACGTGGCCGGCTCGGGCGGGCCGCCCCCGGTGGTGCCGACACCTCCGCCCCGCTATCAGCCGACCGGCCAACAACAACGCCAACCGCAGCCACCCCGGCACCTCGGCGGCGAGACCAACCACAGCGGGGAGCGACTCACCGGACGTTCGGTGACCGCCCAGGAACGACACGACGCGTTCACCAACCCGGCCTTCCCGCCCGTGTGGCAGCCTGAGCGCGGTACTTTCCTGTACACCGGCCATAACGGCGTGCGGTTGGTCGTCGCCCAGGACGGCACGATCATCACCGACTGGCACCCGAGGGACTTCCAGGGCCGGGGTCGTGGCGGCGGGGGTCGTGGCGGCGGCGGGTACCAATGAGGTCCTAGAGAACCCACGAGGAACCGAAGGCGGTTGGCACAGTTCGTTGCCAACCGCCTTCTTCGTTCTCGCCAACGCCGCCATCGCGGTGGACGCGTGCGACGGCCCGAGCACCCACACTGGGCGGATGAACGGGACGATCACGCTCGGCTGGCCGCTCGCCGTGGTGCTCACGCTGCTCACCTCGGCCGGCGCGCTGACCGTGTGGCTCGGCCGGATCTCCTCCTGGCGCCCGGTCGCCACCGCCGCCATCCGCGCGGTCGTGCAGCTCGGCGCGGTGTCCCTGCTGATCACGGCGGTGCTCGCGTCCGGCTGGCTCACCGGTGGGTTCGTGGTGCTGATGTTGTCGATCGCCACCTACACCTCCGGGCGGCGGATCTTCGGCCGGCTCAGCGCGATCCCCGCCGCGGCCATCGCGACCGGTCTGCTGCCCGTGCTGGCCCTGCTGTTCGCCACCCGGATCGCGCCGTGGGAACCGGTGGTCATCGTGCCGATCGCGGGCATCCTCATCGGCGGTGCGATGACCGCGACCTCCCTGGCCGGCCGGCGCGCGCTGGACGAGCTGTCCACCCGGCGCGGCGAGTACGAGGCAGCGCTCGCGCTCGGTCTCCCGACCCGCGACGCGGCGCTGCTGCTCCTGCGGCCGACCGCGCCCCAGGCGCTCGTCCCGGTACTCGACCAGACCCGCACCGTCGGCCTGGTCACCCTGCCCGGCGCCTACGTCGGCGTGCTGCTCGGCGGCGGCGACCCGCTCCAGGCAGGGGCCGCCCAGCTCGTCGTGCTCATCTCGCTGCTGGCCATCGAGGCCGTGGCCGTGCTGGTGACCGTGGAACTCATCGCCCGCGACGGCTGACGCTACCTGCCCCGCAGCCGAACCACGCCACTGACCTGGTTCCTGGTAGCGAGCCTGGTAAATTAATGGCATGAGAACTGCCATTGACTCGGCGGGTCGAGTCGTGATCCCCAAGGCGCTTCGGGACGCGCTCGGCCTGACCGCAGGCCAACCCTTGGAGATCGCGGAGCGGGACGGACACCTCGAGATCGTGCCGGCGCCGACACCGATGAAACTCGTCGACGAAGGTGACGGTGTGGTCGCTGTCGCCGATGCCGATATGCCCCCACTGACCGCTGACATGGTTCGCGACGTCCTGGAGCGGACACGGCGGTGAAAGCTGTCGATTCCAGCGTGGTCATACCGGCTTTCGCCAGCTGGCACGAACACCACGCTGTCGCCAAGAAGGCCATGGCGAGCCAGCCTCGCCTCATCGCGCATGCGGCGGTTGAGTCCTACTCGGTCCTGACGCGCCTGCCTCCGCCACACCGAGCAGGTGCCTCACTCGTCCATTCCTTCATCACCGAACGATTCGTGGAGCCCTTCCTCACGCTGTCCGAGGTCGGTTACCAGGAACTACTCGCCATGGTGGCGTCCGGGCACATTCTTGGCGGATCAACCTACGACGCGCTGATCGCCTTCACCGCCGCCGAACACGAGGCGACCCTGATGAGCCTTGACCAACGAGCCGCGGCCACCTACGAGGCAGTCGGAGCCAAGGTTGAACACCTCACCGCCTGACGCGTGGGTCACACGGTGGTCAGTTCGCCGGCCAGTTCGGCGAGGACCTTCGGCACGTTGTTGACGCACAGGGCGTCCACCCCGGCGTCCAGCAGCTGCCTGGCGAACTTGACCCCGGGACACCACGCCAGGAACTCCCGCCCGCTGGCATGCACCAGGTCCACCACGTACGACAACGGCCGGTGCGCGGACTCCACCTCGTTGGGACGCAACGAACCCCAGTGCGGCGCGAGCACCTGCACATCCAGATGCCCGGCCATCGCGACCGCCTGCCCGATCGGAAAGTCCAGCCAGGTCAGCAGACCACGCGGCACCCCGGGCGCCAGCTCGCGGGCGATGTCCAACGCACCGGCGTCGAAGGACGAGATCAGCGTCGGCCGCCGCAGCGCCTCCCGCCGGACCACGTCCGCGAGCCGGCCCATGGTGGAGTCCGGCCGCGACCGGGTGGCGTCCTCCATCGACGACTTCACGTCGAAGTCGACGCCGACCGACGTCGGCAGCGCCTCCAGCAACGTCTCCAGGTCCAGCGCGTCGCCGGTGCCGGTGATGTCGGCGTAGAAGACGCCTTCCTCGGTGGCCGGGTTGTGCGCGACCACCAACCGGTCATCGCAGGTGCGCCGGACGTCGACCTCCACCCAGTCGATGCCGAACTCGACGGCGGCGAGAAACGAGGAGAGGGTGTTCTCCTGATGCCCGGCCACCGTGCCGCGGCCACAGCCGCGATGGCCGAGGAGCACCGGCCCCTGCCCGAAGACTCTGTTCCCGTCCATAGCGCGCCGACACCCCGCGCGCCCGGGAAAACTCAGGCGGCGGAGGTGACGGTCCTGCCCACCTCCACGTTCGCACGATCGAGGTCGCCGGCGAAGTCCACCTCCACGACGAAGAACTCGGAGATGTCCAGCGCCAGTACCCGCATCCCGGCCACCGCGATCGCGGTCTCGATCCCGCGCTCGAAGTAGTCGGCGTCGGTGCAGCCCTCCAGGTGCTCGACCAGCGTCGCCCGGTCGGACGACGCGACGTAGTTGATCCCGACGGCCTCACCGAGTCCGCCGACCACCGATTTTGACAGCTCCACGACGAATCCGTCGACCGACGCGGTGTACTTCACTTCCTCTTCGCCAACAGTTTCCGTGTTGACGCAGACGAAGCTCTGATCTTCCGCGATCACGGACGAGATCCGCTCGAGCAGCCGTGGATCGAACACGACGTCGCCGTTGAGCCACAGCACCCCGCCGGGCGGGCCGACCTGGAGTGCCCGCAGCAGGCTCTTGGACGTGTTGGTCTGCTCGTAGCGCTCGTTGTAGGCGAACAGCGCACCCGGCGCGGCGGCCATGATCTCCTCGGCACGGAAACCGACGACGATCGTCACCCGGAGGCCGTCGCCGAGGCCCTGGGCCAGGTTCTCCAGTTGCTGGCGCAGGATGCTGCGCCCGTCCACGAGCTGGGTGAGCGGCTTGGGATGCGGCATCCCGAGCCGCGTCCCCATGCCAGCGGCCAGAATCATGGCCTGTACCGCCTCCCCGGGATTTTGAGTGTTGGTCACGCCTGGGGACGAACAGTCGCTGTTGGGCACGTACCTGTGGCTGGGTTGCGTCACGTTCCCCTGAGGTGCGGTTGCGAGACCCTTGGGCTGCTCGGTCATGGGGTTGCTCCCTGCTGCGTGGATGGGATGGACGCCAGCTCGCCGAGGAGACGGTCGCGGGTGTGGACCGCGTCGTCGATCGCCGCCAGGAAGCGTGCGGTGCTCTCCCCCGGCGCGAGGTCGCCGAAGTAGTCGACCCTGGCGGACTGTCTCGCGCTCAGGTGGACGTCGTCGGTGAACCGTTCGGCGAGCGTCTCGGGGAGCACGGCGACCGTGCTGGTGTCGATCACGTCCGCGCACCGGCTGACCGGCGCGTCGGCGCGCAGCCGGGCGCGGTCGTCGTGGCGGTCGGTGATCAGCAGCGGGGCGTCGGCGCGCAGATAGAGGAAGTCGAGGCCGACCGAGGACACGTCGGTGATCATCAGATCGACCGCGGGGAACAGCGCGAGGATGTCGCCGGTGAGGCGCACCTCGTTGCCCGGCCGCCGGTCGAGCAGCCGGAGGATCTCGCGGTGGGCGGCGGCCATCGCCGGCAGCGGGCTGAGCGCGACCCTCGGGTGCGGCTTGTAGACCACCCGCGCGTTGGGCACCGACAGCGCCGCGGCGACGATCCGCGGCCCGAACGCGTCGACCGAGGTGTAGTTGTTGGACGCGTTCTCGCCCTCCCAGGTCGGCGCGTACAGGATGGTGCGCCGGCCGTCGCGGGTCAGCAGCGGTTCGGGGCGCAGGTCCAGTTGCGGGCGGCCGACGCGCACGAGCTTGGACTCGTCGAACTCGATCAGCGCGGCCCGGTGCCGGCCGACCGCGGCCTCGCCGGCGACGTACACCCGGTCGTAGGCCTTGACCTGGTTGGACACCATGCAGACCTTGTCGCTCTCGCCGTGGTTCACGTGCACGTGCAGCATCCGGCGTTGCATGAGCGAGTGGAAGTTGTGCACCGAGTTGTTGACGTAGAGGCATACCTTGAAGTCACTGCACTCGTAGAGCCCGACAACGTCGGGGAACGCCGGGGCGAACACACAGCGCAGCCGGGTCAGGCCGGGCAGTTCGGCGAAGGTCCTGCGGTTGCGCACGATGATCGTCACCGGATGGTGCTCGTCGAGCAGTTCGAGCACCGGCAACCACTGGCTGAGCTGGTAGAGCTTGCGCGGATCGTCGGCGAAGTAGACAGCGACCGCCCCGGGCACCGGATCGCCGGGCGTGTAGCCGGCAGGCGACGGGCCTCGTGGGGTGTCGAGCAACCGGCGGGCGTCCTCGCCGGTCTTCCTGCGCCTGCCGAACGAGAGCACGCGGCGACTCCAAAGGGGTGCGCGAAGGCGGCGGGGACCACCTGATGGTTGGGGGTGCGACGGCCAAGACCAGATGCCGTGCACATCCATCTTGGTGGGTCCGACGCCGTCTCGCCAAGTCCTGGATGCCGCAGAGAAACCTGAACTTTACCCGGCTGGCGTCCATTGTGGACGGCCAGGGAGCCACGTATCCTTCCATTTGACACAGGTTTCGTCAATCCGCCAAACCAGTTGGCAAATTGCCACAGGCCCAGAACCACCGAAAGACGGTGCCACGGCCGCGGAGTCCTCCCTAGCGTCCAAAGCGCCGCAGTTCATCCGTGTTGGCGAGGAGTAAACATGTTCAGGAAAACATTCCTGTCCGCCGCCGTCGGGGCCGCGATGATCATGGCGCCGGTGGCGACCGGGCAGGCCGCAGCCGCACCAGCACCCGAAAATCCGACGGTCGCCGCGGTGACCGTCTACTACGACGATTCCGGCGCACCGAGCTACCAGTCGCAGATCGCCCAGGGCGTGGCCAACTGGAACAGCACGGTGTCCAACGTCCGGCTGGAGGAGAACCCAGCCGCCGCGACCCTGGACTTCTACGAGGGCAACGACCCCAACGGGTCCTACGCCTACACCGACGGTCACGGCAACGGCTACATCTTCCTCGACCACAGCCAGATGGGCACGTACGCGCCGGTCCGGATCACCGCCCACGAGACCGGGCACGTCCTCGGGTTACCGGACAACTACTCCGGGCCGTGCTCGGAGCTGATGTCCGGTGGCGGCCCCGGCCCCTCGTGCACCAACGCGTCCCCGAACGCCGATGAGATCGGCCGGGTGAACACCTTGTGGGCCAACGGCAAGCAGGCCCCTGGCGTGCTCGCCAGGGTCGACGAGCCGACCATGGCCGCCGCCTACTGATCCACGGCCGCACGGCCACCCGGAACGGCGACCGCCCCCCCCTGGCGGTCGCCGTTCTTCTTCACCTATTGACAAAATTAGTTTTTACGTACAAAAATATCCTCTTGTGAGAGACGTACTGCACCTGGACGAGATCGAGCAGGCCGAGGCGCTGCTCAAGCCGCAGCGCGTCGAGGTGTTGCGGCAGCTGGCCGAGCCGCGCTCGTGCACCGAGGTCGCGGCCGTGCTCGACCAGACCCCGCAACGCGTCTACTACCACGTGAAACGCCTGGTCGACGCCGGTCTGGCGCGGCAGGTCGCGGAACGCCGGGTCCGGGGCATCAGCGAGGGCCTCTACCAGGCCACCGCGCACTCCTACTGGCTGTCGCCCCGGCTGGTCGGGCGCATCGGCGACCGCCGCACCCGGGACGCGCTCAGCCTCGGCTACCTGCTCGACCTGATGGAGCAGGTGCAGGACGACCTGGCCACGCTCGACCTGCCTGAACTGCCGTCGCTGGGGGTATCCGGAGAGATCCGCGTGCCGCCGGAACGACGCAAGGAGTTCCTCGACGACCTGCGCGACACCCTGCGCGACCTGTTCACCCGCTACGGCGGCGACGATGGCGACGCGTTCACGCTCGCGCTCGCCTGTTACCCAACCCAACCCAGCAACAAACCAACCGAGGAGCAACCGTGAACGACACCCTCACCCTGCGCGCCAGGGTCGACGCCCCGCCCAACACCGTCTGGCAGGCCCTCACCGCCGCCGGCGCGCTGCGCACCTGGCTCGCCGAGCACGCCGAGGTCGACCTGCCGGCGCGGCGCTTCGTGTTCTGGGGCCGGTCCACCCCGGACGGCCACGAGCCACGCCAACGCCTGCAACACGTGGACGAACGCACCATCCGTCTCGGCTGGACACTGTTCGGCACGGACACCACCGTGACCCTGCGTGTCGAGCCGACCGACGACGGCACGATCATCGAGGTCGCGCAGAGCGGCGTGCTCGACCACGCGGACGCGGTCGCCGAGCAGCGCGGCCTCGCGGTGCTGAACACCTTCTGGGGTCTGGCGATCGGCAATCTGGTGGAGTACCTGGAAGATCGCGAGCTGACCCCCAAGCCCGACTACACCTCGGCCGAACAGCGCGCCGAGCTCGACATCGCGGCGTCCCCCGAGGACGTCTACCACTCGCTGATGGACCCGGCCACGTTCCAGCGCTGGTTCGGCGTGGTGATCGACGTCGAGCC
Source organism: Actinophytocola sediminis (assembly GCF_054779715.1). Taxonomy (NCBI): domain Bacteria; kingdom Bacillati; phylum Actinomycetota; class Actinomycetes; order Pseudonocardiales; family Pseudonocardiaceae; genus Actinophytocola; species Actinophytocola sediminis. The sequence continues at coordinate 7,043 of NZ_BAAGXS010000073.1, read as the reverse complement.
GAAGGTGGGCGGCCGATGGGCGATGGGCGGCTTCGACCAGCCGGGCGACGCGGCGAAGATCCTCGACCTCGAGCCGGCGCGGCGGGTGCGGATGGCCTGGCCGGACGGCATGGTGTCCAACTGGGAGCTCGAAGGCACGGTCGGGCGCACCAGGCTGACGTTCGTGCAGAGCGGGTTCGACGAGCCGCCGCACGCCGAGTGGACCGGTTGGCTGGCCGGCGCGGTCGAGCTGCGCCGATTCCACGAGGTGGCGAACTGGCGGCCGTTGTGGGTCAGCCTGGACGCCCCCGGCCTGCCGGACGGGCTGACCACCGTCGGCGCTGAGTGAAGGTCGAGGCCTGGCTGGACGAGCGCGTGGGACCGGGCCGTTCCCCGCGACGACCGAGGCGAGTTCGGCCGGGCTCCACTTGCGACACTGCGCGCCATGCACGACGAGAAATGGCTTTCCCTCGGGGATTGATCCCGTGTCATCATGCGGACGTGACCGAAGCCGAGTTCGATTTCGCGGGCACGTTCGGCGCGGACTATCTCCATTTCTACGCCGAGGCCCTGAACGACGAGACCAGCGACGCCCAGACCGAGCTCATCGCCACCGTGGCCGGGCTCGAACCGGGCGCCGAGGTACTCGACCTCGCCTGTGGGCACGGCCGGATCGCCAACCGGCTCGCCGCGCGCGGCTGCGCGGTCACCGGGCTGGACGCCAGCCCGCTGTTCCTCGACCGGGCCCGCGCCGACGCCGGTGCGCTCGGCGTCGAGGTCGACTTCCGGCTCGGCGACATGCGCGAGCTCGCGTGGACCGCGCGGTTCGACGTGGTGGTCAACTGGTTCACCGCGTTCGGCTACTTCGACGACGATGGCAACCGGCGGGTGCTCACCGAGGTGGCACGCGCACTGCGGCCGGGCGGCCGGTTCGTCGTCGAGCTGAACCACCTGCCCTGGCTGCTGCGTAACTTCCGGCCGTCGTCCGTGCTGGAGCTCGACGGCGACCTGCTCATCGATCGCAACACGTTCGACCCGCTGACCAACCGGGTCTCGGTCGATCGGGTCACGATCCGCGACGGCGTGCGCCGGAACACCCGGTTCTTCACCCGGCTGTACGCCGTCGCCGAGCTGCGCGCGCTGCTGCACACGGCCGGTTTCGCCGAGGTCACCGCGTTCGGCGAGGGTGGCACGCCGCTGACCATGGACAGCCGCCGGCTGATCGTGGTGGCCACCCGATGACCATCCGCGAGGCCCGCGCCGAGGACCTGCCCGTGCTGTGCGACATCGAGCAGGCCGCCGGTGAGCTGTTCCGCCCGATCGGCATGACCCTGGTGGCCGACGACGACCCGCCGACCATCGCGGAGCTGGCTCCCTACCAGCGCGACGGGCGCGCGTTCGTGTACGCCTCGGCCGACGACCGGCCGGTCGGCTACCTGCTGGTCGACCCGGTCGACGGGCACGCGCACATCGCGCAGGTCACGGTGCACCCCGACCACGGCCGGCGCGGCATCGGCGCCCTGCTGGTCGACCAGGCGCGGCGGTGGGCGCTGGCCAGGGGGATGACCACGCTGTCGCTGACCACCTTCGCCGACGTCGCCTGGAACGCCCCCTACTACGCGCGGCTCGGGTTCACCGTCCTGCCGGCGGGCGAGCTCACCGCCGGTCTGCTGGCGATCCGCGCCGACGAGGCGGCGCGGGGACTCGACCGGTGGCCGAGGGTCACGATGACCCGACCGGCCGACACCCCCTGGCTCTGACCCGCGGTCATCACCCGGCGGTCATCACCCGATGGCCTTACGTAGTGCTGGGTTTACCGACCAGCGAACTGGCTACCCGCTAGGACGAACGAGTCCACGAGACGGGTTTGAAAAGGTCCGCCCCGGGGTAGGGCTTGCCTTATGTGGCTAAGCACGTGCGCGGGGCAGGTGGCGCGATGAGGTCCGAGGCGTTCGGCGAGGAGAACCCTGTGCCCGGAGTGTTCTCGGTCAAGGTCGAGGAGTTCCGGCACGAGAGTCTGGGCGAGACCGTGGTCCTGGGTGTGGTCGGCGAGGTTGATCTGGTGACCGCACCGGTACTGGAGGAGTCAATCTCCACCGCGTTCGCCCGCGCGCCGGATATGGTGGTCGTCGACCTGAGCGAGGTGAGCTTTCTGGCCTCGGTGGGGATGAGCATTCTGATCGGCTGTAACGAGCGGGCGGGGAACACCCGGTTCCGGCTGGTCGCCTCGGGCGCGGCGACCTTCCGCCCCCTTGAGCTGACCGGGGTGGCGGACACCATCTCGATCTATCCCACCCGAGATCAGGCGCTGACGGAGGGCTAGAAGGTGGGGACTCCGGAGTGAATGCTGGGCAACAACCGCTATATGACAGCCAGGACGGCGACCTTCACTTCCGGGTGCCCGCCGCGGCCGCGCGGCTCACCGCACTGCGGCACGCGCTCACCGAATGGGCCGAGGAGAGCGACCTCACCGCGGAGGACCGCGAGGCGCTGACCCTGGCCAGCTACGAGGCGATGGCCAACAGCGTGGAACACGCCTATGCCGGACACGTGGAGGGCCTGCTCGACCTGCGGGCGGTGCGTGATCACGTGCGCGGGTGCGTCACGGTCACCGTCACCGACTACGGCACGTGGAAGCCGCCGCCGATCGACCCCGGATCGCGCGGCCGGGGGCTGCCGCTGATCCGGGGCCTCACGCCGACGGCGGTGATCACACCCTCCGAGCACGGTACGACCGTGAGCATGTCCTGGCCGACGAACGGCGAGGACTGAGCGGTCAGGCGTGCTTCTTGCGCTTGCCCTTGCCCGAGTCGTCGTCCGGCCAGGTGCCGGTGAGCCGCCGGTAGCCCACCGCGCCGCCGCGGTCGATGAACGCCCGCACCAGACCGAAGATCGCGCCCTGCACGGTCGCGGCGACCAGGATCTGTCCCCAGGAGCGCTCGCGGTCGGTCGCCTCCGGGGCCTGCCGGTCGCCGGTCGCCAACTGCCAGACCTTGCCGAACACCGAGCTCGCGGCCACCCCGCCGAGCACCCCGAGCAGCGTGCCGACCGGCTTGTAGATCAGCTTGTGCTTGTTCACCCGTCCTCCATTCGTCGCCAGCACACGTACCCCACCTGGCGACGCGCTACCCATCCGGGGCTAGCCGCGGCGGATCGGCACCGGGTGGCCGGCGAGCGCGCGCAGCCGGGCGGTCGCGCGCAGCCGCAGCATCGTCGACAGCCGCGCCGGGTCGGTGACCGTGCTGACCAACTCGGTGGCGACCTCGTAGACGACGCGGCTGATGTCGGTCGGCGACTCCTCCGGCAGCTGGGTCGTCAGCACGCGGACCGCGTTGTCCATGATCGTGATCAGCTGGTCGCCGGCGATCGCCCGTTGCCTGAAGTCCCTGGCCATCGCGAGCCACCTTCCTAACCGATTCAGTGGACCGACGGGCAGCCCACAACCAACCCCTGAACAGCGCTTTTCCTCACGGCAACAGGTGTGCGCGAACGCGGCCTCAGTGCCGCCCGACCACCCCGGACCGGATCGGTCCAGTCTGCCAGCGCGCCGCCCGGTTGCCGACCGCCGTCTTGGTGAACCGGCACAATCGCCTGATGCGTGCCGAACGTCTGATGACCCTGCTGTTCCTGCTGCAGCAGCGCAGGCGCGCGACCGCGGCCGAGCTGGCCGAGGCGCTCGCGGTGTCCGAGCGGACGGTCTACCGGGATGTCGCCGCGCTCGAGTCGGTCGGCATCCCGCTGTGGACCGAGCAGGGCCGGGCGGGCGGCATCCGGCTGATGGACGGCTGGCGCACCCGGCTCGACGGGCTCACCAGCAAGGAGGCCGTGGCGATCTTCGCGCTCGACGTGCCGGCGGTGCTGGCCGAGTTGGGCCTGGGCTCGGCGCTGACCGGGGCGCGGGCCAAGGTGCTCGCTACGCTGCCGGCCGGGCTGCGGGACTACGCCCAGCAGATCGGTGACCGGTTCCACCTGGACGCGCCCGGCTGGTTCCACCGGCCGGAAGAGGTCTCCCAGCTCGCCGCGGTCGCCTCGGCGGTGGCCGACGCCCGACGGCTGCGCGTGCGCTACGGCCGGGCGGACCGGACGGTCGACCGGCTGCTCGAACCGCTCGGGGTCGTGGTCAAGGCCGGTGTCTGGTACCTGGTCGCCCGGCCGGTCCCCGGAGACGTGCCGCGGACCTACCGGGTGGCCAGGATCATGTCCGTGGCCGAGGACGAGGTGTTCCAGCGCCCGCCCTTCGACCTGGTCTCCTGGTGGGCGGAGACCTCCGCCCGGTTCGAACGCTCACTGCTGCGCGAACGCGTCCACCTCCGCCTCAGCCCCCGCGCCCGGCGCGCGCTGCCCGAGGTCACCGACCCCGACGCCGCCGCCGAGGCCCTGGCCGCCGCCGGCCCCCCGGACGCCGACGGCTGGTGTGCCCTTGACCTGCCCGTCGAGTCCGAGCAGGTCGCCCTGTCCCAGCTCTGCGCACTTGGCGCGGACGTCGAGGTCATCGCCCCGCCCTCCCTACGCACCGCCATGGCCGCCCTCGGCCAGGCCATCACCGCCCGCAACACTTCCTAGCGCGGGGTCAGCGGTAGCCGGTCGCGTCGGCTGGTTTGCCGGGGCGTTCGACCTCCGCGATGTAGCGCCAGGCGTCCGGGCGGCTGCCGTCGGCGTCGGTGAAGTCGTAGACCTGGGCGAGGTGGCCGGCGGACACCGACTGGCCGGACCAGCGCGCCACGTCCGGGTCGGCGGCCAGCGCGGCGGCCGCCCGGCCGACGAACACCGGCGACTCGGAGATCACGAAGTGCGGCTGGTCGGCGGTCGCGTCGCGCCAGTTCTCCTCGGTCACGCCGAAGGCCTCCAGCATCGACTCCGACCGCAGCCAGCCGGGGGACAGCGCCACCGCGGTGCCGCCGAACTCGCGCAGTTCCACCGACTGGGCCAGCGCCATCCGCTGTACCGACACCTTCACCAGGTCGTAGAAGAACCCCGCGTCGGCGCGGTACTCGACGTTGGACTCCGTGGTGCCGTCGGTCATCTCGATCACCAGCCCGCCCGGCCTGCGGATCAGCAGCGGCAGCGCGAAGTGGCTGGTGATCGCGTGGGTGTCGATGCCAAGGCGCAGCATCCGCAGCCCGCCCTCGAGCGAGTGCTCCCAGAGCGGCTCGCCGAACTTGAGGTAGAGGTCCCCGCCCCACACGTCGTTGACCAGCACGTCCAGCCGGCCCCGCTCGTCGTCGATCCGCCCGATCAGCGCCCGCACCTGGTCGGCCTCGAGGTGGTCGACCCGCACCGGGACGCCGGTGCCCCCGGCGGCGGTGACCAGCTCGGCGGTCTCCTCGATCGTCTCCGGCCGGTTCATCTCCGACCGCTGCCCCCGGGTGGTTCGCCCGGTCACGTACACCGTCATGCCCAGCCGGCCGAGCTCGACCGCGATCCCCCGGCCCGCCGCCCTTGATCCCCCGGCGACCAGCGCCACCTTCGCATTCATCGTCATACCGCCACAATGACGGGCAAACATGACAGTCGCTGGCCAGATTTTCTGACCGGTTCTCGCTACCCTTTGTTATCCGGGTGGGCCATTCGGGTAGACAACCGACATGACCGCGATCTGTCGCTGACGTGGCTTTAATGTCAGGAACACAGGCCGCGCGGAGTGCGGCCTGTTGGCGTCAGGAGCGAGGCGAACGGATGGGTGGGGCTGGGTTTCGCGGCGTGCTGGCCGTACCCGAGTTCCGCGCGCTCTGGTCAGCGGAGCTGCTGTCGGTCGCCGGCGACCAGCTCGCGCGCGTCGGGCTGGCCGTGCTGGTGTACACCCAGACCGGCTCGGCCGGGCTGACCGCGCTCACCTACGCGTTCACGTTTCTGCCGGCGCTGGTCGGCGGGGTGCTGCTCGGCGGGCTGGCCGACCGCTTCCCCCGGCGCGAGCTGATGGTCGTCGTCGACCTGGTCCGCGCGGTGTTCGCCGGCCTGATGGCGATCCCGTCGTTGCCGTTGCCGGTGCTGTTGGCGCTGGTGTTCCTGCTCACGCTCGGCGGGGCGCCGTTCAAGGCGGCCCAGCAGGCGCTGCTGCCGACGATCCTGTCCGGCGAGCGGTACGTCGCCGGGCTCGCCCTGCGCACGGTCACCAACCAGTCCGCGCAGGTCGCCGGCTTTCTCGGCGGCGGAGCGCTGGTCGCGGTGGTCGAGCCGCACCTCGCACTCGGCCTGAACGCGCTGACTTTCGTGGTCGGCGCGCTCGTGGTGCTGACCGGAGTCACCAGCCGGCCGGCCGCACGGCGCGCCGGCGACGACCGCGCGGGCGGCGCGGCCAGGCTGATCTGGCGTGATCCCTGGCTGCGCGGGTTGACCGCGCTGTCGTGGTTGGCTGGCCTGTTCATCATCCCCGAGGGCCTGGCCGCGCCGTACGCGGCGGAGCTCGGCGTCCCGGTCGCCGCGGTCGGCCTGCTGATGGCCGCCGTGCCCGTCGGCAGCATCGCCGGCGGGTGGCTGGTCGCGCGGGTCGGCGAGGGCCACCGCGACCGGGCGACGTGGTGGTTCGCACTCGCGGCCGGGGTGCCGCTGGCACTGTGCCTGCTCGAGCCGCCGCTGGCGGTGGTCACCGGGTTGTGGGCGGTGTCGGGGGCGTTCGCCACCGGTTACCTGGTGCTCGCGCAGGCGGCGTTCGTGCTCGCGGTGCCCGACGGCCAGCGGGGAGCCGCGTCCGGGTTGGCCGGTGCGGGGGTGTTGTCCTCCCAGGGGGTCGCGGTCCTCGGTGCCGGCATACTCGCTGACATGACCAGCCCGGTACTCGCGGTCGCCGCCGGTGGAGTGGCGGGGATCGCGCTGACCGGTCTCATTGGGACGTCGTGGCGTCGCGCCCGTACCCGGAGGGGGCAGGTGCCCGTTGGCCCGGGCGGGCGCGAGACCGACGACGCTGTTCAGAGTGGCGAGTTCACCAGTCCCAACTCCGCAACATCGCACACACCACCTCTCAGGGAAACGACGGCCGAACACGGCGACGGACAGATCGGTCGACAACTCGGGGTCACCAGTCCCAGCTACGCATCGCGCGTTCCTCCTCTGCGGACAGCCACCGA
>NZ_BAAGXS010000072.1:0-3912 GCF_054779715.1 Actinophytocola sediminis | reverse complement strand
GGGCCGGCCGCCCCCGCGCGGCCAGGGGCGGCGCGAGCCGCGCGCACAGGGGCCGATTGCGCGGCCGGGGGCGCGTACCGGGCGGGCAACGCCGGAGCGCTGCCCCATTGTCTCCCCGATGGTCGTGGTCATGCCGATGTGTCCTTTCGGAATGGTGGAGGCTGGGGTGCGGGCAGGAACCGTTGATGCGGGCTGGGTTCCTTGCGGATGGCGGCGATGAGGTAGCCGGTCCGGCTGGCGATGTCGGTGCGGTTGCCGAGCAGGTGCTCGATCACGCGGGCCGCCCAGTCGGGGGTGACGGTCTTGCCGGTGCGAAGCCGGATGGCGGTGATCACGGCGTCGGTCTCGTGCGCGCGGTCGTGCGCGTGTGAGGGTTGCGCTGGGTTGATTGGTTTGGCAGTTCTCTGGCAGTTCATTGGTAGTTCTCTGGCAGTTGTAGCCGGAGTGACCTGCGGTTGTGACGGTTCCGGCGGCGTCACGTGCGTCGAGGTAGAGCGTGACGTGCGTTCTACCTCGGCGTCACGTGCGTCGAGGTTCGGCGTCACGCTGGCGTTGGTGACGCTCCGGTTCGGCGTCACGTCACGCTCCACTTCGGCGTCACGCAGGGCTTTCCGTGCGCGGTACCGGCGGGACCGCTCGGCGTGCTTTCGGCGCGCCAGCTCGTTCCGCTCGTGGGCTTCGTGCCGTTCCGCATCGCCCCGCTGGGCGGACAGGTTCAGCCGCCACACCACGGTGCCGCCCGTGAGTTCCTGCACTCGGTCAATGAGTCCCGCGTGCTCCAGCCGGGCGAGCGCATCGGCCGTGGCACGGGTGGTCAATCGGGCATCCTCGGCGAGGGTGGCGACACCCGGCCGCGCATGCCCGTCTCCGTCCGCATACACAGCCAGGCAGACCAGCACGAGGTGTGTCACGGTGTCCGCCTTACCGTCCGGCCGCCGCACGGTGGGCGCCTTCTGCGACGCCCACCGCACGACCTTGAAACCCGCTGTGCTCAACCATCACCGTCCACGGCCCGCTCACGCCGGAAGGCCTCCGCGCAGATCTCGACCAACCTCCGCCGGACCGGCGACGTGTTCGCCACGAAGTAGCGCTCCTCCTCCGATGCTGACCGGCGCACACGCTCCGGCACCGTGCGCGCGAAGCGAACCGAACCCGGAACCTGGGCCGGCGGGACGTAGCCGTTCCAGCGCGACGCGTCCGCGACGCCGAGCACATCACGTAGCTGCGTGGCGAGGTCCGGGTGCCGCAGCACCCGCTCCCGACGCTCCTGGTTCGCCGTGTGCGCGGCGTTCAGCGCCTGTACGGCCTCCTCGGCGCGGAACCGCGTGGACAGCGCGTGTTGGTCGGGTGTGCGTCGGTGCTCGATCGACTCCGCACGGAGCAGCTGCGCGTACAGCTCACCCCACGGCGACAGGCTCTTACGCTGGCTTGTGCGGGTCGGCTCACTCACCCTCGGCAGTGACCGCGCCGGTCTCTCCGCCAGCGAGTTCGTCGGTGGAGTCGTCGGCGGGGTCGTCGATCACCTGGGCGTCGTNTCGTCGGTGGGGTCGTCGGCGGTGGGGTCGTCGGCGGTGGGGTCGTCGGCGGTGGGGTCGAAGGTGTCGAGCACATCGGGGTCCAGCTCGGTGCGCACGTGGCCCTCGGCGGCGATGGCGCGGTTGAGGGTGGTCGTCATCGGCAGCCATTTCGAGAGTTGGCGCACGGCGGTCTTGCGGGCCATGGCGTCCCAGTCGGTCACCCACGGGCCATCTGACTTGGCACGGGACCGTGCCCGGGTGGCCTCGACGTCGGCGACGGACAGCACCTCGAACTCGGCTCCGCCGTCCACCAGCACGGCGCAGGCGTAGACGTCGGTGATGCCACCGCGGTCCCCGCGCGCGGGCTTGTGGGTCAGGTCGGGGTGCAGGCCGTAGGCGTAGTCGAACCGGTCCGCCTCGTACACCACGCGGGCGGAGATGTGCTTGAGCTGACCGGAGTTCCACGCGAGCTTGAGCAGTCCCCGGTAGCCGGGGATGAAGGTCACCTGGTCCTTGAACGGCACCAGGTACGCCTCGCCCAGCGGGCCGGGTTCCAGGCCGAGTTGGGCGGCGGTCATCAGCGCACCCAACAACGACTCGGGCCGGCATCTCTGGAGCTTGGGTGACTGGCGGATCACGGTCAGTGCGACCCGGGTGAACCGTTCCGGGTCCAGCGCGGTGCCGGTGAGCGCGCGGGCGATCTCGGGCTTCTGGCGTTCGAGCAGCGAACGAAGATCGCTACGGGGTTCACTGCCGCTCGGGCGGGTCGCGGTGCGACGGGCCAGGGCGGCGCGGGTGCTGGCGTTGCTCGTGTGTTATCCCTCCAGGCGGGGTTGTGGGGTGGGTCGGGGATACAGCAGCCGGCGGCTGGCCGGCTTCTCGGTCACGTACCGGGCGTACAGGTCGGGGTGCTCGGCGGCGAAGGCGTCGTAGGCGCAGGAGCGGGACGGCTTGGCCGACGCCTTGTGCGTGGCCACCCGCTGGCCGTCGACCGAGGCGGCCTCGGCGGTGCTCAGTGCGGCGCGGACCCGGTTGTCGATCACGGCGCGTTCGGCCTCCAGCAGGCTGATGGTCTCGGTCAGCTCGGCGCGGTGCGCCAACTCCGTGAGCCACGAACGGTCCAGCTCGATCTCCTCGCCGGCGTGCGCGCGAGCCCGCGCCAGCGTGCGGCGGGTGATCTCCGACCCGTCAACCGGGGGCGGTTCGTCGTGCTCGACGAGGCTCCAGAACTCTTCGGCGACCTCCACCAGATCCGTGATCAGCTCGTCGTCGCGCTCGATCACCCGCTCCACGTAGCTGCTGGTGTCGAGCAACGCGCACACGAACGCCCGCGGTGCGCCGAGGATCCGCATGTACCACTGCACCTGGGTGACGTAGTAGACCGGCGTCTCACCCTCGGCCCACCGCATGGCCGTGCGGTGACTGCCGGTCTTCGCCTCCACCACCCCGGCCAGCGCCTGGTCCGGGGTCCAGGCCAGACCGTCCACCGTGGCCAGCATCCACGGGTACTCCGCGTCCGCGTACAGGCCAGCACCGCCGGTCAGGATGTACTCGGGGTTGCGCTCGTCCCACTCGGCCAGCAACACCGGCTCCAGCAGCGTGCCCCACCGCATCCGCTCCAGGCTGGCCAGATCGGGCTCGGGGTCAGCGCGCCCGGTCTTCTCCAGCCACACCTGATACGGCGTCGCCCACGGCGACAGCCCGCACACCGCCGCCACCTCCGAACCCCCGAGCCCGCCGAGCCGGGCCCGTAACCACGTCTCCCGCGAGGCCGAGGCGGGCACGATCACCGAAGGGGGACGCGACGGGGTTCTGCTCGTCGATGCTCACAACCTTGTCCAGTTCGGGGTCCAGTTCGGGATGGTCACGCTTCACAATGGACAGTCGAGGCTGGCAGTCGTTCTCGGACGCCTCACGGGACATCCGGGACAGCTGCCTGATCAACGCGGCCTCGGTCGGTGACAGCTCGACGTGCAGCATGGTCACGTCGTGGCACCCGACCAGGAAGATCACGTACTCGGCCACGCCGCCACCCTGGATCACGATCACGATACGAACCTCCGACCCGAGGTGCCCCGGGGCGGGTTCTCCGCGAACCACTCGTGCGCGTTGTGCAGCGCGACCGAGTACGCGCGGGTCTTGGGCCGAGCGCTGGCGATCGGCCCGCGTAGACGTTCCGGCAGCCGTGCCCAGCACGCCGGGCAGGCATGCGCGCGGCCAACCCGCCGATCACAACCACCGAGACAGATCCGGGAACGAGGCACGGTCACACCTCCCCATGCTCAACCGGCCGCGCCGCCTGGTCCTCGGCCGGCGTGGCCGGCGCGGGCACCTCCGGGGCGACCTCACCGGCGCAGTCGCCATCGAGGTAGTCGGCGACCAACTCGGCCTCATC
>NZ_BAAGXS010000071.1:0-79150 GCF_054779715.1 Actinophytocola sediminis | reverse complement strand
GGCCGTCGACGAGGCGGCGCGGCTGATCGAGCTGGCGCGCGCCACCGCCGGGCTGCGGCTCGGGCGACCGCGCAACGGGCAGCTCGGCCCGGAGGGGCAGGGCTGGCTGGCCAGGGCGGAGGCCGAGGCGAGCAGGCTGACCGGCGAGAGCGACCCGGCGCGGTGGCGCGCGGCGATCGAGACGTTCGGCTACGGCGCGGTGTACGAGCAGGCCATCTGCCGGTGGCGGCTGGCCGAGGCGCTGCTGCGGGTCGAGGACCGGGACACCGCGGCGGCCGAGCTGCTGGCCGCCGAGGAGGTGGCGGTCCGGCTCGGCGCGGTGCCGCTGCGCGAGGCCATCCGCAAGCTGGCCCGCCGCGCGCGGCTGCCGCTTGGCGCCGGGCCGGGGCCGCGCGAGACGCTCGACCCGTTCACCCCCAGGGAGCGCAGCGTGCTGCGGCTGGTCGCGCTCGGCCAGACCAACCGCCAGGTCGGTGAGGAGCTCTACATCAGCGAGAAGACGGTGAGCGTGCACCTGTCCCGGATCATGGCGAAGCTGGGCGCGGCCAGGCGGACCGAGGCGGTGGCCATGGCCTACGACCAGGGCCTGCTCGACGACGTGCCGCCGGCGCGGTAGATGGACGTGGTGGCCCGGCTACGGGCGGCGGGATGCGTGTTCGCCGAGGAGGAGGCGCGGTTGCTCGACGAGGCCGCGACCAGCCCGGCGGTGTTGGCGGAGCTGGTCGCGCGCCGGGCGGCCGGGGAGCCGTTGGAGTACGTGCTCGGCTGGGCGGAGTTCCACGGGCTGCGGCTGGTCGTCGAGCCCGGCGTGTTCGTGCCGAGGCACCGCACGGAGTTCCTCGCCGACCAGGCGGCCGCGCTGGCCGGGCCGGGTTCGGTGGTCGTCGACCTGTGCTGTGGCTGTGGCGCGGTGGGCGCGGCGGTGGCCGCCGCGGTGGCGGTCGAGCTGTACTCGGCCGACGTGTCGGCGGCGGCGGTGCGGGCCGCGCGGCGCAACGTGCCTCGGGTCTACCTGGGCGACCTGTTCGACCCGCTGCCCGCGCGGCTGCGTGGCCTGGTCGAGGTGCTGGTGGCCAACGTGCCCTACGTGCCGACCGAGGCCATCGACCTGATGCCGCCGGAGGCCCGCGACCACGAGCCGCGTGTCGCGCTGGACGGCGGTGCCGACGGGCTGCACGTGCTGCGCCGGGTGGCCGCCGAGGCGCCGGCCTGGCTCGCGCCGGGCGGTCACCTGCTGGTGGAGACCAGCGAGCGGCAGGCGCCCTCGGCGGTGGCGGTCATGGCGGCTGCCGGCCTGGACGCGCGGGCGGTCAGCGAGGACGGGGAGGAGGCCACGGTGATCATCGGGCGGGCTATGGTCGCCGGGTGACTGTGGCGGACGCCTGCCGTTGTTGGCTGTGCGCCGGCGGTGAGGTGCCGGCCGGCCTCGGCCCCCGTGAGCTCAACATGGTGTGGCACGTCGAGGAGCACGGCTGGAGCGTCGTGGTCGTCGCCGAGGAGCACGAGGTGCCCGGCTGGGCGTACTCGGTCGGCATGTGGCACTCCCTGCGCGTGCCCGAGGTCTGCATGTTCGGCCTGCGCGGGCGGGACATGCACACCTGGATCAACGCCGTCGGGCAGCAGGTGCTGGCCGGGCAGCGGCTGCGCCAGGACGAGGAGCGGCTCGGCGTGCTCGACGGGTACCCGGTGGTGGTCCGGCCGGTGCACCCGAGCTGGCAGGCCGAGGTGCTGGCCCTGGCCGGGGACTTCTACCGGGCGAGCGTGCCGGCCTGGCAGCTCGTCTGGCCCGACCGGCACGGGCTGTTCCCGTGGCAGCCGGGCGCGGGCGAGCGGTGCCGGGCCAACCAGCCGTGGCTGTGGCTGCCGCGCGACGACCACCCGCCCGGCCAGTGGACCAGGCTCGCCGACCTGGCCGACTCGCCGTTCCCGGACACCGAGGGCGACGAACTGGTCGCCGGCTCCACCAGGGTCATCCTCGGCGAGGCGCCGATCGTGGGGATCGTGCACACCACCGCCGGGCGCTGGGAGTTCCACGACCGCCGGGGCACCGATACCGAGACCGGCTGGGTGCATCTGCGCCACCTGGTCACCGACCATCCACACATCCGCGACTTCGCCGACCTGCCGCGCGGGCACGCGGCCTGGCAGGAGCCGGACGGCAACTGGTCCCGCGCGCCGCACGACGGGTGATCGGCCAGGCTGGCCCGATTTTCTGCCCCATCGGCCATCCGAGCCGGCCCCGCCCCGACCTAGCGTTCTTCCATGGCGAATGAACCGGAGCTGGGCGCTGGCGTCAGCGGCGACTGGGTGTCGTACCTCCAGCAGACCCTCAACCACCACTACCAGCAGACGGTCACCGCGGAGAGCGGCACGTTCGACGAGGCACTCGAGTCGGTCGTGCGGCATTTCCAGACCCAGCAAGGATTGCCGGCTACCGGGGTGGTCGACGCCGCCACGTGGGCCGCGCTCACCGGCGAGGCCGCGCACCCCCACCCGACCGAGCAGCCGCACGGGCACGCGGCCGGCGGGCTGCACTCCACCGGCGCGCGGGCCGACCAGATCCCGGCCTCCTTCTTCGAGAACGGTGCGCCCGCGCTGAAGTACAGCTGGCCGGAGATCCCGATCGCGGACGCCGCGGTGGACGTCGGCGCGGCCCTCATCGAGCTGGCGCTCGTCCTCACCGGTGAGTCCACTGTGGCCTTTCCGCACGGGCTGGCCGGTGCCCGTGTTGACCACAATGGACTCAGCGTGTCCGCCGGGCAGGCGCTCGACGGGCTGACCAACCAGCTCTCGGTGAGCAACCTCGGTTCGGACACCCCCGGCCTGTCCGCCGCGGTGGGCACCGAGTTCCTGCAGGTGTCGGCGAGTCCCTTGACCCCCAACCGGATCGAGTTCAGCGGCAGCTGCCACCTCGACTACGAGGTGCCGACCGAGCACGGCAACGCGAAGGTGACCGGTCAGCTCGGCTACAAGCTGACCGTGACTGTCACCCCGCACAGCCTGCCGGCCGCCGAGCCGGAGCCGGTGGCGCACACCGCGCCGAGCTGGGTGGAGCGGCACGCCGATGACCTCGCCGCGGCTGGGGTCATCGTGCTCGTCGCCGTGTTCGCGATCGCGCTGGCGCCCGAGACCGGCGGTGCCAGCCTGGTCCTGCTCGGTGCCTGATGGCGGTGCCGCAGCGCTTCCGGTACGCGTTGCCGTCGATGCCGGTGGCGCGTGCGGCCGTGGACATCGGACACCTCGGCATCCGGATCGACCTCGTGCTCACCGGAAACCTCGACCTCGTCGGCACGGGTGATCTGTCCACTATGGACAATGTGCGGGCGTGTGCGCTGAAAGCGGTGCGCGGCTTGGCGAGTGGGGTGATGGTGCGTGGGCTCGGCTCGGCCAGCCCGGCCATCACCTCGACCGCCGGACACGTGTTCACCCAGCTGCGCCACGACTTCCCGGCGGCGACAACGGTCGCGTTCGCCGGTCGCTGCGAGATCGACTTCGACCGGCGGTGCGACCTGACGCTGGTGAGCGTGCGGGGCACCACCGACTACTCGCTGGCGGTGACCGCGTTGGCCACCTCGGGCAGACCCGTTGCCGCGCAGGCGAACGGGCGCAACTGGTTCGTCCGGCACGACCGGGAGCTGGCGTCCATCGGCATGGTGGTGCTGGTTGCGGTGCCGATCGCACCGGCCGGCCTCGTCGCCGCCGAAGGGCGGAGTCAACTGCCCTGAATGCCCCATTCAGGACGGTGAGCGTCGCCAATGCCTCATTCAGGGCATCGCAGCCCTAGCGGGCGGCCAGTACCTGGATGTCGGCTCCCTGGGTGAGGTGGTAGCCGGCGCAGAAGGCGGCGAAGTCGGCCCACGCGTCGTAGCCGGTGCGCGGGTCGAGGACGTGCACGTGCACCACGTCGCCGTCGGCCCTGATCCCGGCGACCACGAACACGTGGTACTCGTCGCCGGGCACTTGTACCCACAGCGCGCCGTGCGCGCGCAGCACCCCGGCCCAGCTCTCCGCCCTGCTCGCGTGGCAGGCCTGCTCGCGCAACCCGAACCGCTCGGCGGCCAGCGCCCTGGCCTCGGTCGCGGTGCGCCCGCGCTGCGGGGAGGTCGCCAGCACGGTGTCGATGGTCTGCGGGTTGTCGTTGGCCGAGGCCACCATCGCGATGGCCGCGGCCCAGCTGGTCTCCGCGTCGCCGGGCACGAGCGTGACCGCGACGTCGACCGGTTCGCCGATCCCGTCCCCGTCGTCGGCCGCGCCAGCGCCCTCCAGCTCCTTCCAGAGCCGGGCGTCCACCACGGGTTCGGCGGACAGGCCGAGCTGGCCGCGCAGGTGCTTGACCGCGTTTCTCGTGTGGTGACCGAAATCGCCGTCCTGGCTGACGACCTGCATGCCGTAGAACCAGTTCAGCATCTCCTGCAGGTAGGCCACCCACTGCTGGGGGTTTTCCTTCCCCTGTCCCAGGATCGGTGGCTTGGCCGGCTGGTCGGTCACGGCTGCTCCTTCGCTGCTACCCGCCGATGTCCACTGTGCTCACCGCGACGATCGAGCTGGTCGGCGCGGGAGCGGGGTCGTTGCAGGTGTTCACCCGGTCGCCGGCGCGCGCGGCCGGCCTGCTGTTGATCAGCACGGTCGCACTGCCCTTGATGACCGTGCCCTGGTTGGTCGGTGGCTTCTGGAACGGGCCGCCCTGCGGGAGGTGTGGCGGCGCGTTGGTCGCGGTGGACCCCAGGGTGGCCGCCGGCATGCCACCGATGAGCACGTTCGTGCTGCAGCCACCGGTGATCGTGCCGGCGAACGGGTGCGGCAGCGGCGTGGGCACCGGGCCGCCGGGGGAGGGGACCATGATGATGTGCACGTCGGTGCCGACGACCTTGTCGCCCTGCTTGGCGCCGGGACTCACGGGGTGCGCACCCAACGCCTGGGCTCGCTTGGCGCGAGCGGACCGCGCGGCGGGGTGGGGTCCTGCCCGGAGTTCAGGCGGATCCTCTCCGCCGGCGGGGCGAGGTCGGTGTCCGGCTCCGGCACGAACGGCGCGCTGACGACGACCGCGAACGCGGCGCGGGCCGGCATGCCGAGGTTGCTCCACAACGCGCCCGGCTCGGTGTCGGCGACCTGGATGAACACCGGCGCGTCGAGCTCGGCGAGGGTGCTCGGCAGGCAGTCCGGCGGCAGCACGTCGGTGAAGATCATGGTGCGCAACGCGACCCCGAGCAACAGGTGCTCCTCGCTGATCCTCGGCGCCCGCGCGGTGACCAAATAGGACAGTGCGCACCGGCGAACCGGGTCCCGCCTGGCCACGACCGCGCCCCGCTCGTCGCGCCGTTCGTCCCACCCGGACTCCCGGCCGCCGGGGTCGTCGCGCAGCCCGAACAGGAACAGGTCGATCGCGTTGGACGGGCGTTCGGTCTCCCAGGTGGGTTTTGGCGGGTCCAGCCGGATCATCGTGCCCTCCGGCAGCGACCGGCCGAGCAGCACGCACAGCGCCTCGTCAACCTCGGTGATCACCGGTCAAGTGTCGACGGGCGCGCCATCGGCCACACCTTGCCCCGGCCCGTCCTTTGGGGCAGGCGCGAGCGCCCCATGGTCCGCCGGGGCCTGCCCGATGCCCCGCCCGCCGACGACTGCGGCGCCCGGGCGGCAACCAACAGGATCAACCCAGTGCTCCGTCGCGGGCGACCACGCCGGCGGCACGCTCACCACGCAACGAGGGAGACACCCGAGATGGCCAGCAGTTACCTCGCGCCCGGTGTGTACATGGAGGAAGTGTCGTCGGGTTCGCGGCCGATCGAGGCCGTCGGGACCGCGGTCGCCGCCTTCGTGGGCTTCGCCGAGCGCGGCCCCCTGCACGAGCCCGTGCTCGTCACCAACTGGACGCAGTTCCGGCAGAACTTCGGCGACTTCGTCGACGGCTTCTACCTGGCGCACGCGGTGTACGGCTACTTCCAGAACGGTGGCGGTACCGCCTACGTGGTGCGCGTCGGCGGCGGTGCGGGCGCGACCAACGGCGATGCCGGGCAGGCCGCGCTGCCGGCGGCCGAGTTGCCGGGCACCGCGGCGGACGGCCGGACGGCGCTGACCATCTCCGCGCGCGGCAGCGATGTCGGCGATCTCGCGGTGGAGGTCGCGCCGGCCGGCGAGGAGTCCGAGGACACCTTCAAGCTGGTGGTCAAGCAGGGCGGCAAGGCGGTCGAGACGTTCGACAACGTGACCACCAAGCGCGGCCCCAACAACGTGGCCACCGTGGTCCGCCAGCAGTCCAAGCTGATCCTGGTCGAGGAGACCAAGGGCAAGGCGCTCGCGGTGCCAAGGCACGGGGAGATCGCGCTCGGCTCGCCCGGCACCGCGCCGGTGCTGGTCGGCGCGAACGACTACGTCGGCAACTCGTCGGACCGGACGGGATTCGGTGGCCTGGAGGCGATCGACGAGATCACCATGCTGAGCGTGCCGGACCTGATGGCCGCCTACCAGCGGGGCGTGCTCAGCGCCGAGGACGTCAAGGCCGTGCAGCTGGCGATGATCGCGCACTGCGAGCTGATGGCCGACCGGGTGGCCATTTTGGACACTCCGCCCGGACTCAAGGCCCAGGAGGTCAAGGAGTGGCGGCTGGACGTCACCGGCTACGACTCCAAGTACGCCGCGCTGTACTGGCCGTGGATCAAGGTCGCCGACCCGGTGGCCGGCAAGCAGGTCTTCGTCCCGCCGTCGGGCCACCTGGCCGGCATCTGGGCGCGCAACGACGCCAGCCGTGGCGTGCACAAGGCGCCGGCCAACGAGGTCGTGCGCGGCGCGGTCACCCTGGAGCTGAACATCACCAAGGGCGAGCACGACGTGCTGAACCCGATCTCGGTGAACTGCATCAGGTCGTTCCGGGGACAGGGGATCCGGGTGTGGGGCGCGCGGACGCTGTCCAGCGACCCGGAATGGCGGTACCTCAACGTCCGGCGGCTGTTCAACTACGTGGAGAAGTCGATCCTGCAGGGCACCAACTGGGTGGTGTTCGAGCCGAACGACCCGAAGCTGTGGGACTCGGTCAAGCGCACGGTGACGATGTTCCTGCGCCGGGTGTGGCGTGACGGCGCGCTGTTCGGCAAGACCCCGGCCCAGGCGTTCTTCGTCAAGTGCGACGAGGAGAACAACCCGGCGGAGAGCCGGGACGCCGGCATCCTCACCGTCGAGATCGGCATCGCGCCGGTGAAGCCGGCCGAGTTCGTGGTGTTCCGGATCTCGCAGTTCGCCGACGGGGCCGGGCTCGAGGAATAGCCGTCCTGTCCAGACTCAACTAAGGAGTGTCCGCAATGGCCGGACTTGGGCCCAACCAGCCGAACGACGCGATCACCGCGGCACGGTTCTCGATCACCATCGACGGCTACGAGATCGCCGCGTTCTCCGAGCTGCAGGGCATCACCACCGAGGTGGAGCCGGTGGAGCTGCTGGAGTCCACCGACAACGAGGTCATCCTCAAGAAGCTGCCAGGCAAGGCGAAGCCGGCCACGCTGGTGCTCAAGCGCGGCAAGAACTCCAGTATGGAGCTGTGGGCCTGGCACGAGGCCGTGTTGATGGGCGACATCGTGGCCGCGCGCAAGAGCTGCTCGCTGGTCATGTACGACACCGCCGGCAAGCCGGTCGCGCGCTACCACCTTGAGCACGCGTGGCCGTCGAAGCTGGAGATCGGCGCGCTGAAGGCCGGGTCGAGCGAGGTGCTGATGGAGACGGTCACCATCGTGTCCGAGCGCATCCAGCGGGTGTCCGCGTGACCACGGCGGTGGAGCCGGGGCTGCGTACCGAGTACCCGTTCACCCTGCCGCGCGGCTACGTCGACGAGCACGGCCAGGTGCACCGCGACGGCGTCATGCGGTTGGCCACCGCGCGGGACGAGATCACCACCCAGGCCGACCAGCGGGCCAGGCAGAACCCCGCGTACCTGACCGTCCTGTTGCTGGAGCGCACGGTCACCTCGCTCGGCGCGCTGCCCGCGGTGGACACGTTCGTGATCGAGAACCTGTTCGCCTCCGACTTGGCGTTCATGCAGGACCTGTACCGGCGGATCAACGCCGACGGCCATACCGAGGTCGCGGTCAGCTGCCCGCACTGTGGCAACGACTTCGCGGTGGACGTCGCCGGTGATGCGCCGGGGGGATCGTGACGTACGCGGCTGACCGGATGTGGGAGGAAGTCGCGTACGTCGCCTACTACCTGCACTGGGACCTCGGTCCGATCCTGGACCTCGAGCACCCGGTGCGGGAGCGCGTGATCGCCGAGATCGGGAAGATCCACACCGCCTTCGCGGCGACGGACTAGGGGAGGCAGCGCTGATGCGGTGGCCGTTTCGGCGCCGGGGTGGGCAGCCACCCGCACCGGCGTCCACATCGGACGTTCTGCCGGCAAGGCCGGCCGGGCGGCAGTGGGTGTTGTTGCCACCGCTGCCGGTCGTGGTCGGCCGGGCGGCGCCGCTGGTGTCGGCCCCGCCGCCGGTGTCGCCGCCGTTGCTCGGCCATCGCCGGGTGTCCGCACCGGCCGTGGCCGCGACGATCGGCCGGGTCGACGGCCTGGCGACGGTCGTGCCACCGGAATCGTTTGCGCAAACGGTTGCCCAGCACTCGGCGCCCGCCGGACCGCTGGTCCGTCGCCCGGGTGTCCGAAGTGGACCACCAGTCGCCGGGCAGGCGGCGATGGTCGAGGCGACCGGGGCGTTCGTCGGTGCGGCCCGCGAGCCGGCCACGCCCCACCGGGCGCCGGGCTGGCTGCGGTATGTCCCGGAGTGGCTGAACCAGAGCACGTCGGCCGAGGTGGCACCGGCGCCCGCGCCACCGCCGAAGCCCGCCGTGCCGGTGCGTGCGGAGCGCAGGCCGAGCCTGGGGCAGACGAGACGGTTGGGGCTTGGCGCGCCGTTGCGGCACGCGGAGTCGTCGGGCGGGCCGCCGGGCGCGGTCGAGGACGTCGGGGACGAGTCGCCGCCCTCGACGCCACCGGTGACGTCGCCCCCGGCGTCACCGGTGGCGTCGGTTCGTGCGCCGGGCACTTTTCGCGCGGCAGCTGACCGGTCCACTGAGGATGGTGAGCGGCGGGCCGGCGGTCAGGCTCGTTCGCGGGTAGGGCCTCCGGTACGGCCGCGTGCGCGGCCCGTGCCCGGCGACGGGGGTGCTGACCCAGCTGGTGTGGGTACTCGGATCGGGGCGGGCGAAGCGGAGCTGGTGCCTGGTTCGCGGCGCGCGCCAGCCGACAGTGGAGTGCCGACTGGCGATCGCCAGTCGGCTGGGCTGGCTGGCGCACGCGATGGCGGCCACTCGGCTGACCCGATCGGTTCGCCGTCCGCACCTGGTTCCGTGCCGACCGACCTGGGTTCGTCCGGTGGCCGGTCGACGGAGCTGATCGGGGTGCCGCGGCCACCCGCCGGCCGGTCAACCGAGCTGATCGGTTCGCCACGCCCACCTGGCCATGGTGGCGTGCGGGCTGACTCGACGGGCTCATTCGGCGAAGACGGCCGGTCCACCGCGCGGGCTGGTTCGCGTGCGGCCGGTGACAGTTCGCCAACCGAGCCCGCTGGTTCGCGTTCGGCTGGCGCCAGCCCGTCGACCGAGCCGGCTGGTTCGCGTCGGGTCGGTGACAACCCCTCGACCTCGCCAACCGGGCACGCCGGTTCCCGGCTGACAGACACGGTCAGCGCGCGCTCCACCCGGCCCGGCGGCGGCCTGATCACCGTGCCGGCCACCGCCAGCGCCCGCCGCGACCCGGTGCGCCACCCCCGCCAGCCGGCGAAGCCGATCACCGGCCACATACCCCCCGACCTCGCCACCGCCATCCGCGGCCCACAACAGATCGACGTCTCGTCGATCCCGGTCCACCGCGGTCCTGAGGTCTCCGTCGAGGCCCGCGCGCTGGGCGCCCGCGCGTTCACCCGAGGCGGCGAGGTGTACCTGCCAGCCGAGGCCGGTCCACTGGACACCCCCAAAGCGCGCGGCCTACTCGCCCACGAACTCGTCCACGCCGTCCAACAACGCACCCTGGGCGCGACCCTCCCCGCCGAGCACACCCCGGCGGGCCAGGCACTGGAGGCGGCGGCGGTCGCCGCCGAGGCCGCGCACGCCGACCCGACGCCGCTGCGGCACCCGTCACTGACCCAGGTGATCGGCCAGGCGGTCCGCACGGTCGGCGTGCAGCTCGCCCCGGTCGACGCGCCCGCGCCCCCACCGGCGCCGGTCGCCGAACCACCCGCGATGCCAACCGAACTCGACCTGGTCGCCGAGTCGCAGGCCATCCGCACGCTGGAGGAATGGACCGCACCAACCGCCGAGGACCTGCCAGACCAGCTCACCGGCACCGTTCCCTCCCTTGTGGACATACCGGTCGGCCGCTCCGAGCAGGACCAGGCGATGGCCGAGCAGATCCTGCAGGTGATCAACGTGGAGCGCACCCAGGCCGGCGAGCCGACGCTGAACACCTTGGACGCCAACACGATGGAGCTGATCCGGCGCACGATCGCCGAGCAGGCCGAGGACACCGCGGCCCGGTCGGTGATCTTCGCGCAGGCCGTGGCGGCCGGCGGTGCCCAACCCGACACGCCGGCCAGCCGGCCGCAGGTCATCGAGCTGGCGGCGCCCCTGCCGCAGCCGGTCGAGCGGGTCGAGCGGGTCGATTCGGTGGTGCCCCAACCCGTTCCGGTACTCGTGCCGACGCAGGCACCGGCGCCGGTGGTCGCCGCGACCGACCCGAGCGACCAGCCGATCGAGATCGAACGCCTTGACCTCGACCAGCTGACCGCGCGGCTCTACGACCGGCTGCGCAACCGGATCCGGATGGAGCTGTTGATCGACCGCGAGCGGGCCGGCCTGCTCACGGACTTCCGTTAGGAGCACGAGATGGGACTGACCGACCAGTCGAAGATCGGTGTGGCGAACCGGTTCACCGTCACCGCCAACCCGGGCGAGTGGGACCTCGGCAGCTGGGCGAAGGCCGAGGGCCTTGACGTCACCTGGGAGATGCCCGACTACCGCGCGGGCGACGCCGGCAACGCCCGCTGGTTCTTCCCGGCCAACACCAAGTACAGCCCGGTCAAGCTGACCAGGGCGGCCACCAAGGAGCACTCCGGCAACGTGAAGTCGTTCCTGACCGACAACTCGTTCAAGCACTCGATGGACGGCTGGGTGACGATCACGCTGCACGACTCGCACACCGCCGAGGTGCTGTCCTGGACGCTGACCAACGCCAAGCCGAAGAAGTGGAACATCACCTCCTTCGACGCGGGCGCGAGCCAGGTGGCCATCGAGACCCTCGAGTTCGAACACGAGGGTTTCCTCGAGGACCAGACCAGTTATTAGTCCACAACGGACTGTCGGAAGGGGACGGACATGGCGATGAGCGTGAGCGCCATGCTCGGGCTGACCACTCGGTTCCGGGTCACCGTCGACGGCGTCGACCTCGGCGGGTGGGCCAAGTGCTCCGGGCTCGCGGTGGAGTTCAAGAACCAGCGGGTCAAGGAGGGCGGCAACTACGAGACCCAGCCGATCCTCGCCGAGCACCTCGAGTACCCGAACATCACGCTGACCAGGGCGATGAACGCGGCCGACTCCAGCAGGGTGCAGGCCTGGCTGCGCGGCAAGGTCGCCGGCTGGATCAACGCCGACTCCAGCGGTGGCGGCGGCACCGCGGAGATCACCCTGTTCGACGCGAAGGTGCAGCCGGTCACCAGTTGGTCGCTGCGCAACGTCTACCCGGCCAAGTGGGAAGGACCGGAGCTGACCGTGGAGACCTTCGGCATCGCCGTGGAGCGGCTGACGTTCGTCCACGAGGGATTCCTGTGACAGCGCGCGAGATCGAGAGGATCGGCTGAGATGGTGGACTTCTCCGACGAGGCACAACGGGCCGACGCCGCGGCCATGGCGGCGACCGGCCCGTCGGCCGCCGCGGTCGCCGGCACCGCGGGTGCGGTGTCCGACCGGGCACAGGACATCGGCCAGGCCGCGACCAGCATCGGCGACACCGGGACCGCGGTCGTCGCCAGGCACGTCACCCCGGTCACCGACGCGGCGGCCGACACCGTCGGCGCGGCCAGGGACGTGATCGAGTCGGTCGCCGGCGCGGCGATCGGCGTCGCGTCGATGCTCGGCGCGCACATCCCGGCGTCGCTGACCTGTGTCAAGCCGCCGAACATCGGCTTCGTGCCGTTCGACTTCAACCCGGAGAAGATCACCATGTCCCGGACGTCGACCACGTCCGGGATGACCAAACCGCAGCGGCCGGGCCAGACCGGGCTGGCCACCGGCCCCAAGACCTCGGGCACCTCCGGCAGCTACCTGCGCAACGTGAAGGCGTCCAAGATCGCGCTCGCCGAGGTGGTCTTCGAGGGCCCGTTCACCAAGCTGCGCTGCGACACCCTGCTCACCTGGATGAACCCGAGCACCGGGTTGTTCGCCATGGTCGGCGGCATCGGCAACTTCGCCACCGCGCCCGCGCCGCTGACCTTCGTCTGGGGGCCGCCGATGGTCGGGTTCATGTACGACGTGAAGCTGACCAGCTGCCGGGTGGTCTACGAGCGGTTCACCCCGGCCGGCATCCCGATCCGCGCCAAGATCTCGTTGGAGATGGAGGAGGTGCCCTCGATCCTGGGCAGCCTGCCGACCAACCCGACCTCCGGCGGCCTGCCCGGCAGGCGCGCGCACACCGTCGCCGACGGCGAGAGCCTGCAGTCGATCGCGGTGACCAACTACGGCACACCGGCGCTGTGGCGCCGGATCGCGGAGGTGAACCGCATCCAGAACCCGTCGCGGGTCCGGCCCGGCACCGTGATCTACCTGCCCAACGCCGACGAGCTGACCACGAAGGCCCGGTCATGACCGGCGGGCTCGGTGGCGGGAGCTTCGGCTCGATCGTCCACCCGGGAGTGTTCATCGGCTACCCGTTCGGCATGCCGCTCCCGGCCAAGTACGAGGAACTGCTGATCCGCACGGTGGTGGACACCCACCTGCACCTGCCGGACATGGTCGAGCTGACCTTTGTGGACGAGGACGGCACGCTCACCACCGATGCCGGCATCCGGATCGGCACGGTGCTGGAGATCAAGGCAGGCAAGGAGAACGAGACCACCACCACGTCGCTGATCGTCGCCGAGGTCACCTCGATCGAGGCGATCTGCCAGGAGAACGTGATCTTCACCGTGGTCCGCGGCTACGAGCGGGCACACCGCCTGCAGCGCGCCAAGCGCACCAGGACGTTCGTCAACATGACCGACGCGGACATCGCCCGCCAGATCGCGGCCAACGCCGGCCTCCAGCTCGACCGGATCGACCCGACGGCCACCACGCACACCCACGTCGCGCAGGTCGCCCAGACAGACTGGGACTTCCTCACCCAACGGGCCCGTGAGATCGGCTACGAGACCGGGGTCGCCGGCAACAAGTTCTTCTTCCGCAAGGCATCCGGCAGCGCGGCCGGTGGCGGCGGGCTCGCCGGCGCGGCCGCGAGCGCCGCGGCCTCGGCCGTCGGGCTCGGCTCCGGGAAGCTGATGTTCAAGGACAACCTGCTGAGCTTCTTCCCCCGGATCTCCGCGGCCAACATCACCACCGAGGTCGAGGTGCGGATGTGGGACTCGAAGAACGCCAGGGTGGTGACCGCGAAGGCCGACGCGGCCAGTGGCACCGCGACGATCGACGGTCAGGTGCCCAAGCAGCTCGCGAACTCGTTCACCGACGGGTTCCTGCCGCCACTGCCGTCATTGCCGGCCCTGCCGCCGATCCCCGGCCTACCCAAGATCGACTTCGGGTCGGCGCCGAGCGACAACGCGCACCTCGTCGTCGACCGGCCACTGGCCTCCGGGGCGGCCGCGTCACGGGCGGCCGACGAGGTGGCCAAGAGCGTCGCCGAACACATCGGCAGCACGTTCGCCGAGGCGGAGGGCGATGCCATGGGGGACCCGGCGATCCAGGCGGGCGCACAGGTGGAGATCGACGGCGTGCCAAAGCAGTTCGTCGGCAAGTGGACGGTGACCAACGCCCGGCACGTGTTCGACGCGCAGGAGAACGGCTACCACACGAGGTTCTGGGTCTCCGGCAGACAGAACCGCAACCTGCTCGGCCTGACCTCGGGTGGCCAGGAACAGCGGCGGGGGTTCGGCGGGCTCGTGTGCGGGGTGGTCACGAACGTGCAGGACCCGGAGAAGCTGGGGCGGGTCAAGGTCGCGTTGCCGTGGCTCTCGCCGAGCTTCGAGTCCGACTGGGCCAGGGTGGCCCAGATGGGCGCCGGTCCGCGCAGCGGCGCGCTGTTCCTGCCGGAGGTCGGCGACGAGGTGTTGATCGGCTTCGAGTTCGGCGATCCCCGGCGCGGGTACGTCCTGGGTGGACTGATCAACTCGAACTCGAAGTACGGCGCGCTGACCACCGCGGTCAGTGGTTCCGGTGCGGTCAACGAGCGCGGCATCACCAGCCCGGCGGGCAACAAGCTGCAGTTCACCGATGACCTGCCGCCGGGGCCGCCCGGCCTGCCGCCGATCAGGTCGGCGATCTCGTTGGGCACCAAGGACGACAAGCTCGGTCTGGTGATCGACCAGGTCGCCGGCACGGTGACGCTGACCTGTGACCCGAAGCCGCCGGAGAGCAAGACCGCCGCCGGTTCGCTGACCATCCAGTGTGGCGGCCTCGGCGCGATCACGATCAGGGGCGGCACCGGCGGGATCAAGCTCCAGACCGATGGCCGGCTCGAGCTCGAGGGGAAGCTCGGCGTGCGGATCAACAGCAACGCGCTGGTCGAGGTCAAGGGCCAGCTGATCAAGCTCAACTAGGGGACGGGACAATGACACAGGACTTCATCGGTGCCGGCTGGGCGTTCCCGCTCGCGGTGGCGCCCCAGGGTGGGATCGCCCTGGTGCGCCGGGAGGTCGAGCTGGAGCAGGCGATGCGCCTGATCCTGTCGACCTACCCGGGTGAGCGCCCGATGCGGCCCGAGTTCGGCAGCCGGATCCGGGACTTCGTGTTCCGCCCGATCAACGTGGCCACCATCGCCGAACTGTCCAGAGTGGTCAGAGAGGCGCTGATCCGCTGGGAGCCGAGGGTGGACGTCGAGGCCGTGCTGGTCTCCCCGGCGCGGGACGAGCAGGGGATGCTGCTGATCGACATCCAGTACCGGCGCAAGGACACCAACGACCGGCGCAACCTGGTCTTTCCGTTCTACACGATCCCCGAGGACGGGAGTGACTACTGATGGCCCTGCCCGCGCCGAACCTGGACGACCGGCGGTTCCAGGACCTGGTCGACGACGCCAAGCGCATGGTGATGCGGCGCTGTCCGGAGTGGACCGACCACAACGTGTCCGATCCCGGCGTCACGCTGATCGAGACGTTCGCGTTCATGACCGACCAGTTGTTGTTCCGGCTCAACCAGGTTCCCGACCGGTTGTACGTGAAGTTCCTCGAGCTCATCGGGTTGCGGCTGATCGCGGCCACCCCAGCCCAGGCGGGCGTCACGTTCTGGCTGTCGGCGCCGGCGATCGCCTCGGTCGGCATTCCCGCCGGCACCACGGTGGCCACGCTGCGCACCGAGGCCGACGAGTCGATCGTGTTCGCCACCGACGGGGACCTGCGGATCGTGCCGTGCTCGCTGGCGCGGGTGGCCACCCGCGGGGCCGACCAGGACGCGCAGACCGACCGGACCGACGAGCTCAAGCTTGGCCAGCGGTTCCCGGTGTTCTCCGAGGTGCCCGTCGTCGGCGACACGATGCTCGTCGGGCTGTCCGATCCGGCGCCGAACTGCGTGGTGCGCCTGGACTTCGACTGTCAGGTCGAGGGGACCGGCGTGCACCCCGACCACCCGCCGCTGCGCTGGGAGGCCTGGAACGGCAAGGAATGGCGCAGATGTGTGGTGTCCACCGACGGCACCGGCGCGCTGAACGCGGCCGGGGAGGTCCACGTGCACGTGCCGGGCGACCACGAGTCGGCGGTGCTCGGCGGGGAGGCAGCGGGTTGGCTGCGGGCCAGGGTGATCGAGGTGCCGGCGGACTTCCCGACCTACAACGCCTCGCCGATGGTCAGCGCGTTGTCGGCGAGCACGATCGGCGGCACGGTCGGCGCGAGCCACTGCGAGATCATCGAGGAGGAGGTGCTCGGCGTGTCCGAAGGGGTGGCCGGGCAGCAGTTCACGGTGGCCCGCACGCCGGTGGTGCTCGGCACCGGCACCGCGATCCTGGAGACCTCGTCGGACGATGGCTGGCTGGAGTGGTCACCGGTCCAGCACTTCGCCGGCAGCGGGCAGCACGATCGACACTACATTCTGGACGGTGAGTCCGGCATCGTCCACTTCGGACCCGTGATCCGCGAGCCGGACGGCGGGCTTCGCCAGTACGGCGCGGTGCCGGACTACGGCGCCACGGTCCGCCTGCGCCGCTATGCCACCGGTGGCGGGCGGGTCGGCAACGTCGGCAAGGGCGCGATCCAGACGTTGAAGTCGTCGATCCCGTTCGTCAGCCGGGTGGAGAACCTGGAGGCCGCAGGCGGCGGGGTGGACGGGGAGAGCGTCGAGCAGGCGAAGGCACGCGGGCCGATCCTGTTGCGCACCCGCAGCCGTGCGGTCACCGCGGAGGACTACGAGGCGATCACCCAGGAGGCCGCGCCGGACGTGGCCAGAGTCCGGTGCGTGACCGCGGGCGAGGACGACACCGACCCGGGCTCGGTGCGGGTGCTGATCGTCCCGGCGGCGGCGGAGACCGGCGGGCGGATCGACTTCGCCGAGCTGGTGCCGGAGGAGGCGACCCTGCAACGGATCACCGACCGGCTCGACGAGGTGCGGCTGATCGGCACCCGGGTGCTGGTCTCGCCGCCGCGCTACCGCGGGGTGACGGTGGTGGCACGGGTGATCGCCCGGCCGAGGCTGGACGCGGCGCGGGTGCGCGCGGAGGCGTTGGCGGCGTTGTACGGCTACCTGAACCCGATCAGCGGCGGGCGCGACGGGCGCGGGTGGGACTTCGGCCGGCCGGTGCAGGCGGGCGACGTGTACGCGCTGCTGCAACGGGTGCGGGGTGTCGACCTGGTGGAGGACGTGCGGTTGTTCGGCGCGAACCCGGTGACCGGCGAGCGGGGCGAGGAGGCGCAGCGGCTCGACGTCGACGCGCACAGCCTGGTGTTCTCCTACGAGCACCACGTGCGGGTGGAGGATCACTGATGCGTGGGTTGGTGGCAGGTCTTGGCAATGGCACGCCGATCATCGAGCTGTTGCCGGCGGTGTACCAGGAGGATCCGTTCACCGAGCGTTTCGTCGGTGGCTTCGACGACGTGCTCGCGCCCATTCTGGCCACTTTGGACTGTCTGGTCGACTACTTCGACCCGTACCTCGCACCGGCGGACTTCCTTGAGTGGATGGCGAGCTGGGTGGGCATCGAGCTGGAGGAGGGGTGGCCGATCGAGCGCGGGCGGGCGGTGGTCGCGACGGCCGTCGAGATGTACCGGATGCGCGGGACGGTCGGCGGGCTGCGGGCGAACCTGCAGGTGTTGACCGGTGGGCGGGTGGAGATCGCGGACTCCGGTGAGGTCGGCTGGTCGCGGTCGCCGGGGGCGGAGATGCCGGGTGCGGCCTCGCCCCGGCTGGCGGTGCGGATCCGGGTGCACGACCCGTCGAGCGTGCCGATGGACCTGGTCGACCAGGCGGTCGCGGCCGCCAAGCCGGCGCATGTCGTGCACAGAGTGGAGGTGGACCGGCCGTGATCGTCTGCAAGAACTGTGGGTTTCACAACAAGGAGACCGACGCGTTCTGCGGTTCGTGCGGGGCGTTTCTCGAGTGGACGGGGGAGAAGCTGGCGCCGGCACCGGTGCCGGCCGCGGCGCAGGAGGACGAGGAGGAACAGCCGAAGCGCGGCTGGTTCGCGCGGTTACAGTCGGCGTTGTACCTGGATGTCGGCAACCGGGAGCCGACGGAGACCAAGACCGCCGGGCCGGCAGCGCGACCGGGTGCGCCTGGCCGACCGCCCGGCGCGCCGCCACCACCCGGCGCACCGAGACCACCTGGCGCACCGAGACCACCTGGCGCACCGAGACCTCCCGGCGCGCCACCGCCTCCGCCGGGTGCGCCGAAGCCTCCTGGCGCGCCACCGCCGCCGCCCGGTGTGCCGAAACCGCCTGCTGCGCCACCGCCGCCTCCGCCCGCGGCTCCCCAACCTCCCGGCGTGCCAGCACCTCCGCCACCACCGAGTGCCGCGCCCAAGCCACCGCCCCCACCGGGAGCCATCAAACCTCCCGGCGCGCCAGCGCTTCCGCCCCCGCCGGCCGTACCCCAACCTCCCGCAGCCGGCTCCGCGCCCGTGCTGCCACCACCTCCACCGCCCCCCGGGCCACCGGCCAAGCGGCACGCCACCGACGAGGAGGCCGGCGAACTCGTCGCCCCGGTCGTCGGCAAGGCGACCGCGCACACCGACGAGCTCGTTCCCCAGGAGGCGCAACAGAAAACCGTCAACGTCCGGCGGCAACCGCCGTCCCGCAAGCTCGAGCCCGGCGACCTCGTCTGCGGTGAGTGCGGTGAGGGCAACGTGCCGACCAGGAAGTTCTGCAGCCGGTGCGGCACCTCCCTGGCCGAGGCGCAGGTGGCCAGGATCCCGTGGTGGCGCAGGCTGTTCCGCCGCCGCGGCGCCAAGGTGCGCAAGTCCGGCGAGCGCGCGAAACGCCGGGGCCGCGGCGGCAAGTCCAAGGCCGGCCTCGCCGTCAGCGCCGTCTTCCGGGTCGGCCGCCGGGTGGTCTCGGTCGTGCTGCTGCTCGCCGGCATCCTCTACGGCGTCTACGCCCCGTTCCGCGGCTGGGTGAACGACCGGGCGATGTCGGTCAAGGCGGGCGTCGAGGGCCTGTTCTTCCCGACCTACGAACCGGTCCGCGCGGCCGAGCCACCGGTCAGCCCGGTCCAACTGGCACAGTTCCCCGGCACCCTCGCCCTGGACGGGCTGACCAACACCTTCTGGGCCGCCCCGGTCGGCGGGCCACGGGAGCCGGTCCTGCAGATCACCTTCGACCGCGAGGTCGACCTCGCCCGACTGATCGTCCACAACGGACAGCAGGAGAACTTCAAGGACCGCCACCGCGCGCAGCGGCTGCACCTGGTGTTCTCCACCGGAAAGACCACCGACCTGAACCTCCAGGACCGCCCCGACCCGCAGACGCTCGAGGTCGAGAACGGCGAGAACGCCACCAGCGTGGAGATCCACATCCTGTCGACGTTCAAGGCCGTCGCCGGCAACGAGGTCGCGATTACCGAGATCGAGCTGTTCGAGCAGACCTGACCCACTAGGTTGGGCGGATGCCCTCCACTGTCGAGCTGCATCGCCGCACCACCGGAGCCCCTGGCAACGGCCCACCGGTGGTGCTGCTGCACGGGCTCGGCGGCGACGCCACCACCTGGACCGACCTCACCCGCGCACTGCCCGACCGGCACACGATCGCCCTCGACCTGCGTGGTCACGGCCAGAGCCCCCGTTCGGACACCTACACCGTCGACCTGATGGTCGCCGACGTGTTACTCGCCCTGCCCGAGGTGTCCGAGATGGACCTGGTCGGCCATTCACTCGGCGGACTGGTCGCCTCCCTGCTCGCCGGTCGTCACCCCGAGCTGGTCCGCCGCCTGGTCCTCGAGGACCCACCGGTGCCACCGGAGACCGGTCCACCGCTGCCGGACCCGAACCCGCCGGCGGAACCGACCATCCCGCCGCCGTTCGACTGGCGCGCGGTGACCCCGATCCGGGCCGACGGCCGCCGCGCCAACCCCCAGTGGTGGGCCAACATCGGCCGCATCCCGGCGCCGACGCTGTGGATCAGCGGCGGCCCGACCAGCCACCTCGACCCGGCGCGGCACACCCTGGCCGCGGCCAGGATGCCGGCGGCCACGGTCGAGACGATCCCGGTCGGCCACGAGATCCACGCCACGGCCCCGCAACCGTTCGCGGACCTGGTGGTCCCGTTCCTCACCCGCTGATCAGCCGCGCACGACGAACTCCGCCGGCCCGACGGTCGGCGTCACCACCAGCAGCGGTTGCTCCGCGTTGACCTCGGGGAACACGGTCACCTTCGCCACCACCACCCGGTTGCCGGCAGTCGACTTGGGCAGGATCAGCAGCGCCGACCGGAATGTCCCGTCGGCGGCCACGGTCACCGGGTTGGTCTGGACCGCCAGCGGTGCCGTCGCGACGACAAGTTGGTTCGGGGTGAAGCCGGTGCCGATCACGGTCACCACCCGGCCGGGTTGGGTCACCGCCGGCGACAGCTCGATCTCCGGGGTCGGCGCCGAGCCGGTCAACCCGACCAGATGCGGCGCGCCGGCCGCGTCGTCCTCAAAGGACAGCACGGCGGACAGGTCACCACCGGCCGCCGGGACCAGCGAGACGGTCACCGCGCAGGACGCGCCGGGGGCCAGCGGCGCGCCGGCACAGGTGTTGGCGGTCACCGTGTAGTGCGCGCTGGCCGCTGGCGGCTCCACCGTCACCCCACTCACCGTGAGCGTGCCGCCGCCGGTGTTGGTGACCGTGACCGTCCCAGCAGGACCGGTCGAGCGGATCAGCCGGGAGCCGAAGCTCACCGGGTCCGGGGCGGCCGCGAAAGCCGCCGAACCGGGCTGTCCCGGCTGCCCAGGCTCTTCCAGTTCGAGCACGCCGACACCGACCAGGTCGACGGTGAACTCCCGGTCATCGGTCAGCACCAACCGCAACACACCCGCGAAGTCGTTCTCGGCCGGCGGCCGGAACTCGATCTCGACCAGACAGCCGCCCGCCTGCTGCACCACCGCGCCCTCGAGCACGCAGGTCTGGTCCGCCACGGTGAACCCGGCACCCTCGATCGCCAGCTCGGCGACCACCAGCGGGCCGATGCCAACGTGGTCGAGGCGAACCGTGGCGGTCACCGGCGTGTCGACCAGCACCTCACCGAAGTCCAGCAGGCCGGGGTCGGCGCGCAGCTCGGGCCGGAACGTCCGCACGAACACGTCCTGGGCGTCGTTGTTGTCCGGCACGTCGGGCACCAGGTCGGTCGCGGCGGACTCGTAGGCGATCCGGTGACCGTCGGCGGCCAGCGTCGGCGACCGCTCGGTGCCGAACGGGGTGGTGTCGGCGTTGCCGCCGCACGTGCCGTCGGCCGGCATCGGGTCGGCGCAGCGGTCCTCGGTACCCGGTGAGGCGAGCGCGCCGGGCAGCCTTGGCGCGTCGGCGGCCAGCCTTTCCCGGTCCACCACCAGATCCCGCACCACGACCTGACAGCTGGTCCGGTCCGTCCGCGCGTCGGCCACCGGCGGCTCGGCCGCTTTCGGGGTCTCGGTGCCGCCGTCGTCCTGCCGGAACAGGCAGCTGTGACCGTCCACATCGTCCACACCGTCGTGCGCGTCGCGGTTGTCGGTCACGAAGGAGACGAACCGGCCGTCGCCGGACAGTCCCGGTGCGACACCGTTCACCTGGTCGCCAGCGTTGTCCCTGGACACGATCGCGGACTCGGTCACCCGGCCGTCCAGCCCGACGCCCACCGCGTGCACGTCGGGCAGACCGCCGCGGTCCCAACAGGTTCCGTCGCACGGGTCGTAGTCGTACCACTCCGCCTCGAACGCGATCACCGTGCCGTCGCGGGAGATCACCGGCGAGGACAGGAAGATCGCCTCCTCGGTGCCGATCGGGTCGCCAGCCCGGTCGAGGTCCACCCTGGTGATCGCGCTGGTCACGGTGTCCACCCGCAGGATCGCGTCGTGGCGCAGGTCGTTGCGGTGGTGGTCCTGGCGCGGTTTCAGGAAACGCGCGGACAGCACGACGAACCGGCCGTCCCCGGACACGTCCGGGTAGGCCTGGTCCTCCAGCAGCTCGTCGCCGAGCGGGGTGGGCACCCAGCCGGCGGATGTCGGCGGGCCGGGGTCGTGCGCCGGGGTCAGCCGAAGGGTCGCGGTGCGCACCCGCGCGTACCGGTTGTCCTCGACGTCGCGCTGGTCCTGCCACACGATGCGCGAGGCGTCGTCGGACAGCCGTGGCCGGCGCGGGTCGTCGGTGCGGTACTCACGTCCGTGGTCGTAGATCGGCGTGGTGACCCGGAAGTACCGGTAGTCCCGGTCGCCGTCGTCGCGGTCCTCGTCGAACGTGCCGTCCCCGTCCGGATCGCGGTCGCAGACGATGATGTCCTGGTCGTGATCGTCGTCGGCGCGCACGATGTTGGTCGCCGTGGTCACGAACGCCACGAACCGGCCGTCGGCGGAGATCGTCGGCTGGTAGCTGTCCTGGTTCGGCGGCACCTCACCCAGCACCGGCTCCGGCGCCGGTGAGCCGCCGTCGTGCCGTGGTTCGTGCGCGGAGCCGGCGGACTCCGGCCAGGAGAACTGGCCGCGGCTGATCATCACCGTGCGGCCGGCGGACAGGTCACGGACATAGACGTTCTCGTTGGCGTACTGCTCGCCGTCGGGCGAGGTCGCCAGGTCGTCCAGCTGGCTGTCGCTGGTGAACACCACCGCGTTCCCGCCGGCGGCCAGTTCCTGTTGGTAGGCGCCGAGTTCCGCCTCGGCGTTGGTCCCGTCCACCACCGAGGCGCGGATCGTGGCGCCCGGCGCGACCTCGGCGCGTGCGGCCGGCGCCTGGGTGAGCACCGGAACCAGCACGACGGTGGCGAGGGCAGCCATCGCCGCCCCACCGGCGGCGACGGCGCGCAGGCGAACGGATAGCTTGGGCACGACAGACCTCCAGGCGTGTGTCACCGCGCCCCAACCTATGGCGGTCGCGCCGGCGCCGGCCCAGACCGCCGGGTGGCGTAGTGGACGTCCGGACGCGCCCGATGGGGCAGTACCGGCCGCCCCGGCACGCACCCGTTCGCAGCCTGCCGGAAGGTCCCACTGCTCCCAGACTTCCCAGCATGGGAGCCACCACGTCGATGGCGAGCAGGCAGCTGTCCGTAACCCCGGGTGAGTCGATCGAGGCCAACGTCCTGGTGCGGAACAACGGAACGCTCGTCGACCAGTTCAGTTTGGACATTGTCGGGGACACGCGGGAGTGGACCGAGGTCGTCCCGAGGGTGATGAACCTGATGCCGGGGCAGGACGGTCAGGCCACCGTCACCTTCACCCCGCCGAGGGACTCCTCGGTGCTCGCCGGGTCGGTGCCCTTCGGTGTCCGGGTGCTGTCCAGGGAGGAGCCGGGCGGGTCCTCGGTCGAGGAGGGCACGGTCGAGGTCGCGCAGTTCACCAACCTCCAGGTCGAGCTGTCGCCGAAGTCGTCGCAGTGCCGCACCAAGGCCGTGCACGAGGTCGTGGTGGACAACTCCGGCAACCACCCGGTCGGCGTGGAGGTGGTCGCCGCCGACCCGGAGGAGCAGCTCAGGCTCACGCTGAACCACAGCTCGCTGTTGGTGCAGCCGGGCACCTCGGCCTTCCTTCGGTTGCGCGCCAAGCCCTACGACCGGTTCCTGCGGGGCACCGAGCGCCGGCACCCGTTCCAGGTCACCGCGATGTCCAGCGACCTGCCGCCGACCACGGTCAACGGCACCGTGGTGCAGCAGCAGTTGCTGCCGAAGTGGTTGCTGCCGGCCGCGGTGGCGGCGCTCGCGCTCGCCGGGGTGCTCGCCGTGCTCTGGTTCACGATGGTCAAGCCGACCGTGCAGACCGCCGCGCGCGAGGAGGCGCGCAAGGAGGTGGCGCAGGTACAGGGCGAGATGATGAACGCGGCGCGGCAGGCCGAGGAGAAGGCCGACGACGCGCAGCAGTCGGCGAACGCGGCCGAGGTCAAGGCGTCCGAGGCGGCGGCGGCCGCGGCCGATGGCGGTACCGCCGCGCGAGGCGCGACCACCAGTCCCGACGGGGTGAACATCTCGTCCGGCTCGGCGGTGGACTTCCGGATCACCACCGACACCGCGGCCGACCCCGACCCGGCGGCGTTCGAACCGTTCGAGGTGCCAGAAGGCGTGCTCCCGGCGAACAAGACGCTGGTCGTCACCGACATCATCATGCAGAACCCGAGGGGGGACACCGGGACGCTGCGGATCCTGCGTGGGGACGACGTGTTGCTCGAGGCCGGACTGGCGAACTTCCGGGACCTGGACTACCACTTCCTCGAGCCGTGGACGTTCGCGCCGAACGCCCCGCTGACCATCGAGGTGAGCTGTCAGACCCCGGGTGCCCCGGAGCCGGCGGACGGCAACTGCCGGCCGGCGGTGTCCTTCTCCGGCAGGCTGTCCGGTCCGGCACAGGGTTGACGTGCGGGGCGGCTGTCGCCGCCCCGCCTTTTCCGTTGCTAGATAAGACCTTCGCGTAAGGCGTAGGCCACAGCGTGCGACCGGTTGCGTAGCTGGAACCGGTTGGTCACGTCGTGCAGGATGCTCTTGACCGTCCGCTGCGAGTAGCAGAGCTTGTCCGCGATTTCCTTTGTGGACAGTCCGGATGCGACAAGCCGGAGGACCTCGGTCTCCCGGTTGGTGATGCCGGCCAGGTGCAGGCCACGTGGCTCCAACACGTGGCGCTGCAGCCGGGAGACCCGGTTGAGCAGCCTGCCGAGCAGGTCGGGCGGCAGCGCGCCCTCCCCGGCGGAGGCCGCCTTGACGAGCCGGACGAGCACGTCCGGGGTGGTGTCGGCCCGGCGGGCAACGGCGCAGACGCCGCCTTCGACCGCGGTCAGGATCTCGGTGTCCTCCAACTCGCCGGCGATCAGCACGACCCGGGAGAACCCGCGCACCTGGAGGCTGCGCAGCAGTTGGCCCGCCCGCTCGTCGAACCGGTCGGTCACGACCAGCGCGACCGAGTCCGGCGATGCGCCCTCCTCGTCGACGAGCCAGATCTCCTGGCGGGTGCGCAGCGCCATCTGTACGCCGTTCTGCAGGATGGGATCGGTCGCCCGCACGACGACCGGGATTCTGTTCTGCTCCAACATCTACGTTCCCGCTCTCCCTATGCACGCCCCCGACCCGGCGCACTGCACGCCGAAGCCCGTGCGAGAAGAAGGCTGCCCGAACGGGCGTCCCGGGCGCATGGGACCGGTGTCCCGGGTTTGCCCGACCGGGCGCCCGTGCGCGAACTGTGAGATACGCATGGTCGGGAGCGTTGGACTCGCGGGGTTACTGGGGTGGGGGTGGTGGCGGGGGGTGTTCGCCGAGGCCGGCCTTGCGGGCGCGGACGATGGCCTGGGCGCGGTCGGCGACGTGGAGCTTGGTGAAGATGCTCGACACGTGGTTGCGCACGGTCTTGGGGCTCAGGGACAGGCGGCGGGCGATCACCGCGTTGCTCTCGCCGTCGGCGATGAGGGCGAGTACCTCCCGCTCCCGTGTGGTCAGTTCGGGGAAGAGCTGGTCGGCGGTCGTCGGGCCGGTGTTGAAGAAACCGATCACCCGGTTGGCGATGTCCGGGCCGAAGATGGCCTCGCCCCGGCCGACCGCGTGCACCGCGCGGACGATCTCCTCCTGCCCGGCCCCCTTCAGCAGATACCCCCGCGCGCCGGCCCGCATCGCGGCGAACACGGACTCGGTGTCGTTGAACATGGTCAGCACGACCACCCCGGTGAGCTGGCGTTCGGTGACGATCTGGCGGGTGGCCTCGATGCCGTCGATGTCGGGCAGATGCAGGTCCATCACCACCACGTCCGGCTCGAAGGCCTTCGCCGCGCTCACCGCGTCCCGCCCGGTGGCCGCCTCGCCGACCACGTCGATCGTCGGCTCGGCCGCCAACACCGTGCACAGGCCGAACCGGAACAGCGGATGATCGTCCACCACCAGGACCCGCAGCATCAGCCCCCCTCCTTCGGCAGCGGCAGCGTTGCGAACACCCGCGTCCCCCCATCGTGTTCGGCCTCCACCAGACACTCACCGCCGAGCTCGGATGCCCGCTCGCGCATCGAGGACAGGCCGACCCCGCCGTTGGTCACCGCCGGCAGCCCGACCCCGTCGTCGACCACCTCGATGTGCAGGTCGTCGTCGACCCACAGCCGCACCGCGCAGGAACTGGCCGCCGCGTGCCTGGTCACATTGGTCAGCGCCTCACAGATGATCCGGTACGCGGCGACGTCGACCGGTGCCGGCAGCTTCGGCATGGCCGACGGCACCTCCAGCACGATCGTCACCCCGTCCATCGACGACTCCGACCCGGCGGTCCGGCTCGCCAGCGCGCCCGCGTACTCCCGGATCGCCGGGATCAGGCCGAGCCGGTCGAGCACCGGCGGCCGCAGACCGTGGGCGAGGCGGCGGATCTCCACGATCGCGGCCTGTAACTCGTCGCGCAGCCGGCTGAGCAACTCGCCGGTCGGGGTCTGCTCGCCGACGGTGCGCCGGCTGACGTCCAGGCCGAGCGCCACCGCGGCCAGCGTCGGGCCGACCCCGTCGTGCAGCTCGTGCAGGATCCGCCGCCGCTCCAGCTCCCGCGCGTGCACCAGGCGGTCGCGGCTGCGGCGCAGGTCCCTGGTCAGCCGGGCGGTGTAGACCGCGGCGCCGGCATGCCGGGCGACCTCGGCGAGCGCCATGCGGTCGGGCCGGGTCAGCTCCCGCTGCGATCGCTTGCCCACCACCAGGTTGCCGACCCGTTCGCCGTGGAAGGTCAGTGGGATCCGCACCTGGTCGCCGGTCGTGACGCCGACGCTGGCCGCGGTCTCGCTGCGGCCGCGGGCCTGGATCTCGATGGCCATGTACGGCAGGCGTAACGCCGCGGCCACGATGTCCACGATCTCCGGGAGCATCGTGGCCGCGGTCGGGGTGTTCTCCAGCCGGGAGGCGAGCGCGGAGACCACCCGGAACGGGTCGTCGTGCTCGCCGTAGAGCCGTTTGTTGATCAGCCTGCGCAGCCGGTAGCGCAGCGGTTGCACCAGGACCGCGATGGTCGCGGCGATCGCGCCCTGCTGCCAGACCTCGTCGAGCTGGCCGAAGATCGCGGAGAGCAGGGTGACCACGGCGACGTAGAGGCCGATCGCGCCGGCGAACAGGGAGCCGTAGACCAGTGAGCGACTGACCGCGACCTCGATGTTCAGTGCCCGGTAGCGCAACACCGCGGCGGCCATCGCGATCGGCACCACGGCGAAGGGCAGTGCCTGGTACTCGTAGGGCATCAGCGGGCGGCCGACGGTGACGATCGGAATGGCGGACAGCGCGTAGTAGGTGAGCGTGCTGGCGACGAGCGCACACAGCAGCCACAGCAGCGGCCGGCGGGTGCGCGTGTCGGTGGATCTTCGGAACTTGCGGACCAGCACGTAGATGATCAGTGCCGGGTAGCCGAACAGGCTGGCCGTCACGGGCGCGCCGACCGCGTACAGCCGTTCCACCGGGTCGTCGATCGCCAGCACCGCGACCAGCCAGACGAGCCCGTAGAGCGCCAGCGTGCCCAGGTAGCCGGCCGCGACCAGTAGCCGGTGCCGGGTCAGCGCGGCGACCCCGGGAAAGGCGAGCGCGAAGTGCAGCACCGCGCCCCACAGCAACGCGAACGCCAGCTGGCCGGTGAACCAGCGCCAGAACTGGTGTCCGGCAACGAGATCGACCGCGGCGAGCGGGAACAGGCCGGCGCCGACCGTGGCCACGATGCCGACGGCGGAGGTCAGCACGGTCGCGTGCGCGGCCGGATCGCGTGGCCGGGCGCGGATGACGGTGACCGAGCTGGCCATCAACAACGCGACGACGAGCAACATCGGCCACCAGTCGGCCAGGCCGTCGACGACCGGGTAGGGCGCCAGGGTGACGCCGAGGTCGATGGTGCGGCCGTCGCGCAGGACGGTGTAGGTCAGCCGGTCGCCGACGGCGGTCGGGAGACCGCCGGGGAGCTGGGCCACGCGCTCGGCGAGCACGACCCCGTCGATGGCGGT
This sequence comes from Actinophytocola sediminis, assembly GCF_054779715.1. Classification (NCBI taxonomy): domain Bacteria; kingdom Bacillati; phylum Actinomycetota; class Actinomycetes; order Pseudonocardiales; family Pseudonocardiaceae; genus Actinophytocola; species Actinophytocola sediminis. The sequence continues at coordinate 51,421 of NZ_BAAGXS010000071.1, read as the reverse complement.
GATCCGGTCGCCGAGGTGGAACGGGCTGCCGGGTTCGGTGTCGGAGACCACGATCGACCCGAAGGAGACGCCACTGTCCGCGGGGCTGACCGTGGTGCCGTCGGTGGGGGACGCCGCCCGCGACCAGATGCACCATGCGGCCACCCCGAGGAGGACGAGAGTGAGCACTGGGAGCGAGGCGGGTACACGCCGCGCGCCCGCCGGGCCGAACACCCCAGGATCATCCCGCAGCCGGGGGGATTGGGACAGGGTAATTCGGCAGCGCTGCCCATTTGGACGGGCTGCGGGGCGGTGTTGGCCGGCGATTCACCTGAATGGAGTCGCGCCGGGTAGTGCGTGCGGTCCGGAATTGACTCGGCCGGCCTCGCTTGGCGAGACCGGCCGGTTATTTGGTCAGTTCTGTTTTTTGTCGTCCTCGCCGCGGAGTTCCGGGGCCGGGGGAGCGGGCGGGAGGTTGAGCGGGGCCAGCGGGGCCGGTTCCGGAGTGGACGGTGGGCCGTCGGCGACCGGTGTGGACGGTGCCGTCGGTGCGGTGCCGGGCTGGCTGGGTGGCGCGGGTTCGGTGGCCGCCGGTGGGATGGGGATTGGGGGAGTCGGCGCGGCGTCGAGACTGGTTTGCGCATCTGGCTCGCGGCTTTCCGACTTGGCCGGTTCCTGGCCGGTGTGGCTCGGCGGCGCGGTTTCGGGCGTGGATTCCGCCGGTGTTGGCGCGGCCGGGGTCGCGTCGGTTTGGCTTGGTGGCTCGGCCGGTCCAGGGGATGATTGGCCGGACGGCGCGAGCGTGGCTCCTGATGGCTCTGCCGGCGTGGTTTCGGCCGCTTTCGGTGTGGCCGGCTCCGTTGGTTCGGCAGGTGTGGTCGGCGCGTCGGGTCGTGGCGCGAGGGTCGCTCCCGCGGGCGCTTCCGGTGCCGCTGTTGGGGTTTTGGCCGCCGTCGACGGTGTGTCGGCGGGTGCGGCGGTGGTTGTCGCGGCAGGCTGGTCGGGTGGGGCGAGCGTGGCTCCTGTTGGGACGGCGGGCTCGGTTGCCGGTGGCCCGGCCAGTTCCAGGCCAGCGGCCACCGGTGAGGTCGGCTGGTTCGCGGTCGCCGGCTCGGTTGGCGTCGGCCCGTCCTGGCCCGGCTGCGCGGTGAGCGCGGCCTGCACCGGGCTCTGCGGCGCGGGCGCCTGCTGGCCGGCCGCCGCGTCCGTCGGTCCGACATGGACAGTCGTCCGCTGGGTGATCTCCGGGTCCTGCTCCGCGTCGGCCGTCGAGTCCGAAGTGGACGTGACCGGCACCGGCGCGAACCGCCCGCTGCTCTGGCCGGGCGGCACCGGCGCGAACCGCCCACTCGACTGTCCCGGCCCGGCAAGCGCTGGCTGCTGCCCGGTCATCGGCCCCGGGCCGTACTGCCGCATCCGGAAACCCATCGGCGGGGTCGCGGGCTCGCGCCGCACCGGCCGCGCCCGGTGCGCCAGCACCACCGCGACGAGCCCCAGCACCACCGCGCCGAGCGGCAGGTACAACCCGAGCTCGATGGTGAACTTGATGGCCTCGCCCGGCCGAAGTGGCCGGTCGCTCCAGGACCCCAGGTCCGCGAGACTGCTGACCAGCTGCAGCACCGAGGCCCCGACGAGCACGCCGACGCCGGCCGACAGCAGCGACCGCCCGGCGGTGCGCACCCCTGGCCGAACCGACCGCCCGGCAAGGAACACGAACAGCGCCGCGAGCACCAGCACCGCCGCCGCGGCGATCAGCACCCACCCGCCCTGCGTCGGCCCCACCTCGAACACGCCGGCGTCGTCACCCTCGCTGGTGTCGTCGTAGCCCCACCACGTGAAGTCGTACCCGAACGTCCGCTCGCCGTCATCCTGGGTGTTGACCAAGGAATGCACCGGGAGGAACAACCCGGCGACCGCGAGCCCGGCCGCGAGCACCGCGGCGATCGCGGCGATCACCGGACCGGCGCCACCGCCGGATCGGCGGCGTCGCGGTGGCGGTGGTGGCGGCGGGGGCTGACGCATTCCCATCGGCGGCTGGGGGATCGGTCGTTGCGCGGGCGGCGGCTGAGTCACGGCACGCATGATGCCAGTGATCCAGGACACCGACGTCCGGAAGGGCGGGAATCGTCGCCCCGGCGGGCCGAGGACCCCGCCCGACAGGCCACCTGGGCGCACTGTCGCGGCACTCGCCGACCTGAGCTAATGAACGTCATGGGCGAGGTTATTGTGGCCGGCGCGGCCATCATCCGCGATTCCCGGTTGTTCGTCGCGCGCCGCTCCCGGCCGGCGTCCATGTCCGGATTCTGGGAACTGCCGGGCGACGAACTACGCCACGGCGAGGACGAGCCCGTCGCGATCGAGCGCGAGTTCACCACCGAGTTCAGCGTGTCGGTGCGGTGCGTCGACCGTATTCTCAGTGACCGCAGGATGAACTCCTACCGCACCGGCGACGACCAGGCCGCCGACGCGACCCTGCGGATCTGGCGCTGCCAGCTGCCGAGCGAGTCGACCTTCGACGTCGACCTCGGCGATCCCCGGCCCAACATGTACGACTACGACGACTCGGCCTGGATCGCGATCGACGAGCTCGACACCGTCGGCCCGTGGCGGGAGGCCGACCGGATGTCGGCCGGCGAGATCGCCGACTACTACCGCGGCGACGACCTCTGGCGGTCGGCCGACTGAGGTGAAAACGATCGAGACCAGAATCGTTGCGTTAGCGAACGTCACGTTCCGCGCTCGCCCCCCTCTTCTTCCGTAGTGGCGGTTGGCCCGTGCGAGGGCCGGGCCAACCGCCGCCTACCAGGTGCGGGGCGGGTGCGGCGCGGCTCGGGCGCCGTCCGCGGACGTGTCGCCGGGGCACGACATCGCTGCGTCGACCAGCGGTGTCGCGACGACACCTCCGTGGGCGCCCGGGTCGCCCGGATCGCTGGCACACAGCGAGCCGAGGCGACTTCGTGGCGGCGGTTGGCGCGAGCGAGGGCCGGGCCAACCGCCGCCGGCTGCCACCTGGTCCAACCCGGTCCAGCCGGGTCAGGCCGCCGGGAGCACCCGGGACTTCCACTCGGCGATCAGCGCCGTCCGCCGCCCGGGATCGCCGCCGATCATCGCGTCCAGCGCCAGGCCGCGGAACAGGTGCACGGTCAGCAGCAGCACGGTCTCCAGCTCGGCCGGGTCCGCCGGCGCCCCCGTGTCACCGACCAGCCGCCGGTAGAACTCGAGGGTCGTGTGGCCGAGCGCGCGGTCCACCGGCAGCAGGCTGGCCCGCAGCTCGTCGTCGGTCCGCGCGGCGACCCACAGCTCGACCGCGGCCGTGGACAACGTGCCCGAGTACGCCTCCCACAGCAGGTCGATGCCCTTCTCCAGCCGGTCGGGCCCCACCGGCAGGTTGTCGTCGAGGATCTCGTCGGCCAGCCGGGTGAACAGATGCTCGAGCGCGCTGGTCATCAGCTCGGCCTTGGTGGTGAAGTGGTGCTGCTGGGCGCCCTTCGACAGCCCGGCCCGCTGGCAGATCTCGATCACCGTGGTGCGCGCGTACCCCAGTTCGACCAGACAGTCGATGGTCGCGTCGAGCAGCAACGCCCTGGTGCGCGAGCTGCGTTCCTGCTGGGTTCGGTGAGCGGTCACCACGAGGGCCTCCTCCGCTTTACGTGCAGGTAGGCACGCATGTACATTCAGTGGAGACTTTACATGCCGCTCGGATTGTTTCTTTGGGAGATCTCATGCCGCTGACCCAGCGCTCGTCCTGGCTGAACGAGGATCTCGACACCTTCCGCGAGCTCGCCCATTCCTTCTGCCAGAAGGAACTCGCGCCGAACCAGGACCGCTGGGCCGAGGCCAAGCAGGTCGACCGCGAGCTGTGGCTCAAGGCGGGCGAGATCGGTCTGCTGTGTCTGAGCATCCCCGAGGAGTACGGCGGCGGCGGGGGCACCTTCGCCCACGAGGCGATCCTGCTGGAGGAGCAGGCAAGGGCGGGCGACGACGCGTGGGGCAACGCCGTGCACAGCGGCATCGTCGCGCACTACCTGCTCGCCACCGGCACCGAGGACCAGAAGCGCCGCTACCTGCCCCGGCTGGCCAGCGGCGACCTGGTCGGCGCGATCGCGATGACCGAGCCGGGCACCGGATCGGACCTGCAGAACGTGCGGTCCAAGGCGATCCTGGACGGCGACCACTACGTGCTCAACGGCGCCAAGACGTTCATCACCAACGGCGCGCAGGCCGGGCTGATCATCGTGGTGGCCAAGACGGACCCGGCGGAGAAGGCGCAGGGCGTGTCGCTGCTGCTGGTGGAGACCGAGGGCACCGAGGGCTTCCGCCGCGGCCGGGTGCTGGACAAGATCGGTCTGAAGGGCCAGGACACCTCCGAGCTGTTCTTCGACGACGTGCGGGTGCCGGTCGAGAACCTGCTCGGCGGCACCGAGGGCCTCGGCTTCGTCCACCTCATGCAGCAGCTGCCGCAGGAGCGGCTGATCATCGCGGTGTCCGCGGTCGCGGCGATGGCCTCCGCGGTCGAGATGACCATCGCCTACACCAAGGACCGGACCGCGTTCGGCCGGGAGATCTTCAAGTTCCAGAACACGAAGTTCACCCTCGCCGAGGCGGCCACCGAGGTCGCGGTCTCCCAGGCCTTCCTCGACCAGTGCATCGAGCGGCACCTGCGCGGCGAGCTGGACGTCACCGGCGCGGCGATGGCCAAGTGGTGGACCACCGACCGGCTGTCCAGGGTCGCCGACGAGTGCCTGCAGCTGTTCGGCGGCTACGGTTACATGACCGAGTACCCGATCGCCAGGGCGTGGACCGCGGCCAGGGTGCAGCGGATCTTCGGCGGCACCAACGAGATCATGAAAGAGATCATCTCCCGTTCCCTGTAGACACGGCTGAAAGGGAGGCTGATGGGCGCCGGACCGCTCGTTGGGCTCAAGGTTGTCGAGCTGGCGGGTCTCGCGCCGGCACCGTTCGCCACCACCGTCCTGGCCGATCTCGGCGCCGACGTCGTGCGCGTCGACCGGGCGAAGCCGGGATTCGACGTGCTGGTCTTCCCGCACGACCCGCTGTCGCGGTCGCGGCGGTGGATCGGCGTCGACACCAAACAACCCGCGGGCCGCGACGTCGTGCTGCGGTTGATCGACGGCGCGGACGTGCTGATCGAGGGCTTCCGGCCGGGGGTGACCGAGCGCCTCGGCCTCGGCCCGGACGTGTGTCTCGGGCGCAACCCCGGGCTGGTCTACGGGCGGGTCACCGGCTGGGGCCAGGACGGGCCGCTCGCGCAGAGCGCCGGGCACGACATCAACTACATCGGCCTGGCCGGCGCGCTGGAGCCGATCGGGCGGTCGGGGGAGCGGCCGGTGCCGCCGCTGAACCTGCTCGGCGACTTCGGCGGCGGCGGGATGCTGCTGGCGATGGGCGTGCTCGCCGCGTTGGTGGAGCGGGCGTCGTCCGGCCGTGGTCAGGTGGTGGACGCGTCCATGGTCGACGGCGCGGCGCTGCTCACCACCGGGCTGCACGGGCTGCGCAACATCGGCCTGTGGCACAAGGGCCGGGGCAACAACATGCTCGACGGCGGCGCGCCGTTCTACGACACCTACGAGACCGCCGACGGCCGGTACGTCGCGGTCGGCGCGATCGAGGAGCGGTTCTGGCAGGCGCTGGTGACCGTGCTCGGCCTGGACCCGGCCGAGGTCGCGGACCGGCTCGACCAGGAGCGGTGGCCGGCGGTGCGGGTGAAGCTGGCGGCGGTGATCGCGACCAGGACCCGGGACGAGTGGGCGGAGCTGGCCGAGGGCACCGACGCGTGCCTGACGCCGGTGCTGACCCCGGAGGAGGCGGCCGAGCACCCGCACAACGCCGCCAGGGGCACGTTCGTGGCACCGGAGGGGCATCGTCAGCCGGCGCCCGCGCCGCGGTTCGCCAGGACCCCGGCCGCCGTGCCGACCGCGCCGGCGGAACCGAGGTCGGACACCGTCGCCGTGCTCGCCGACCTCGGTTATTCACCGGATGACATCGACAAGCTCCGCGCGGACGGTGTGATCCCGTGAAGTCAGGGTGTGACTCAGGGCGGATCCGGAGGCGCGCGGTGATCGGCGGCGCTTAGTCTCTGCGACATGAGCACACGGATGTCGCCGGTGACGGTCTCGGTGAACGAGGGCACCGGGGTCAGTGTCACCGGCACCCTGGACGCCGCGGGCGCGGCCGAGGTGAACCGGGTGGTAACCGACTTCTTCACCATCGGGAACACCCCGGACCTCGACGTACTCACCCTGGACCTGAGCACCGTGACCATGTGCGACCACACCGCGCTGGAAGTCGTCCGCCACGCCCAGGCCGCCTGTGCCAAGGCCGCCGTCGCCCTCCGCGTCATCCCCAGCGAAGCCGTCCGCTACGCCATGCACCCCCGCCCCTGACCCGCGAGTCCAACCCTCCCACCCCGCGAGTCCAACGTTCCGGACACGCGAGTTCAGCGTTCCCGACACGCGAGTCCGACGTTCCCGTCACGTGTCGAAGGCGCCGTGCCGGCCAGCGCCCGCCGCGAAGCGCTCGGCGCCCGCGCCTGCCGCCGCCAGCACGGTGAGGCCGTGCGCGAACTCCATGGCCATCGCCGACTCCTCGTCAGCACCCCACTGCGCCAACGCCGACGCCCGGTCCGAGTTCATGCACGCCTGCGGGAACGCCGCGATCGTCGCCGCCAACTCCTCGGCCGCCGCCCTGGCCCGGCCCTCGGGCACCACCCGGTTCGCCAACCCCATCGCCAACGCCTCCGCCGCGTCCACCGGCCGTCCGGTCAGGATCATGTCCATCGCCCGGCTCTGGCCGATCAGCCTCGGCAGCCGCACCGTCCCGCCGTCGATCAGCGGCACCCCCCAGCGCCGGCAGAACACCCCGAACACAGCCGTCTCGTCGGCGACTCGAAGATCGCACCACAGCGCCAACTCCAGCCCGCCGGCGACCGCGTGCCCGGCGACCGCCGCGATCACCGGCTTGCGCAGGACCATCCGCGTCGGGCCCATCGGTCCATCACCATCCGTATCGACCCGGTTACTCCTTTCGGTACCAAGGGCCTTGAGATCGGCGCCCGCGCAGAACGACGCGCCCACCCCGGTGAGCACCGCGACCTTTGCCGACGGGTCCGAATCGAACGCCAGGAACGCCTCCGCCAGCGCGGCCGCGGTCGCACCGTCGACGGCATTGCGCTGGTCAGGGCGGTTGATCAGGATCGTCATGACCGGACCGGACTGTTCGACACGCACTGTCTCAGTCAACGGGGGTCTCCTCTCAAGATCGTGCTGAATCCCGAAGGTGCTGTGCCTGGCGGTGTACGCACCGTAAGCTGGCTGCAGCCATTTGTGTGATACAGGCGCGCGGGGGCCGGCGAGCGTCGTCGGTTGGGGAACGGCGGACGGAGAGAGCGGTGAACGCGAAGAAGGCCATCATCCTGGTCGCGGTGGCGATGGTGCTGTTCTATGTGATCACGCAGCCAACGCAGGCCGCGCAGGCGGTACAGGGGATCCTCGGCTGGCTCGAGGATGGCGCCGAGGCGATCATCACGTTCGTGCGGAACCTCTTCGCCTGACTTTCGCCCGCCTGGCGCGGGTCCCCCGGTCGACAGCAGCGACGCCATCGGGCACCACCGAGGTGGCGTCGCTGTTTCGCGCGCGACATCAGGTCACCGACGGTAACTATCTGTTGCCGGATCTTGCGCCACATTGGACCGTACGGGTGGATTCTGCCTGTGTAAGCCCTGATCGCACGCTTTCCTCGAGATCAGGTCTGGCGAACTGTCGGTGTCGGCCTTTACGGTTCCCGCATCGACTTTCGCGGGCTGGTCCGCAGTTCTCTCGAGGAGGCAGGATGCTCGACGATCCCGGTGTGGACGACTTGGTACGGCAGTGGACGGAAGACCACTCCAAGGCCGCTGAGTCGGATGAGATCACCCGCATCGCGTCGGAGTGGCTCGCGGACGTCCCGGTGCAACCGAGGACCGGGATCCCAGGGCAGCGTTCCCGCGGCGGCAACGGCCCGTGGGCGACGGTGGAGTCCACCGACCCCCGCTTCTTCGAGGCCATGCGCGAGCGGCTGCCCGAGGTGCCGGCGGAGCTGATCTCGGCCGCCGCCGGCTGGTGGCAGATGGTCGGCGGGCTCGCCGAGGCCAAGGAGTGGTGGGACTCCGGCATCAGCCCGCTCGACCAGCGTGCGCTCGACTACCGGGCCGCCGGTCTCGCCCCGTCCGACCTCGGCCGCAGGCTCGGCCCGCTCACGGTGCTCCAGCACCTGCGTAAGGGCAGCGCGCCCGCGTGGTGCGTGGCTCGTCTGCAGCGCCAGAACGAGCGCCGCTCCGCCTGACCAGGCGCCAGTCCCGCGTCAGTTCTCCGCCTGCCCGCGCGTCGGGAGCGTTGGACTCGTGTGCCGGGAGTGTTGGACTCGCGGCGTAACGGGACCGGGGATGTCTCGTTGAGCGGGTGTGATCGAACCCGCGGCGGACCAGGACCGGTCACGGTTCGGCGTTCTCGTCCGGCTCGGGGTGGTGGCGCTCATCCTCGGCATCGGTGCCGGTGGTGTGGTGCTCCTGCGGGTGGCGACCACTCCTGAGCCGGTGCGCGCCACCAGCAGTCCCGACTTCTCCTCGGGTATCCCGGTCGCCGACGTGGAGCCGGGGGCGCTCGCGCCCGTCATGGCCGTCGCGCAGCCCAAGCCGATGGCGGCCGCCGGGCAGGATGACCCGCTTCGTTCCTGGGCCAACCGGCTCGAGGTGCCGGCCGAGATCCCGGCGCGGGCGCTGATGGCGTACGGCAACGCCGAACTCGTGTTACGCACCGAGGACCCCGGCTGTCACCTGTCCTGGGCGACCCTCGCCGGCATCGGGCGGATCGAGTCCAACCACGGTCGGTACGGCGGCGCGACGCTCGGCGACGACGGCCGGCCGTCACCGCCGATCATCGGGGTCCCGCTGGACGGCTCGTCCGGGGTGCGGGCGATCGCGGACACCGACGGCGGACGGTTCGACGGCGATCCGCGGGTCGACCGCGCGGTCGGGCCGATGCAGTTCATCCCGTCTACCTGGAGCCGCTGGGCCGCCGACGCCAACCTCGACGGGCGCGGCGACCCCCAGCAGATCGACGACGCCGCGCTGGCCGCCGGCCGCTACCTGTGCGCCAACGACCGTGACCTGGCGATCCCGGCCGACTGGTGGGCGGCCGTGTTCTCCTACAACAACTCCGTGACCTACGGCCAGAAGGTCTTCGGCCTGGCCGACGGGTACGCCCGCACCGCCCGCTGACCAGCCAGGCCGGGCCGACGGCGGTGGTGTTAGCGTCGATGGTGTGAATGGCGGACTGATGGCTCGCCGGCTGGGCATCGTGATCGTGTGTGTGGTGTCACTTGTCGGGTGCGTCGGGCTGGCCTGGTGGCAGTGGGAACGGTTCGCCTCGGCCAACGGGAGCTGGCAGAACCTCGGCTACGTGCTGCAGTGGCCGCTGTTCGGGCTGTTCCCGGCGTTCATGTTCTGGCGGCTGCGCAAGCTGCGGGCCACCCCGGCCGCGCCCGCCCGCCGGCAGCCGACCCCGGATCCGGAGCCGTGGAGTGATCCCGCTCCCCGCCGGGTCGCCACCGCCGGGCAGGATGGCGACGACCCCGAACTGGCCGAGTACAACCGCTACCTCGCCCGGCTCAACGAGACCGCACAGGAGCAGCAGGAGTCCCGATGACCTCTCCCCAGCCCCCGCTCACCGATGAGGAGCACCCGGCACAGGCCACCGGTGAGTCCGGGATTCGCGGCGCGCTGGCCCGCTACCGCGTGCTGGCCTACATCGTCGGTGTCGGGCTGCTCGCGCTGTGCCTGGCGATGATGATGAAGTACGCCTTCGACCAGGACAGCTACATGGCGGTCGTCGGCCCGGTGCACGGCTTCCTCTACGTCGTCTACCTGCTCGCCGCGGTCGACCTGGCCATCAAGGCCCGCTGGTCGATGAAGGGCACTGTGCTGATCATGCTCGCCGGCATGGTCCCGTTCGTCTCGTTCATCGCCGAGCGGCAGGTCGCCAGGAAGGTCCGCGCGGGCGTGGCGCTGTAACGCGTGGTCAGGCTCAGTTGCTCAGCCCGGTCAGTGACCGGACCTCCATCTCCGCCTGCTTGGCGCGGTCGGTCCGCTCCCGGCTGAGTACCGTGCCGAGATAGCCGGCGAGGAACGAGATCGGGATCGACACCAGCCCCGGGTTCGTCAACGGGAACAGTTGGAAGTCCGCACTGGGGAAGATCGAGGTCGGGTCGCCGGAGACCACCGGGGACACCAGCACCAGCAGCAGGCACGAGCCGAGGCCGCCGTACATCGCCCACAGCGTGCCCCTGGTGTTGAACCGGCGCCAGAACAACGAGTACAGCAGCGTCGACAGGTTCGCCGAGGCCGCGAACGCGAACGCCAGTGCCACCAGGAACGCGACGTTCTGCCCGTTGGCCAGGATGCCGCCGATGATCGCCAGCACGCCGACCACCACCGCGGTCAGCCGGGCGACCCTGACCTCCGCGACCGGATCCGCCTTGCCCCGCCGGAAGATGTTGGCGTAGACGTCGTGGGCGAAGGACGCGGACGCGGTGATGGTCAGCCCGGCGACCACCGCGAGGATCGTCGCGAACGCCACCGCGGAGACGATGCCGAGCAGCAGTGGCCCGCCGATCTCGAAGGCGAGCAGGGGCGCGGCGGAGTTCTCGTTGCCGGTGGAGGACAGGATCTTGTCCGAGCCGACCAGCGCCGACGCGCCGTACCCGATCACCAGCGTCGCCAGGTAGAAGACCGACATCAGGCCGACCGCCCACACCACCGAGCGGCGGGCCTGCCGCGCGTTGGGCACGGTGTAGAACCGCATCAGCACGTGGGGCAGGCCGGCCGCGCCGAGGATCAGCGCCAGGGACAGCGAGATGAAGTCGATCTTGCTGATCGCGGTCGAGTACTGGGCGCCCGGTTCGAGGATCCGCTGACCGTTGGCGTTGTTCGCGGCCGCGTCCTCGAGCAGCGCGGACATGCTGAAGCCGAACTTGCCGAGCAGGAACACCGTCATCAGCACCACGCACAGCACCAGCATCGTGGCCTTGATGATCTGCACCCAGGTGGTGCCCTTCATGCCGCCGACGAGCACGTAGAAGATCATGATCAGGCCGACGACGCAGATCACGATCGCCTGCCCGGCCCTGTCGTGCACGTTGAGCAGCAACGCGATCAGTCCGCCCGCGCCGGCCATCTGGGCGAGCATGTAGAAGAACGAGATGACCAGCGTCGAGGTGGCCGCCGCGGCGCGCACCGGGCGTTGGCGCATCCGATAGGCGAGCACGTCGCCCATGGTGAACCGGCCGGTGTTCCTGACCAACTCCGCGACCAGCAACAACGCGATCAGCCACGCGACCAGGAAGCCGATCGAGTACAGGAAGCCGTCGTAGCCGTGTACCGCGATGGCGCCCGCGATGCCGAGGAAGGACGCGGCCGACAGGTAGTCGCCGGTGATCGCGATGCCGTTCTGCGCGCCGGTGAACGCGCTGCCGGCGGCGTAGTAGTCCGAGGTGGTGGTGTTGCGGTGGCTCACCCGGTACACCACGAGCAACGTGATCGCGATGAAGCAGGCGAACACGCTCATGTTGAGCGCCGGGCTGCCCATGGACTCCACGCCGAGGTTCACTGGCCGGCCTCCGCCCGGATCGCGGCGGCACTCGGGTCGAGTTTCCTGCGCGCGTAGCGCACGTAGCCGAAGGTGATCCCCACGGTCGAGACGAACTGCAGGACGCCGAGGGCGAGCCCGACGTTGATCGAGCCGACCAGCCGGTGGCTCATGAGGTCGCGCGCGAACGCGGCGAGCAGCACGTAGGTCATGTACCAGAGGAAGAACAACGCGCTCACCGGAAACACGAAGCGCCGGAATCGTCGTCGTAGTGCGGCGAACTCGGCGCTCTCCTGGATGGCAACGAAGTCGGGTGCACCGGGTCTGTTCGATGCGCCGTGCGCTGCCGAGGCCGGCTGCCTGGTGATTCCGCCGAAGTCGTTGCCGGGGTTCCCGGCCCGGGGCGCAATCGGCGGCTGAACCACCTGAGTCATTTGTTCCTCCGGTGAGGATAGGCGTGTTGTGCCTAATTCCGATTTGGAGACGGCGCGCCGGACTATACGTCGACGCGCCGGGTGTGCGTCAAACGTCTGGAGTAACCAACTCTCGATGTCAGGGTGAGGGTGTGGCAATCGCCTTCACACGTAGCGGTGAATTGCTGGGTTACGTTGCGTTGTGAGCGTTGCGATCGACCGGGCTTCGGGCATCGACCGGGGGTCGCCGTCGGGCCACTGATCAGGTGTGTTAGTCGTCAGCACCCGGTTCTACCAGGTCAGGAGGCGATTTGGCCGATGTGCCCGGCGGCGGCCGGCCGGGGTGTCGCCGATCCCACTACATGATTACCCGTTTGGGGTATTAAGTCTGTCTGCTTTAGACAGAAAGTAGAACGGCCATGATCGTTTGCGCGGAACTGCGGGCCAGGCATGCCTAATTTGATCGATTAACCTGCCGTTTTCGCAGGTCAACAGGCTTGCGCGGAGCCGCTTTCCATGGCTGCTGATTGAGGTACGATCATTGCTCAGTTCTCGCTGTGGCGGTACGTCGGGAAGACCCTGGCGACGCCGCGCGTGGAGGAAGGAGCGAGCGCTGCCGTCGATTTAACGCGCGGTCTCTGCTTGCCCACCGGGTGGCGTCGGTATTCGTGCTGCGCTCTTTTCCTGAGTTCACCATTCCTCATTCTGAAATGAGGCGTCGTCTTGAAGGACAACCTGACCCGGACCGACTCGCGCCTGGCGACGCTGGGCAGCGTGCTCGCCAACTGGCGCGACTGGAACCTGCCGATCAAGCTTGCGGCAGTGACCTTGGTACCGGTCATCTTCGCGATCGTGCTCGGCGCGATGCAGATCGCCGACCAGGTCGATCGCGCGAGCTCCTATCGCCAGGTGGACCGGCTGGTCCAGGCGAAGGAGGAGCTGCGCGTGCTGGTCTCGGCACTGCAGCGGGAACGCACCGCGAGCGCGATGTTGCTCGCCGAGCGGTACACCGACAACGCGACCGAGCTGCGCGACGAACGCGCCGCGATGGATGGCGCGCGCGGCGAGTTCTTCACCGCGACCGGACGCGTCCGGTTCGGCGAGGAGGTCACCACCGCCCGCTACCGCGACGTGCGCGCCTGGCTCGGCGAGCTGCGCGACGTCCGCGACCAGGTGAGTGGCTCGCTGATCGACGCCTCGACCGTGCTCAGCCGCTACACCAGGGTCATCGACGCCCTGCTGAGGTTCGACCGGGCGTTGTCCGCCGAGATGATCGACCCCGGGCTGGTGTCCTCGGCGGCCGCGCAGCACGAGCTCAAGACCGTCAGCGAGCAGGTGCAGTTCCAGCACGCGCTGATCGGCATCGGCATCGTGCGCGGCGGGCTCGTCGGGCCCGACCTCGAGGCGCTGCGCGCGTCGCTGGCCAGGTTCGACGACTCGGTGGTCAGTTTCCGCGCGGTCGCCGACGTCGAGTACACCCGGATCTTCGACCAGGCCGTCACCGACCCGGTCGCCGCCGGGCGGACGAACCTGGCCGGCGCGGTCGCCGCCAGCCAGCCGGGCGCCGGGATCCCGACCACCGTGGTGGACTGGTACGCCTCGTCGGAGGCGGCGCAGAACGGCATCGCGGAGGTCGCCGAACAACTCGCCCGCCAGGTGCGGGCCCGGTCCGCCGCGCTGCAGGACGAGGCCAGCGACGGCGCCGGGGTCGCCGCGGTGATCCTGCTGGTCGCGCTGGTGGTCGCGATCGCGGTGATGGTGGTCGTCGGCCGGCACCTGGTCAGTTCGCTCAGTGTGTTGCGGCGCAGCGCGTTGGAGGTCGCCGAGCAGCGGCTGCCGGCGGCCGTCGCGCGGATCCGCGACCACGGTGCGCACGGCGACTCGATCACGCTGGAGCCGGTGCCGCTGACCTCGATGGACGAGGTCGGGCAGGTGGCGAGGGCGTTCGACGCGGTGCAGTCGCAGGCGTTGCGGCTGGCGACCGAGCAGGCGGGGTTGCGCGCGCAGTTCTCGAGCGTGTTCGTGAACCTGTCGCGCCGCAGCCAGGGTCTGGTCCAGCGCCAGCTGCATCTGCTGGAGCGCCTCGAGCGCGACGAGGAGGACGCCGACCAGCTGGCGACGCTGTTCCAGCTGGACCACCTCGCCACCCGGATGCGGCGCAACAACGAGAACCTGATGGTGCTCTCCGGCAGCGATGTCAGCCGGCGCAACCAACGGCCGGCCTCGCTCGCGGACCTGTTGCGGGCGGCGGTGTCGGAGATCGAGCAGTACCAGCGGGTGGTGATGTTGCCGCCGCCGAGCGTGCTGGTCGTCGGGTACGCGGTGGGCGACCTGGTGCGCCTGACCGCGGAGCTGCTGGACAACGCCACGTCGTTCTCCGCGCCGGACACCAGCGTGACGATCGCGAGCCATTCGTTCGAGGACGGTTCGGTGTGTGTCGCGGTGCTCGACGAGGGCATCGGCATGAACCAGGAGGAACTGGACGAGGCGAACGGGAAGCTCGCCGACTCGGCGTCGATCGACGTGTCGACCTCGCGCCGGATGGGGCTGTTCGTGATCGGGCGGCTGGCCGGGCGGCACGGCATCGAGGTGCGGTTGAACGGCGGCTCCGAGGTGACCGGCGTGCGGGCGACGATGACGGTGCCGGCGGAGCTGGTGGCCGAGCCGACGGAGTCGGCCGGTCCGGGGTCGGTCGCGCCGTCATCGGCGGCGACACCGCCGTCGCCGTCGCCGTCGCCGTCCAACGGCCTGGTGCCGTTCTCGCCGTCGGTGAACGGGCACGGGGGAGCGGTCAACGGCACGCACTCGCCGGCCAACGGGACGGGCGCGTTGCCGCGCCGCACCAGGCCGGTGAACGGCACCGACCAGCCGGCGGAGCCGGCGGGCGACCAGCCGCCGACCGCTGACCGGCCGGGGCTGTCCAGTGCCTCCGGCGCCGAACCGGGCGCCACCACGGACGACCCGACGGACGGCCCTCAGCCGGGCATCGAACGGACGACCGGCGGTGCCGGAACAGCGGAGGGCCGCGGGTCGAACAACGGCACCCCACCGGCAGACCGAGGGACGACCGACCGGACCACCGGGAACGGCCGCCGACCGGGTACGGAACGGAATGGCGGTTCGAGCCGGCCGGATGCTGGACGGTCCACCGGGGATCGGGCCGGCGGCGCGGGAACTGGTGGGGACCGGCCGGATTCCGGTCGGTCCACTGGGGACGACCGCCGTTCGGGTCCCGATCGGACTGGCGCCGGTCGGTCCACCGGGGACGATCGCCGGCCGGGCACCGGTCGGACCGCCGGCTCGGATCGCCCGAATGCTGGCCGGGCCGCCGGTGACGATCGCCGGCCGGGTGCCGGGCGGAACGGCGCTACCGGCGCCGGCCGGGCCACCGCCAAGGGCGCTGACCGGAATGGCGATGCTGGTGTTGGCCGGTCGGATTCTGCTGGTGCCGCAGGCGATGAGCGCTGGTCGGGTGTCGAGGGGAATGGCGCTGGCGTTGGGCAGTCGGCTTCCGGTGGTGCCGCTGGTGATGAGCGTCGGTCAGGTGTCGAGCGGACTGGTGCTGGTCCGGCTGCTGGGGACGACCGTCGGTCGGGTGCCGAGTGGGCCGGGGCGACCGGGTCCGGCGCTGGTCGGGCCGCCGGGGATGACCGGTGGGCGACCACAGAGCGGATCGCCGGCGCGGTAACGCCCGACACCGGTAGGTCGGGGGCTGACCGGAATGGCGCCGCCGGCTCCAGCGCCGGCCGGCCCGGTGGCGACGATCGCCGGCCGGGGACCGACCGGACCGCCGGTCGCTCGGCCGCCGGCCGCGCCGCGGACACCGCTGCCCGCCCGGCAGCCGAGGAACACTCGGCCGCGACCCGGCCGGCGACCGCCCCCGCGCGCAGCCCGCTGCCCCGCCGGTCACCCAGCGGCCGCTCCGGTCGCGACGCCGCGGGCGGCGCCAGGTCACCGATCCCCTTCACGACCGCGGGCGGTCTGGTCTCCCCGGCGGACGGTCTCTTCTCCTCGTCCGGCAGGCCTGGCGCCGGCGAGTCCATGCCGCCGGCCGGCGCCCCCCGCGCGCCGCGGCCCTACACCCGGCGCACGCCGGCCGGCGGCCCTCCTCCACCACGCCCCGGCAGCCTGTTCACCCCGGTCGGACCACCGCCGCCGATCGCCCCCCGCGCGCTGGACGAGACCACTCCGATCTTCGACGAGATGATCTCCGCCTGGTTCCGGGCCGAGCCGCCGGCCACCGAACCGCCGCCAACCGAGTCGGCCGGGCAGCCATGGCGGTCCGACGCGGACGCGGGCTTCGACGCCGCCAGGGCGGCCTCACGGGTCGAGCCAGCCGAGTTCACCGAAACCGGGCTGCCCCGCCGCAGCCCACGGCAGAACCTGGTGCCCGGCAGCATCGGCGCCGCGCTCCCGGTCCCGCCGTCCCGCCAGGGCAAGGCCGCCGAGGACATGCGCGACCGCCTCAGCAACTACCGCAACGGGGTGCTCCGGGCGCGTGACCACAAGGACACCGCGCTCACCGACTGGCACTTCGCGGCCGACGGCGGCTGGCGCACGGCCAACGCCGTCTCCGCCGCCAAGCCGGTCGAGTTCACCCCCGGCGGCCTCCCGCGCCGCACGCCGCTGGACCACCTGGTCCCCGGCAGCGTCCCCGGCGGTGTTCCCGGCAGCGCCCCGTCGGGCGCCGCCGACGGGCAGCAGCCGAGGGCCGAGCGGGCGGAAGAACTGCGGGGTCGGCTCGGCAGCTTCCAGCAGGGACTGTCGCGGGGCAGACGAAATCTCGCCGAGCGCTCGGCGGCCAACGGTATCCGGGAAAACAAAAAACAGGAGCGTGAATGACTTCGCCGCAGTCCCAACCAAGTCAGTTCGGGTGGTTGGTCAACGACTTCGCCGAGCGGGTCCCTGGCGTGGCACACGCCGTGGTGGTGTCGGCCGACGGTCTGCTGCTCACCTCCTCGGCCAGGCTGCCGGTCGACCGCGCCGACCAGCTCGCCGCGGTCGCCTCCGGGCTGGTCAGCCTGACCCAGGGCGCCGCCCGCTGTTTCGAGGCGGGCGAGGTGAAGGAGACCATCGTCGAGATGCAGGGCGGCATCATGCTGCTGATGGCCATCAGCGACGGCTCGAGCCTCGCCGTGCTCGCCGCACCGGTCTGTGACATCGGCCAGGTGGCCTACGAGATGACCCTGCTGGTCGACCGTGTCGGTCAACTGCTCACCCCCGAGCTCCGGGCACAGCTCAAGGGCGGGGTTGGCGGGAGGATGGTTGGGCTGCCGGCGTGATCAACAACCCGTCCGACTCCGGCACGTTCGCCGACCTGGTCAACGGCTTCACCTTCGGCGGCCGGGTCCGGAAAACCAGGAAACATCCCGCGGAGTCCACTGTAGACAGGTCAGCCAGGTCGGCTTCCAGTCAGGAGATCATGAAGCGTATCGACTGGCGTCCGGCGCCGGTCTCCGACCACGAGTTCGACGGGGACGCCGCGATCGTCAGACCCTATGCCTGGACCGGCGGCCGTACGAAGTCCACAGTGGAACTGCGGATCGAGGCGATGGTCTCGACCAGTGAGCTCGGCGAGGACATCCAGGCCCTGCAACGGGTCGAGCACCGGTCGGTCGCCGAACTGTGCGCCGAGCCACGGTCGGTCGCCGAGGTCGCCACGCTGCTCGCGGTCCCGCTCGGCGTCGCCAAGGTGCTGCTGGGGGACATGGCCGGCCTTGGCCTGGTCATCGTGCACAAGACGGCTACCGGTGGTGCCAACAAGGCGCACCTCAGGTTGATGGAAAGGGTTTTGAGTGGACTCCGTCGGCTTTGACGCCCCTGGCGATGGCCCATCGCTGACCTCGGTGAAGATCGTCGTCGGTGGTGGGTTCGGTGCGGGTAAGACCACCTTCGTCGGCTCGGTCTCCGAGATCATGCCGCTGACCACCGAGGCGGTGATGACCGAGGCTAGCGCGGGGATCGACAACCTGGACGCCACCCCGGGCAAGGCCACCACCACCGTCGCGATGGACTTCGGCCGGGTCTCGCTCGCCAGGGACCTGGTGCTCTACCTGTTCGGCACCCCCGGCCAGGAGCGGTTCTGGTTCATGTGGGACGACCTGGTGCGCGGCGCGATCGGCGCGGTCGTGCTGACCGACACCCGCAGGCTGGCCGACTCCTTCTCGCCGATCGACTTCTTCGAGGACCGGGGCCTGCCCTACGTGATCGGCCTCAACTGCTTCGACGGCCGCCTCGACCACGGCGTCGAGGAGGTGCGCGACGCGCTGGCCATCGGACCCGAGGTGCCGATCGTGCACTGCGACGCCCGCGACCGGCAGTCGGTCAAGCAGACCTTGATCACCATGGTCGAGTACTCGATGGATCGTTGGGTCGCCACCCATGGCGCGGGTGTTGGCTAAGCGCTCGCTTAGGTATCGTCGCCGGCATGGATCTGTCCCTCACCGAAGAGCAGGCGGCGCTGCGCGACCTCGCGCGCGATTTCGTGGACCGTGAGGTCGTGCCCCACGTGCGCGACTGGGACCTGGCCGAACAGGTCGACCGGTCGATCGTCGGCAAGCTGGGCGAGATCGGGTTTCTCGGCCTGACCGTGCCGGAGGAGTACGGCGGGTCGGGCGGCGACCACCTGACCTACTGCCTGATGATGGAGGAGATCGGTCGCGGCGACTCGGCCATCCGGGGCATCGTGTCGGTGTCCCTCGGCCTCGTCGGCAAGACCATCCTCTCGTTCGGCACGTCGGCGCAGAAAACGCGGTGGCTGCCCGGGCTGTGTTCCGGCGAGTCGCTGTCCTGTTTCGGCCTCACCGAACCCGACACCGGCTCCGACGCCGGCAACCTGGCCACCAAGGCGGTCCGCGACGGCGACGACTGGGTGCTGTCCGGCACCAAGATGTTCATCACCAACGGCACCTGGGCCGACCTGGCGCTGGTGTTCGCCCGTACCGGCGAGCCCGGCCCGCGCGGGGTGACCGCCTTCCTGGTGCCGACCGACACCGCGGGCTTCGAGCACCGCGAGATCAAGGGCAAGCTCGGCCTGCGCGGCCAGTCGACCGGTGAGCTGATCCTCGACGGCGTCCGGGTGCCGTCCTCGGCCGTGCTCGGCGAGGAGGGCCAGGGCTTCAAGATCGCGATGGCCGCGCTGGACAAGGGCCGGATGTCGGTGGCGGCCGGCTGCGTCGGCCTGGCCAGGGCCGCGCTGGAGGCGTCCACCCGCTACGCCGGTGAGCGCCAGCAGTTCGGCCGGCCGATCGCGGGCTTCCAGCTGGTGCAGCAGATGCTCGCCGACATGGCCGTCGGCACCGACGCCGCCCGCCTGCTGGTGTGGCGGGTGGCCGACCTGATCGACCGTGGCGAGCCGTTCCGCACCGAGGCCTCCATGGCCAAGCTGTACGCCAGCGAGAACGCGGTGTCCGCGGCCAACCTGGCGATCCAGGTCTACGGCGGCTACGGCTACCTCGACGAGTACCCGGTGGCCAAGATCCTGCGCGACGCCAGGGTGATGACCCTCTACGAAGGCACCAGCCAGGTGCAGAAGCTCCTCATCGGCCGCTCCCTGACCGGCCTGAACGCGTTCCTCTAAGTCGTGAGCCTGGTCGCACGGAACGCAGTGAAGGGGCCCTTCACTGCACTGGACGCAGCGAATGCTGCTTTCGGTCTTAGGGTACTTAACTATGAGTACACGATCGTTGGCGCGACCGCGCATGGTGCGGAGCGTTGCTGTGGGGCGATTGATCGGGATCAAGTACGTGCGGGCCTCGCAGGATGTGTCGGGTCGCAGCATCTCGGTGTCGTCGCAGGTGGAGGAGGGTGAGGAGTTCTTCGAGGAGTTCGATATCGAGGACGCGGGCACGCTCTGTGACAACGACGTCTCGGCGTCGTTGTATGCGACGGAGGAGCGCCCGGAGTACGAGAAGGCACTGGACGCTCTGCGGGAGGGTCGGGCGAACCTGCTGTGGACGTTCGACAACTCCCGTGCCCAGCGGGATATTGCGGTGTACTCCCGGTTACGGCGGGTGTGTATCGACACTGGGGCGTTCTGGGCTTACGGCGGCCGGATCTACGACATGAACGATCCGGCCGACCGGAAGGCGACGGCGCGGGATGCGGTGGAGGCGGAGGGTGCGTCGGACAACATTTCCGAGCACTCGCGACGGGGGAAGCGGAAACGGGCGAGGCGGGGGTTGTGGGCGGGGCCGCGCCAGTATGGCTACCGGCGTCGGTATGACCCGGACACGGGTGAGGCGTTGGACCAGTTGATCGACGCGGTGCAGGCGGCGGTGATCCGGGAGATCGTGGACTGGGTGCTGGACGGCAAGGCGTCGGCGTGGATCGCGCGGACGCTCAACGAGCGGGGCACGCCGTGCCCGCGGGACCGGAGGTGGGATGCCCGGTTGGTGCGCAACCTGGTCGAGGAGCGCACCGGCGAGCGGGAGTGGGCACGGCTGCTGGTCAGGCTGGAGGACGACGACGCCCGAGGGTTGGCCGAGACGGTGGTTGACCGGGTGCGGAAGGGTGAAGTGCCGAAGGCGGTTGCGCGGGACCTGAATGAGAAGGGTGTGCCGTACCTGTTTCCCTCGCGGTGGGATGAGACCAAGGTGCGTAACCTGGCGTTGAGCGAGGCGGCGGCCGGGTTGGTGGTGCTCCACGGGGACGTGGTCGGCAAGGGCGTCTGGGAAGCCATCATCGACGATGATGAGCGCACGCAACTGCTGGCGCGGCTGAAGGATCCCAGCCGGAAGTGGAACAAGGACGGCGTGCGGGTCAAGTACTGGTGGACCGGTACTGCCCGGTGCGGAGAATGTGACTCGGCGGTGGGCCGCCATATCGCTCACGGTGAGGGCCAGTACCGGTGCCGGAAAAAGGGGTGCGTGGCGCGGGATCAGGCCAAGCTGGACGCGTACCTGACCGAGCAGGCGCTGCGAGTGTTGGAGCGCACCGACGCGGCGAAACTGTTCCGGATCGACCAGGACAACCGGGACGCTTACGCCGCGCATCAGGAAGCGAAGCGGCTGCGGGCGGAGCTGACCGCGTGGAAGGCGGACGCGGCGGCCGGACGATGCTCGCGGGAGTCCTTCTTGGACATCGAACCAGGGCTGCTGGACCGGCTCAAGAGGGCGGAGAAGCGCGCCGAGCAGGCTAGCGTGCCGCCACAGTTGGTCGAGGTGATCGGCCCGAACGCCCGGAAGGCGTTCCTGGCGCTGGATATCACGGCACAGCGGGCGATCCTGCGCACGATCATGCGCCCGAGGATCCATAAGGCCATCGGGCGTGGGAGGGGCGTGTTCTGCACCGACTCGATCGATCCCGGCTTCCGCTTCGGACCACCATCCTCGCCCGAACCGGCGGACGCTGGGTCGGCTGCTGGGTCGGAGGTTGTGGCGGCTTGACGGTTGGTCGGGAGGTCCCCGGCACCCCGCCCACGTCGGGGCATGGGTGCCGGGGACCTTTGTGTTGGATGGGGTTATGGGTGGGTGCGCTGGCGCTCGTACTCGGCGACCAGTTCACGCGTGATGGGTCGGAACAGGTCGGCGATGGCATCGAGCTGGGTGGGTGTGAGGGGTGGTGCGGTGTCGGCGCTGGCGTGCGCGGCGGCCAGTTCGTCGGCGGTGAGCACCGTGGCCGGGTCGCGCATCGCCGGGTTCATTCCGGCAGGCCACCCTCCGGGCGGTCAATACCGCGCTGGCCGTTGGGGTAGGTCGGTGGTTGGGCGGAGCCGAGCAGGATGCGGGTGAGCCAGGTGGGCAGGCGTGGCTCGATCGAGCGTAGGAGTGGGTAGACCACGCCGACGATGATCGGCAGCACGACCAGTTCCCCGGCGCTGCCGAGCGCGCCGGTGACGAACTCGGGCACGCACAGGGCCGCCAGCCAGGAGACCAGCGCTGACCACGCGACCGGGAAGACGGTGCGTAGCCAGGAGATGAAGCGATCAGACATGTGTTCTCCACGGGTTGAGGCAAGGAGTTGGAGCCATCCCCGAACGGGTGTTCGGGGCTCAGTCGCGGTGGGTGAGTTCGATGTCGGCTTCGGCGAGCGATCGTTCGATCTCGCCGACCGCCGCCCATGCGTGGCGGCCGAGCGCGACGAGCACCAGGCCGAGCGTGAGTGCGAGTAGGGGTTTCATCGGCCGAGCAGTCGGCGCCAGGTCCGCGGACCGACGATGCCGTCGACCGCGAGGCCGGCACGCTCCTGCAGGTAGCGCACGCGGGCCTCGGTCTTGGGTCCGAAGTCGCCGTCGACGGCGAGCCGGGTCAGGCTCGGGTACCAGGCGTTGAGGATGCGCTGGACCTCGCGCACGGCGTCGCCCTTGGCGCCACGGCGCAGGGTTGGCCGACCGGGGTTCGGGCCGGGGGCGGGCTGCCCACCGCCGCTGAGGATCTGCTGCACGCGTGTGGCGGTGAGGGTGCTGGCGGCGCTGCGGGACAGTTCGACGTGCAGGTGATCGGTGTGCGGGTTGCTGCCGTTGTAGGTGCGCCACCCGGCGTGCGGGTAGCTACCGGACCAGATCCGCCGGTTGTAGATCACGCACTGCACACCCAACTGGGCGCTGGACAGGCGAAGCCGGTCAGCGAGCGTGGCGGCCCAGGTCGAGCCGATCGGGACGCCGAGGTCGGCGGCGCGGCCTTCGCCGTGCAGGCTGGTCGTCGCGGAGCCGGCCACGGTGCGGCAGTTGTAGATGCCGAGTGACTTGCCGCCCTGGTTGGCGTATGCGCCGAGGAACCAGGACATGAGTGCCTTGGCTCCGGGGGTGGGTGAACCGGTGCAGGAGCGCGCGGGTTCGTATCCGACGTAGATGCTCATCGGTCACGCCTCTCCGGGGGTCTGCGTGGTGGCCGGGGTCGCGTGGGCGGCCGGCTCGACGTGGTCGGGGTGGGTGGGGTCGGTGATTTCCGGTGGGGTCGGGTCGGGCGCGGTGGGGTCGATCACGTCGCCTGTGTCGGGGTTTTCAGATGTGGTCATGCGTTCCTCTCCTTCGATGAAATTGGGCATGTGAAATAAGCCCTCGCTATGAGGGCTGGGGAAATTCAGAAAGAGGGCTAGATGGTTATGCGGTTGGTGATGTGCTCGCGATAGGTCGCACGGTCGGCAGCGAGAGCGGATTCGTCGCTGGTGACGAGGGCGCACAGGTCCGCGAACCCTTGGTCGTCGGCGACCGTGACGATGTCCTTGAGCTGGCTGATCTCGGCGGTTTTCATGTCACGCGCCTGGTCGCGCATGCCGTCCGCCGTGTCCTGCGCGGCATTGAGGTCGGCGGCGAGTTCCCCGGCTGCGGCCAGGCCGGCGGCGAGCCGGGCGCGGGTGGTGAGCATGGCCGCGGTGAGCTGTTGGGCCTCGAACGCGAGCTGGTCAGCCGGTGATGGGTCGGTGGTGGGTGGCGCGAGGGCTTCGTGCAGGTGCCACTCGACGACCCTCGCGGGATCGCCGATGCCGAACAGTTCCATGTCGGTCGCGACCGCCACTCTCGCGATCAGATGGACCCACGGCTGGCCGTCGCGGCGTTGCTCAATCCGGTAGAGCGCCCCGAGTCCATTTTCTTCGGCGCGGGTGGCGTTGACGATTTCGATAATCACTGATCCCCTTGCTACGCGGATCGGAAAACCAACCAGTGCACGATCATGGACGTGGTGTCGGACCAGCCGATGCTGAAGGAATTTGCGGCGCGGTTCGTGATGGCCCAGCGGACGGTCGAGCCGGAGGGTGAGGCGCACGTCGCGATCGGAATGAACAGCGAGTTGGGGTTGACGCGGGCGTAGGAGATCGTGGCGCCAATAGCGTTGGTGAAGGAATTGATGCCGCCGAACAGCATCGTCTCGCTGGAGGCTGCTGCGGGCACGATGCCGGTGATGTTCAGGCGTCCGTCGCCGGGGGCGTCGAGTGATGTCGTCGTGGCGATGTTGCCGTACTGCTTCCCGAGCGCCCAGGCGCCGCCTCGACGCAGGATGAGGTCGGCGCGGCCGGAGGAGTTGCCGGTCTGCTCGGCGGACAGCAGCCACAGGGTTCCGTCTTCGCGCCCGTGGACCGTGGGTTCAAACCCGGGGTTGCCGGACATGCCAGCGAAGTGGACACCGGGGTATCCGCTGAAGGCCGACCCGGTGACGATGGCGCGGACGCCGCTGGTGCCGGTGCGCAGTGTGCCGGCGATGTCGGCGGCGCCGGTTGCGGCGGAGACATCGACGGTGCGGGTGCCGGCCGCGTTGAACGCGTGCAGGCCGGCGGCGTCGAGTTGGACGCGCGGGTTGGCGGCCGCGGTCCGGACGACGGCACCGGTGATGGTCTTGCCGTCGATGGAGCCGGCGGCGATCTTGTCGGCGGTGACCGCATCGGCGCGGATCGCTCCAGCGGTGACCGACCCGACCGCCAACCTGTCGGCCGTGATCGAGTTGGCGACGATCTTGTCCCCGTAGATCGGCTGTCCGATCAGGTCGGGCGGCACCAGCGGTTGCGTGGCGATGGTGGCCGGATCGGATGCTGCGGACTGGTTGCCCGACCGATCCCACGTGGTGAGGTGAAACGTACGGGGCTGGAAGTAGGGCTCGTCCGGGACGACGGTCCCACCCGCACCGTCCAACTGGCCAACCCGGCGGGTGCCGACCGTGCCAGCGGGGAGAACGATCACGGGACCTACGGACGCTTGTGGCCACCCGAGGTAAATCCCGGCAGCGGTGCCGGTCAGCGCGGCATCCTCGGTCGGGGTCAGGGTCTCGGTGTGGATGGGGGTGTTGTCCACCGCCACCTCGACGATGCGGCCTGCGATGGTGAGGGCCAGGGTGATGCCGTCGACCGAGGAACCGGCGGGGAGCGGGATGGAGATCTCTCGCTCGCTGGTGGCGGTGAAGATGGACAGGCCGATGTCATCGGCGGTGCCGCTGGGCGCG
Organism: Actinophytocola sediminis; assembly: GCF_054779715.1. Taxonomy (NCBI): domain Bacteria; kingdom Bacillati; phylum Actinomycetota; class Actinomycetes; order Pseudonocardiales; family Pseudonocardiaceae; genus Actinophytocola; species Actinophytocola sediminis. The sequence continues at coordinate 26,518 of NZ_BAAGXS010000071.1, read as the reverse complement.
CGGCGGGCCGTGAGATGGATGGAACGCTGTCCGCTGGGTGAGGTCGGGGACGGTCCGGGCAGGTAGCGGGCGACGACGCCGGCGCGGTGCTGGTCGCCGACGAACAGGTTGGTGGTGGTGATGGTGTAGTCGCGGGCGCCGGTGTCCCGGGTGGCGAGCAGGTCGGAGCCGCCCAGCATGGTGAGCTGATTGTCTACCAGCACATACGAGGGCGTGCCCGATCCGGGTCGGTTGCCGTGCAACACCGTCCACACCGCCGGGTCGATCGTGTGGTTGGGGTAGGCCCACGTCTCCGTCCACACCGGAATGTCGCCGGGCGCGGTCATCCACACATCCGCGTGGGCGAAGTCCCGCGGCATCACCTCGCTGGCCGCGCCCCGGCCGTCCCACTCGACGTGGATCACCCCAAGCCGGGTGGACAGGATCGGCGCGGAGGGGGTTGGTGGGGCTTCGGCGTCGGCGGCGATGGTGACGGCGTAGGGCTGGGAGAAGGGGCCGATCACTCCCGCCCGTGACACGGCGCGGACCTTGAACGCCCATTCGCTCGACACGTCGTAGGGGCTGCCGGTAGCGGAGACGTCGGGGTGGCTGGTCTCGGTGAGCTTCGTCCAGGACAGGCCGACGATGTTGGGCCGCTGGTACAGCTCGTACCGGGTGACCTCGATCGCGGTGCCATCGGTGGCCTGGTCGACGGTGGCCCAGGTGGCGGTGATCTGCCCGCGTGCCGCGCCATCGGAGTCGAGGTAGGCGTGGGTGTCGACGATCAACCCCGTGGGTGCGGCGGGTGTGCGCGGGTCAGGCCCCTCGGGTGCGGGTTGGGCGCCGCTGCCGCCGCCTGCGGTCGCGCCGCCGACGATGCCGGCGGTCCGCTTCGCCAGCCTCAGTTCGCGTTCGAGGAACCGATCGTGGAGCACGAGGTTGCCGGTCAGGGCGCCTGTCTGGTCGCGGATGAGGGTGATCTGCCGGACCCGCAGCGGCGCGAGGCTGCCGGTGTCGTTGGGGGCGAGGACGTAGTCACCGGGCCGGTAATCCAGGAACGGGAGCCAGCGTGCAACGGTGAAGGACAGGGCGCGGGTGATCTGGATGCGTTCGCGGCCGGTCCGCGTCAGCTCGGCCTCGGCGAGGAGCCGCATGGTGCCCTCGTCCCGCACCCCGCCCTGCGTGATGAACGATTCCCACCGTCCCCACGGAGTGGGGGCGTTCGGGTTGACCAGCTCCAACCTGGAGGCCCCTTCGCCTTTCACGTACACCGCGGAGGCGAGGTCTTCCAGCGTGGCGGTGTCGGGGGCGTCGGTGATGTCCCGACCGAGCCGCAGATCCACCGGGGCATCGCCGGTGGCCAACTGCCGGCCGAGAGTGGTGTCCGCGTTGAACACCCGCAAGACCCGCCCGCTGGTGGTCCAGTCGATCACGCCCTGGTCGGCCATGTTGTCCAGCACTGTGAAGACGTCGATGCCGGGTTCGTACGCGATGGTGAGTACCTTCGTCCAGGCCGCCCCCGCGCTGTCGGCGCCCGGGGTGAAGTCCACGCCGAGGCCGGGTAGCGCTCCGCGTGCCTTGGCTTCGGTGATGAGGGTGGCGAGGATCGTCCCGGCCGATGCTGCGCTGAAGGGCCTCTTTCCCTCGGTGTTGTCGTGCGGCGAGGGAAACAATCTGGCCTTGCGGAGTATCCAGGCGTAGCTGGGTAGCTCGTAGCTGCGGGTGCCGGTCGGGTCGGTGATGTCCCCGGAGCGTTTGATCCGCAGGAACCGACCCCCGTCGACCTCCGTCCACGCCCCGGCGGCGGGGTCGTGGGTTTCCAACGCGACTTCCACGGGCGTGGCCAGCAGACCGGCCGCAGGCGCACCCACTGGGTAGGACAGACGCAACGAGGCCACGTCGTCCAGCGGCACGCCCAGCTCCACCGACAGCGGTGTCGGGAGGACGCCGAGCCGGGACCCGTCCGGCGCGTACGCGGTCAACCGCAGGTCGAACCGGTTCACAGGAACGCTCTCCGGGCACGTAGCTCGACTAGCGTGGCGGCGGTGGTGGCGCTGCCCGCGACGAGTATCCGCACACCCCGGTCATGCACCGAGGTAATCGGCGCAGGTGTCAACGCGAGGAACCGGAACCCGGAGCCGGGGCCGCCGGTGATGATGCGGCCGGTGGCGTTGGCTTCGGTGCCCTCCCAGGTGACGCCGGGTGCTTCGTGGGCGTCCATCCGTCCGCAATGCACCCGCAGCTGACGGCCGGCGGCCAGCGTGTCCGGGTAGGACAGCCGCCCGCCGGTCTCCACATCCGTCACCCGGAGGCCGGTCACCGGGCCGGTGACGCGGAGGATGGCATCGAGCACGGGCGCGGTCGCACCGTCCAGCATGGACACCCGCGCGGGTGCGGCGAGTGTCGTGGTGGACCAATCGGCCGGCACGGGGTCGCGCCAGAACACGCCAGGAATGCGGAGCACCACGGCCAGCCTCGCGTGGGCCGCGCCGGTCCACACGGTCGGCTCCGACGCGGTGACGACCTTCGCGTCGGCGGCCAGCTCGGGCACACCGACCGCCGGGCTGTACCGAACGTCGAGTAGCCGGTGCCGGGTCCCGAACAGCCCGTAGAGGCTGCGGAGGTTGAGTTCGAGCCCGGCCGCGCCCTGGTCAGTCCCGTCCGGGTCTACGCCGCGCACGCCGAGGGTGAGCCCGACCGTGGTCGACGCCACGTCCTCCCCGACCGTGGGCAGCTCGCCCGGTCGGCCGGGTACCGACACCGACGCGGTCCGCGCCCCGGGCAGTGGTCGGACCTGGGTCGCGGCCAGGAGCCGCCAGCATCCGGCGGGGTGATCCAGCGGCACACCGTCCACTCTGTACGTGGGCACTAGATCACCCCCAACGCTCCGGCGTACTGCAACGACCGGTTCACGGTCGTCGAGGTGGGTTCGGCCTGCGGGTAGTGGTTGGTCACGTGCACGACCGTCCGCGCACCGAGGGCATCGGTCGACGCGGCGGCACCGTCCCCGCCGTACGCCGTGCCGTACCGGCCGCCATAGGCAGCGCCGGTCAGTGGCGCGACGCGGGGTGCGGGAACGGTGACCATGCCGGCCTGCGCGAGCTGGGCGGCGGCCGAGGCCACCTTGTCCGTGCTGGCGTCCAAACCAGTCGCGAGGCCGAGGCCGATCATGCGGCCGGCCCACCGCATCTTCTTGCTGGGACTGAGGATGGAGAAGAAGTCGACGATTTCGTCCCAGATCTTCTTCGCCAGCCCTTTGATCCAGTCCCAGATCTTGCCGGCGAAGTCCTTCAACCCGCTCAACAGACCCATGATGATGTCGCGGCCGGCGTTGACGAGCAGGCGACCCAGGTCGCCCAGCGCGCCGAGGATCTTGCCGGGCAGCTCCCAGAAGATCGCGACGACGAGATCGATCCCGGCGCTGATCGCGCCCTCGATCGCGTGCCAGATGCCGCCGAAGATGTTTTTGATCCCGTTCCAGGCGCGGCTCCAGTCACCGGTGATCACACCCATGACGGTGTCGATCACGCCCCGGATGAACTGCATTGCGCCCTCGATGATCGGCATGATCGCGTTCATCACCGAGGTGACCACGTTGAGCAGGTTGGTGATGATCGGGATGACGGTGTTCGCGATCATCTCGACCAGCGGGATCAGCGCCGGAGCGAGGGTGGCGAACACCTCGGCCAACCCGGTGAGTAGCGGCATCAGCGCGGTAATCAGCGCCGCGAGCGGGGGTAGCAGTTCGGAGATGATCCGCGCGAGCACTGGAATGATCGGCATGATCGCCTGCACGACCTGGAGGAACGCCGCTGCCAACGGCGGCAGCAGCGGCGCAAGAAGCTGAAGCGCCTGCACCAGCACCCCCGCGACCGCGGTGGCGATCTGGGCGAGCAGCGGCAGCAGCACCGGAAGCATCTGTTGGGCCAGCGCCGCGATCTGGGACACGACCGGCACCAGCGCCTGCGCCAGCACCAACAACGCGGGCGTGACCGCCGCGATGGCACCGGACAGCGCGCCGCCCAGCAGCGCGGCGAGCTGCTGAAGCACCGGGGCCAGCGCGACCACGATGGGCGCGACGGCTTGGATGGCGCGGGCGAGTACGCCGGCGAACTGCTGGGCCACGGTGCCGATCACCGGGGCGAGCGCCGCGAGGGCCTGCCCCAGTGGCACGATGGCCGGGGCCAGCGTGCGGAACGCGTCGCCGATCATCGGGCCGAGCCGCGCGATAGCCGGGGCGATCGAGTCGCCGACAGCTGCGGCGATCGCGCTGAGGACGGGCACCAGGCCCTGACCGGCAGCGGCGATCCCGCTGAAGATCTGGCGCAGGATCTGCATGCCCTCGGCCGAGCGCAGGAACTCCCGAGCCGCGCCGGTCGCCTGGACCAGAACCGAAAGCGACGACACCCCTGAGGCCGACGCCGCTTCGAAGACCGCCGCGAGGATGCCGCCCACGTTGGCCAGCACAGCGCCGAGTTCTCGGACGGCTTGAAGACCGGAGGTGATCCAGCCGGCCAGTTGCCCGCTTTCGCGGGCTTGGGCGATGAAGTCCGCGAACCGGTACGCCGCACCCGCCGCGCCCCGGGTCATCTCGCCGAACACCTGCGCACCCACGACGCCGATGTCCCGGAACGCGAACAGCAACGGCTTCACCGCGCCGCCGAGGTTCGCGGTGGCCAGCGAAGTCGAGTCCATAAAGGACTGGACGTCGCGCATGGTCTGCGCCTCGCGCAGGAACCCCGCGACGCTGGCCTCGGCGACGTGGAACGAGCCGGCCACGTCGACCATGCCGGTGCGCAGGAGCGGCAGATACGCGCCGCCCAGCTCGCGGACGTCGTCGCCCAAGCCCCGGAACAGTTCGTCCTGGACCGCGTCGGCCAGCTCGTCCCAGGCCGGCTTGAGATCCCGTACCGCGAGCGCCGTCTCTCGGGCGGCCGGTGCCAGCTTGCCGATGGACTCGGCGAACTTCGCCGGATCGTCCATGTTGGACAACGCGTCGCTGAAGCCATCGACGCCGAGCTTGAGTACCGCGAGCGCGGTCTTGCCGGCCAGCGCCGCACCCGGCAGCAACAGCAGTGAGCCCGACGCGGTGACCAGCCCACCACCCAGCACGGCCAGCGCCCCGCCCACCATGTGCGTTCCGGCGGCCAGCGCACCGAACTTCAGTGCGGTCGCGCCGACCGTGGCCCCGAGCGCGAACACCTGGCCACCGAGACGGCCCGTGTTACGGCCAGCCGCCTGCAACGCCCGACCGGCGGCGAACAGACCAGCGGTGAAGTGCTTCGAGTCCAGGCGCAGGTATGCGGTCAGTTCACCGACCGTCAGGGCCGTACCTGGCACCCCCTGCCACTTCTGTCAGCGGCGCGGTACGCGGCGGTCTGCGGGCGCGAGTGTGCGGGCCAGGCGGGAGTCAGCCGCGAGCAGACCCGTGATACGGGTGCGTAGCCAGCGCCAGGAGCGGGCACGCAGGATCCCGGACTCGACGTCGATGCCGTAGAGCTGGTGTAGGTCGGCCTCGATCAGGTACCAGTGGTCGAGGATCTGCGCCCACGTGTACCCGTCGCCTTCGCCGCCGTGGTGGCCTTGCGGGTGCGGGTCGTACCACTCGCGGAGCCCGGTTGCCGGGTCGATCGGGCCGCCCGACGGCTCGCCCGATTCCCGGCCAGCGCTTCCGGGTCCGGTGCGCCGGCCGCGTTCCAGTACGCCTCTGCCGCGTCGCGTGACACGGCGGCGTCGAGCCAGGCGGTCACGGCGGCCGTCTTCAGCATCGGCCACGGCACCCGATCCGCGATCATGGCGTCGTAGGCCGGGCCGAGCGCATCCCGGTACAGGTCAACCTCACCCGCGTCATCCAGCACCACCGCGTCCAGCTCCTGGCCGGTCTCAGTGGCCTGCGCCAGCTGTGCGGCGACCTCGGCCAAGCGCTGGAACCGCAACCCGGTCTCCGCGTCCACCGGCGGCACGAGGTAGGTCTTTCCCTTGTAGGGCAACGACAGACCAGCGTCGAGCAGGTCACCGAGATCCTTGAACGCCATGTCAGTCCACCTCGCTCACAGACGCGTCGGCGAACGCGGCGGTCGGGGTGGAGCTCGCGGGGTTGGCGATCTCGGTCGCGATGCCCTTGCCGTTGAGGGTGAAGTTAAACGGCTCCAAATCGGTCACCGAACCACCTCGGGTGAACCCGGTCACGTTGGCCATGCCCTGAAACGCGTCCGGCGCTCCGTCGCGGCGATACCAGCGCACGGCGATGGCCGCGCCGATCCCGACGACCCGGCTGGCCTTGCGGATCGCTTCCTGTCCGGGATCAGGCTGGAATGCTTGTGCGTCGGTGCGCTTGCGGCGGCCCTCGGCCTCGATCGACCACGTCCGCTGGGTCACCTCCGAGGAACCCCAGCCGTTGTCGTCGAACGACGCGTCGTCCTCCGAGTTGTCGTCGGTGGACTCGGTGAACGACGTCAGGCCGTTGACCCGGGTCCACTGTGGCTCAGCCGCATCCGACGCGCGGGTGTCGACTTCGAGGAGCCAATCCTTGGCCAGCAACGAACGTAAGGCCATATCGCAGTTCTCCTAGATGTGATGGCGGGTGGGGCGATGCGCCGTGAGGCGGTAGGTGTCGGCGTGCTCGTAGCGGCCGTTGGCGTCGCGGCCCATCGGCGCGGAGACGGTGCGCTCGACCAGGTGCACGACCACGCCGGCGAGGGTGAGGTGGGTAGCGCCGTGCAGTTCCTCGAACACGGCGTCAAGCAGGGCGAGCGCGTCGCGCGGGTCCGGGCCGGCACCGCGTACCCGGACCTGGAGACCGATCAGGCTGTCGGCCTGGTCGACGTCATCGGCAAGGGCATAACAGGACAGCACCACCACGCGCGGCGGCGCGGCTGGCACGAAGCCGATCACGATGCCGGTCTCGTCATCCTGGTACACCCCGCCCGGCCGATACACGCCAACACCAGCAGCGGCCAGGAGCAGCGCGAGCCCGTGCGCCAGATCAGCGGTCCAGCTCACGTCTCGAGGGTTCGCCGGATCTCGGCCTGCGCAAGCCTGGCCACCGTGCCCCGTTCGCTGACCATGGCGGTCTCTAGGAACTTCGGGCCGCCGTCGTCGTGCTGGTAGTCCAGGTTCTCGTGTTGGTACACCGCGTAGTCCGCGTCGAACGTCACGGCCGCGGTCGCGGTGCCCGGTTCCTGGACGGTGCGGGCGCTCGTGTGCAGTGCACCGGTCCGCCGGGGCGCACGGTCGACTGCCACGTCTCGGACGTGCTCGGCACCGGCCGCCACGCCCCGGTCGGCACCGCGCCGGACCTGGCGGGAGACAGTGTCACCGTGCCAGTCGACACGGATTTTCCTAGCCATGGCTGGACCTCCGATTCCTCAGGTAAGGGCGATCTCCAGGTGCGACCACGAGCCGGGATGCTCGTAGTGGCCGGCGGTGATCACGCGGGCGATACGCTCGTGCGAGGTGCCTTGCCAGACGGTGACCTGCGACCCGACCGGCACCGCCGCGTCTGGTCCGGTGTAGACGGTGGTCTCGCTGACGACTTCTTCGCCGCTGGCTGAGACAACGAGGCGTCGGCGATCCTCGACGAACGCCCGGTGAATGGTGGGTTCACCGAACACGTCGCCGTACGGGCCGCTGCCCTCGTATCGGCGCATGGTGACGGTGTGCGGCAGCAGCGCAGTGGGGATCGGGCCAAGTTGCACTTTTCGTCTCCGCAACGACGTTGTAGGTGTTCAGGAACATTGATGCGGAATCGATGGCACGCCAAGCGAGTAGTTCGAGAATCGTCGGTGTGAGTGAACCGAAGCCCGGTACTCGGTGCACCTTCTCCGGACGCTTTCGAGGTAAGGGACGTGATTCAAAGGTTGCCTACGGAACGCTATTACCCCTCCCGGTTCGAGCAGTGGCCTTGTGTAACCGCCCGACTTCGGCTCTGGTACGCCCTACAACCGCGAAGCTATCCGACACTTGGGGGCGAGATGGACGGCAACGACGTCAACCGGCGGCGGCCGGCGTGGGCGGTGAGATTCAGCGTGACCATGCTGACGCTCAACCCGGGTGTGCGGATCTTGTTCCGGTGGCTGACTGGGGCCATAGTGCTGATCACCGTGTGGCGCATCCCAGAGGCGTTGTCATGGCTGCGGTGAGTGCTGCGAGGCGGTCAGGTGGTGCCGATGCTGAACGTCTGGTTCTTGCCGACCGCCCGGCGCAACCGGTGCCGTTGCTCGCGGGTGAGCGCGGCACCGGCCGTGCCGGTGGTGTAGGTGGTCGAGAACGAACCGAGGCTGGTCGACGCCGCCCCGCCCGGAGCCGGCACGGCGGCCACGCCCAGCTCGACGGCCACCCCGGTCACGCCGGGCAGGGCAGGGTCGGACAGGACACCGATCTCGCCTTCCAACACCGTGACCACCCAGGCGTGGATCGCGGCGGCCTGCTCGTCGGTGACGGTGCGGCCGGACAGCGCGGTGAGCGTGGCCGCGGTGAACAGGATCGGTGCCACGTCCGGTCAGTCCTGTTCGGACTTTCCAGCCTCGCGGATTCCCAGCTCGGCGGGGAGCTTGCGCAGGACGGCGATGGTCTTCTGGTCGGTGACGTCGACCTGGCCGTCCTCGAATTTGACGCCGATGTCGTGAATCCACAGCTCGGGATGCGTCTCGCACACAAACTTCATGGAGTGCTCTCCGATCAGGGGGTGGCGGTGAGGTTGGTGATCTTGCCGTGGGAACGTTCGTTGCCGTACCGCAAGCCGACCTCGCCGTAGATCTGGAATCGGTCGCTTGCGCCGGTCTTGGCCAGTGGCTCGGCAAACAGGAACCCCCGACCGGGGACGCGCAGGAACACCGGGGCCAGCTCGTCCAACGAGGAGACCGCGATCTGGTCGGCGGGCATGTAGCGGTTGAGCATGATGTTCAGCAGACCGAAGTCGGTCTCGATCGTCTGGAGGTTGACCCCCGCGACGTTGCGGGTGCGTTCCTCGTAGCCCTTGTCGGTGATGAAGATCTTGGTCAGCTTGCGCTTCTGCACCGCACCACAGATCAACGTCGCCGTCTCGGAAACGGTGATCCCGCCGTTGGTCCACACCATCTGCAGCAGGTCCAAGATCATGGTCTCAGTGAGCGCGGCCGGGTTGGCGCTGGTGATCACATTCGTTGCGATGGCCTGCAACAGACCCCGGGTACGGCGCGGGGTTGCGTTGTCGGCCGGCTGGGCGTACGTGCCGGAGATGAAGGTCTGCTCGATGTCGCGGGCGATCTGCTCCACTGCCCGCTGGGACTGCCAGGTCAATTCGTCCCCGACCGGGTTCGTCCCGGTCACCCCGGCCGAGGTGGGCACCGCCGACCCGGTGGCGGCGAACTGGCCGGTCGCGGCCTGGCGGGTGTAGGAGATGGACAGCGCCTCCTGGTGGATCTCCACCACGTTGAACGCGTTGAGCCTCGTGCGGGCCTCGGGCGGCGGGGCGTCCGCCCCCTCCAACCGCTGCCGGGTGGCATCCGGTGCCCGCAGGTCGTAGGTCTGCCAGGTGAAGATCACAGAGTCCGTCGACTGGCCTCCCGTCAGCCCGCCGATCGCGGACAACAGCGGCGTGTCGGTCGGGGTCAACCCGAACAGCTCGCCCAGGTAGTTGGGGGTGTTGAAACTGGTGATCATCCCGGTAATGCCGGGCATCGCGTCTCCTCAAGGGCTGGAGACGACGCCAAACAACCGCCAGAGCAACCAGGTCAGCGGTTACCGCCGAGCATGTTCGCGGTCTTGAGCCGCAGCGCCTCACGGTGATCCCCGCGCTTCTCCGCGTCGCGAATCTGCTCGGCGACCGTCGCGGTCCCGCGTGACCCCTGGGCGGGGTCCGGGCTCGGCCCCCGCCGCTTCTCCGCGCTGGGCGCGGCGAGGTGCGGGCGCTCGGTGAGCACTGCCGCGACGTCCTCGGCGATGGCCGTGGTGTCGATCTCGCCGTCCTCGCCGACGTACTTCGTCTTGTCGTCGAGGTAGCGGGGAGCGTCGGCGGGGTTGGCCCATCCGAGAGCAGCGGCGCGGATCTCCGCGTTGACCGCGGCGGTGATCGCGGTCTGGGCGCGGGCCTCGGCCTGGCTCGCCCGGTCGGTGGCCTGCTCGGCCTCGGTGCGGTTGGCGGCCTCGGTCTGGTCCCACTTCTTGGCCTTGTCCGCGTTGGTCTTGGCGCGGGTCTCCCACTTGCGGGCCTGCCCCTGAAGCTGCTCGTACAGCTTCTGGTAGTCCGGTGTGGATTCCTCAGGCTGAGGCTGTGGATCGGTCGCGGGAGGCTGCGTACCGGGCTCGGCCGGAGCCGGCGCGGGCTGGTTGTCGGTGGGGCCAGTGTTGGCGTCGTCGATGGGGTTGGTCATGGGTGTGCTCCCGTGCGGGATCGCCGGACGCCGTGCGGCATCCGGGTGTGGATGGGTGAATGCGCCGTGCGGCGCGGATGGACGCAGCCCCCCGTGGTGCCGTGCGGCGCGGGGGCTGTGGTCTGTGGATCAGGCGGCGGCCGGCTGAGGCTGCACCGGCCCACCAGCGGGCGCGGGTGCGGGTGCGTCAGACTGGGTCGGGGCGGGTGGCGTCGGGACCGGCTGCGGCGGTGTCTGCCGTTGCGCTTGTTCGGCGGCTTCGCGGTCTTCGGCTTCCATGTCCGCGATCTGCGGGCCGGTGTACCCGAGCGTGCGGCGAGCCATCCGGCGTGGAACGAGCTTGTCGGCCTGGTAGAGCTTGACCACCGCGTCGGCCTTCTGCGCGAACGTCGGGGTCGCGGGGTCGGCCCACACGGTTTCCATCCACCGCGACGAGCGCGGCACCTCGCCGTCGCGCACGAGTAGCGCGAGGCGCATGACCCGTTCCCAGGCTTGCTCGAAGCCGCGGATCCGGCGTTCGGCCCGTTTCACGTGTCGGGCCTCGGCGGCACGGATGCCGTCCGCGCTGGCCGGGTTGTCGCTGGAGTAGCCGAGATTGTGCAAAGGCTGACCGGACACCGTGGACACCATGACCGCGAGCGCCCGCAGCGTCTCGTGGAAGTTGCGTAGGTCGGCCTCGGGGAACTGGCCGACCTCGACCCCGTCGTCCTTCTTGTTCTTGATGGTGGACCAGATCTTGCCCGCGATGGTCTGCCACGGGCTGACCTTGTTGCCTGCCGCGTCGGTGAAGTCGTCCTCGTCGAACCCCAGCGCCCACCTCCTCGGCATCGCGTGGAATTCCGCACTGACCATCATGTCCGTGGCGATCTTGCACGCGGCGTCGGACAGCGGGATCACGTCGGTCAACTCCGACGTGCCCAGCGGTGCCCAGAGCTGGGGGCGGTTGACGATCGGCACCACGGGAACCTCGCCCAGGCCGTGCTCGTCGCGGGTGATCTCGCGCCACCCGGTGCCATCGGCGGCGTAGGTGACGGTGACGTCGGGGAGGTAGAGGGTCTGGAAGTAGCGGATCGTGTCGTCCAGCTGCCGGTCGGTCCATGCCTTGCGGGCGGCTACGACCCGGCGGGTGGCCGGGTCCAGTTCGGCGTGTACCTCCAGCGGCGACTCCACCGTGATGATCGGAAAGTCCGCGTCGGCCGGGTTGGGGTTAGCGCCCACGATCACGTACGCGCGTTTGCCCACCATCGAGGTCACATGGGCCTGCTGGTAGCCGGCGTCCAGATCGTTGTACTGCCAGATGTGATCCAGGTCCTCGTCGATGGCCGACTGCCCACCAATCCGGAACCCATCCAGGTCGATCCGCTCCTCCAGCGCGTCGACCACCTGACGCGGCCAGTTGATCACCAACTGACGCACCCGATCATCCAGCGTCGTCAGCAGTTCGGGGTGCAGGTACGACAACGGCTGCTGACCCTCGTAGTAGTTCAACAACCGCCACAACTCCGGCACCTCGTAGTTATGCGCGTTCGTCAACCGTGTCAGCCACTGCCGGTCCACCAGGGACAGCTCATCACCGACCGCCACCAGGACACCCCCGACTCCTGCCGTAACGCCACCTGCGCAGCGGGCGATACCTAGCCATGCCTGTCTGGTTACAGATCTCCCTGCCCGTGTTCACCGCGCTCCTCGGCAGCGGGCTAACACTGGCCGTCCAGCGCATCAACAAGCGCCTGGACAGGAAGCAGGAACAGAAGGACGCCGCAGAAGCCGAAGCTGCGCGACGACCATCGTTCGCGATACACCGAGGCGAGAATGCGATCTTCTACCTGGTCAACAAAGGTGACGCCGATGCAACCGGAATACGACTCGACCTCAACGGATATCCCGACGGGTTCCTCCGATACATACCCGACGGCATAGACCTGCCGGTCAACGAGGAGCACAAGTTCATGATCTTGAAAGTCTGGAACGCTCCGCAGTTGTCACACTTCTTCGTGTCGTGCGATCAACTCAACAATCCCTCGAAGGTGTACGTCCCCAATTAACGAATCACCATTCGCCCGCTGCGCGCGTGCTTCTGCGCGAGTTCACGCCAGCGGGTGACCGCCATCGCGGCGGTAGGGACGGCGTCGATGCGCTTGCCCACGGCCGTTGCGATCGGGCTTGTCGAGGCGGAGCTTGTTCCTGACCGGTGGACCGGGCTTCTACGCTTCGGTCATGGCTGAGCAGGACAAGGACACGTACGAGGCGAAGTGGGAGCTGATCAACGCGGAACTGAGCGCACGGCTGCTCCGTCAGGACCAGGTGCTCGGTCGGATCGAGGCCAAGGCGAGTGCGGTCGGCGCTCTCGCTCTCGTCGCGGCACCGGTCTTGGCCGCTAACGACCCGTTCAGGACGGGATGGTCCACCTTGCTGGCTCTGCTGGCGTACGTGTTCTACGGGGCGACCGCGGTTTGTTCGTTGGTCGTGAACCGTGTCGCTCGCGGCTCAGACATCGACGGTGCCGAACTTGAGAGGCACGCCCGTGACCTGGAGAAGAGCACGGGTCACGTCCTGCAACAGTTGATCGTCAGCAAGGCCGCTGCCTACCGGGACAACAACGAGGGTGCCGAGGGCCGGGCGCGCGTCTGGCTCGTTTCACTGGTGATGCTCTCGGCGGGTTTCGCATGCACGGTGGCGTGCATCCTGTTAACTGGGTGACATGAGCGACGATCAAGGCGGGACCACCCCACCACCTCAGGCTTCCGCTGGACCAAGCAGCGAGGTGCCAAAGCCGCCACCGGCCGACCCCAAGGTGTGGCCGGAAGCGATCATGGTCGACAACGAATTCAAAGGCAGCACCCCACCAGGCGAGGGCTTTATCATCAGGGACAGCGTCCCCCGAGGCGATACTCACCTCTAACTCATCGCACCACCATGCGCCCCTGCCGCGCATGCTTGACCGCTAGCTCGCGCCAGCGGGTGACCGCCATCGCGGCCGTTGGCACTGCATCGATGCGCTTGCCCACGGCATTGCGGTCGGGCTTGTCGGGTCGGAGCTGGTCGGCGTCGCCGGGTGGGTGGCGGACCTCGACCGCGTCGAAGCACCACTCGGCGACCGGGTTGGCGTGGTGCGCCCAGCCCCGGGACTTGGTGAGAGCCATGAGTTCGGTCATGCCGTAGGTCATGCCCCGGAACGTCTGCGGGATCGGCACCATGTCCAACCTGGTGCGCTTCTGGATCGCCTGCCGGGCTGGCTCGCCGGACCACTCGTCGTAGCCGGCGGCCATCACCCGGAACGCCTTGCAGTCCGTGGTGATGTCGGCGTAGATCACGTCGTAGTCGATGACGTCCCCTGGGGTGACGGTGATCCAGCCGGCGTCGGCCCACTGCGACACCCGCCCGTTGGTGCGCTTGTCCAGGAACGCGACGGCGGCCTCGGGAAGCCAGAATCGCCACAGCATCGACGCGGCCCCGTCGTCCAGGCCGTCCGGGACGATCAGCGCCCACGCGGTCATGTCCAGCTTCGCGGCCAGGTCCAGGCCGGCGTAGGCGCGGCGACCGGCCAACTCGCCGCGCAGCCACTCGGATGAGAATGCGGGGGTGCCGGTGCAGCGCCGGTAGAGGTGCATCGGCATCCAGCGGTGGGCTTGCTGGACCCACTGGTTGAGCCGGTACTGACGGAACGCGTTCTCTTTGGACGGGTCGTTTTGGGCCTCGGCGGCTTCCTGCCGTAGGGAGCGTACGGACAGGAAGTCGCCGAGAGCTGGGTTGGCCAACTGCCAGTTCGTCTCGTCCCACGGGTCGGCGTCTTCGGGGACGTTGCGGATGTAGGCGAACCGGTGCTTGGCGCGGTCGGGGTCGTCGAGGATGCGGACGCACTCGTCGTGCTCGGATCGGGCGAAGCTGGCGGGGTCGTCGCCGGCCGTGGTCGCCGCGACGATCAGTGGTTGGGCGCGGGTGCCCATGCCGGTGCGCATCGCGTCCCACAGCGAGCTGTCCCGTTGGGTCAGGACTTCGTCGAAGATCACCCCGGACGGGTTGTGCCCGAGGTTGCCGGCCGCGTCGGCGGCCACGACCTCGTAGTAGGAGCCTGTGGACTCGTCGATGATCCGCTTGATGTGGTCCTTGACCACCAGCCGCGCCGACAACACCGGGGACAGCCGCACCATCCGCGCGGCGACGTCGAACACCTTGCTCGCCTGTGCCCGGTCGATCGCGCAGCCGTAGATCTCCGCGCCCTCCACCCCGTCTGCGACGAGGAGGTAGAGCGCGATGAACGCCAGCAGTTCGGACTTGCCGTTCTTGCGGGCAACCTCGATCCAGGCGATCTGGAACTGCCGGACGTAGGACTCCCACTCGGGATCCCAGACCACCGTGCCGAACAGCGGCTCGATGATGTCGCAGCGCTGCCAGGTCGCGAGGATGAACGGGCGACGTGCCCACTTGTCCTTGGTGTGCCGACACAACTCATGGCAGAACGCCACGGCGTGCTCGGCTCGCGGCCGGCAGAAGTGATCCCCGCGCTTGCGGCAGGTCCGGTCGTCGAGGGTGTACCCGCAGACCGGCGGACGCGAAGTGCGCGCGGGTGGCCGGCTACGAGAGGAGCCGCTCGGCACCCCGGCCCTTGCCACCGGTACCGGGCGCGTCGATCTTCAGCTGGCTACGGTCCGAGGGCGTGAGCCCGAACCGGGCGCCGAAGTGCGCGAAGGAGGTCTCGGCCTCGCGCAGCACCACCAGTGCCGGGTTCTTGGTCAGCCCGTTCGGCCCCTGCACCAGCAACGCCGAGCCGTTCACCAGACGGGTCGCCTGGCGGTACCGTGCCAGCGCCTCACAGGCCATCCAGAACGCGTCCACATCCCACGCGGTGAGCACCCCGCACGCGATCAGGCTCGGCGCGAGGCGCTCCCACACCTGGCGAGCGTCCGGCGAGATCTCCTCCGGCGGGACGATCTCTCCCTCGGGTGGGACCGGCTCCTGGTCGTTGATCCGGTCCTTCCGATCACCGTGCAGGACACGCAGGGCAGTCGGCTTGGGTGCTGGTCCACGCTTGCCCATCGTCACCCCCTGTGGGATTCGCCAGCGGCTGTGACTGTTGACGAGCAGAGCGCCTAGCTAATGCTCAAGCAAACCGGGGTGAGATTTCTCGCCGCAACCTCGGCTTGTCACTCGGATTGACCCAATTGAGCATCCGTCGACAAGCGGCACAAAGCCTGCGGAAGTTCCGCCAATCTGTGCGTATAAAACGTCTTGCGCCTCGGCGCGTCGTAGCAGGCGCTACGTAACTCGTTACGTCGTAACGCGTTACGACGTAACGAGTTACATCTAAGATCACAATCCGCACTGCGGATGGGCGCGATATCCCCGATAGCCATCGAGCGCGCATAAGGTGGCTCGTGACCTGAAGGGAGGTGAGAAATGGCGACACGCAGGAGGCGGAGAGGGTCCGGTGGCGGGCCGCAACCCGCCACCGAACTTCTACTCCTGGCCGTCCTGATGATCGACAAGCTGTCCGAACTGTATCGCCAGACTGGCCTTATCTGACGGCATGAGAACCCCGGGATCCGCCTGTGGAAGTCCTCGGGCGGATCCCGGTCATGTCGCCGTATGTCACTGTACTTCCCGGGCGGGTCAGGTGCCGGAGCTGCGGCCCCGTCGCCCGCTGGCGGCGCGGCGGCCGAACGCGCGAGCAACGCCACGGGCCATCCGGCCAAGAGCACGGCGCATGCTTCCTCCCTCCTTAGTCGTCGTCCATGGGAATGCCGAGCACGCGGGCTACGGCGTAGCCGTCGAGGTATTTGTCGCCGATCGCGAACAGTTTCGCCCGGGTCAGGAAGCGTTCCTTGTCCTCGCGGGTCTTGAAGCAGAGGACGGACCAGTATTCGGAGTCGGTGGCGAGGAGGAACCGCTGTTCCTCCCGCTTGGCCCGGTCACGGAACGCCTGCTGGACGGCGTTGAGTTCGGCTCTGGCGTCGGTCTCCAGGTCGCCGGTGTAGTCCACCTCGGCGAGCGGGTCCGGCTCCGGTTCGGCGTTGAGCACCGCGAGGAGGTCCTCGTCGGACATGTCTCCTGCCGGTGCGGCCTGGGCGGAGAGCTGTGCGAGAAGGTCAGCGTTCGGGTCGCCTGTGGGATCACTGGTGGGATCAGAGTTGGGCACGGAACAGCTCCAGGTCGGCGAGCGGGAACCATTCCAAGATCCGCTCGTAGTCGCGGGGTCGGTGCTTCTTGATCGGGGCGAGGAACCGCAGGTCGAGGCCGTCGAAGCTGCGGCCGAACCACTCGTACTCCGGCGGCAGCGGGCACGAGTGCTTGGCCAGGGCCTCGCGGACGTGGCGGATGCGCCAATCCCACACCGGGGACACCTTCCGCACGCTCTCCCGCCACGGACCACGCGCCTTCATCGCCGTCCGCCGGTTGGGCGAGTCCGCGGCACGTACCCCGTCCGCGGTCCAGATCTGGTCCGGATCCAGGTCGAACACCTGCTCGCACAGCAGCCGGGAGATATCGGTGTACTCCGGCTCCGGCAGCTGGGCCGCCTCGAGAACCCGGATCCTCTCCGGCGGCTGGAACATCAGCACGTTCAACCACCGGTACAGGCTCGGGTGCGGCAGCTGCGGAATCCGGGTGCCGAAGAACCGCTCGTAGGTGGCCAGCGACTCGTCCACGAACTCCAGGCCGGGGATCAGGTACAGGTGGAACGGCCGCACCTCCACCTCGGCGTCGCGCAGCGCCAGCCACGCGGCCAGGCTGTCCTTGCCCCGGGAGAAGGCCAGCTGCACCGGTTGCCCGTCGCGGGCGAGCTGGGCACGGACCTCGGTCGAGGGCATCGCCCCGTCGATCACGATCGGCGCGGTCTGATCAGCCGCCGGGTTGATGGCCACCAGGCGTCACCCCTGTCCGCGTCCGGGCCGATTCGAAACTTGTCGGCACCCCCACGAGCCTGCTAGCACTCACCTGGGCTAGGCCGGGGGGAGGGTCCACCCCCTGGGCGCAGCTCAACCGGATTCTACTGTCCACTGTGGTCAATTGATGGTCCATTGTGGTCTCTTGTGTGTCTACTGTGGTCATCGGCCTTCGCCTCTGGTCGCGGGTGTGCGGGCGGTGGCCCGGTTGTGGCAGGCCATACACAGCCCTCGACCCCTACTCGGGTCGTCCGGGTCCAGCTCGCACGCGACCAGCTGACGGCGGGTGAGCGGCCAGTGGTCAGCGACGGTCGACGGCGCGGCGCACGGCTGACCGCGGTGCGACGGGCAACCTTGGTCGGGGCACTGGCACACTGGGTGCCGGTCGAGCACGCCGGCACGGAACACCCGGTGTCCTGGGGTCTTGTAGCCCTGCTGGTCGAGCTGCACCCGGGCGGCATGCTCCCGGTCATGCCCTCGACACCGACCCGACCGGCTCACCCCGGGATCACCACACCCCGGGGTGGTGCAGGCAGGAACGGCACGGAACGGCACCGGGCAGACCTCCAGGGGCAGACAGGCCAGTACCCCCACCCCGGGAACGAGGCAGGGGTACGGCCGGACGGGTCCGGCAGGGCTCACTTAGCGGCCACGATGTCCCGACACAGGTTGAAGGTGTCCAGCTTGAGCCCGTCGTAGGCTCCCCCGAACGAGCGGGTGGCCCTGGTCTTGGTGATCTCGGCGGCGTCCTCAGTGCCGGTCACCGGGATCTCCCAGTCCAGATACTCCACAATGGACTGGTAGCCGGCCCAGACGGTGCCCCGGATGTTCTCCTGCGTGTCGGCCGACTTGAACAGCCCTTGCAGGGTGTCCCACTGGTCGGTTTGCGGCTTGCGCCACTCTGTGGTCGGTCCGGTGAACTTCTCCGGCCAGACGGCCTTGACCAGCTCGTCGAACTTCCGGGCGGCCATCTTGGTCTTGATCATGTTCTCGGCCTCGGCCTTGAACACCTTCGACCAGTCGAAAGTCAGCTTCAAAGCCTCTTTGGCCTCTTCGATCCGACCGGAGATCCCCGGGGTGTGCCGGAACGTGTAGTTGCTCTTGGTGCTCCCCAGAGCGGCACGCTCGGTGTTGGCGCACACCACCCGGACCGGGGTGGTGATCACCTGGAGCTTGCGGCGGCCCGTGTGCGAGTTCAACCCGGCCAGGTACAGCTCCACGTCATCGACCCCACCGACCTTGATTCCCTCCGGCAGCTTGAGAGTCATGAACACGTCCTCGCCGTCGCGCAGGCTCCCGGCGGTCTCGAACAC
Organism: Actinophytocola sediminis; assembly: GCF_054779715.1. Lineage (NCBI taxonomy): Bacteria > Bacillati > Actinomycetota > Actinomycetes > Pseudonocardiales > Pseudonocardiaceae > Actinophytocola > Actinophytocola sediminis. The sequence continues at coordinate 7,993 of NZ_BAAGXS010000071.1, read as the reverse complement.
GGCCCCGGACTGCTCAACGATGGCGGTCAGGAACTCCGCCAGCTCCTCGTTCTGCACCGGGGTGTAGTCCTCCCCGACCACCCCGAGCACCTGAACCTCACCCGAGAGCGGCACGGTCCGAAGGGTCGAGTACCACCCCGGAGCCTCCGCCAGCGTCGCCGTGTCGTACTCGGTCACCACCAGGTCGGTGCTGCCCCGGTCCGGGTCGGCCGGCACCGGGCACTTCTGGGTGTGCTTGGCCCCGGTAGCCCTCCGACACTCCAAGCACCGGCCAGACGGGATCACGGCAGCGATCCCCAGCGACTTACGGACATTCCAGCCCCCCAGAGCTGCCTTGTCCATGATCTCAGCGGCAGTCATCAGCCCCGGAGCGACATAGCCCAACTGGTGCCAACCAGGCACCCGGGCACTGGCGAATGCGGTTCGGCCATCGGCCAACTCTTCCAACTCATGTCCCACGACGGTTGCTCCCTTGCTGTTTGTCTTGCGGTTTTACACCTCCATTATCGACTAGATGACCATCTAGTGTTACTAGTTTTAATTGTGACCTGTATCATAATGTCTGAATATTGACTAGAGGATCCTCTAGTTCGGTAGATTCGGCGACATCCCACCCGGCTCCAGTCACAGGGAGACATGGTTAATGTCGGATCGAATCATGACGGTTCAGGATGCCTGTCACTTGGCGGACATCATCCGTGCCGCGCAAGGCAACCAGCCGGTAGCTCGGCTGCTCAATGGCGACACGGTGTATGGAACGGCGCGGAACATCTGCGACCGGAACGGTCACTTCGGGCAGAACACGGACGACGTGCGGGACCTCTTTCTTCGTGTGCGGTCGCGGACCGGTCTCATGCACTTCTGGAAGGTCGGCGTTCTCATGGATGAGCTACCCGAGGGCATTTTCGCCGTCAATTTCCCGCAGCCCTGATCGATTCCCGTGAGGCACGTGCGGGGCGTGCCTGGCGGAAGTCGATCAGGGAGAGGAACGAGATGTCGAATGAATAGGAAACTGATTCAGTACGCCAACAGACGGCCGGGGGCCTGCGAGGTGTGTTCGCGGGAGATCCCGGTCGGTGGAGGCGTCGTCACGAAGGTCCTCGGCGGTTGGCGGTTGACCCACCGGCCGAAGCGGTGGGTCGGCTCGCCCGTCAGCGGCGGGTGGGTCGACGGGTGCCCGTCAGGTGACGTCGTCGCGGAACTCCGGGCTGTGGAAAGCGGCGAAGCGCCATCCGGCTCCGTCGTCGCCAAGGTCACCGGCCAGAACAGCCTGCACAGCCCGGGAGGCGTCACCGACTTCGAAGCCGAGACTCGACTGCGGGTCGCGCGTCTGCACAGCGGTGCGGCCGTGAGCAAAGCCCGCGTGGGTCACCCGGACTCGTGGGTGGACTTCACCGCGCCCGAGGTGGTGGCCCTGTCCCACATGACTGTTCGCGAGCTGATCGCTGACACCAACGCGGCAGCCCTGCTGGTGGAGATCGCCGATGAGGAGGGCTGGTCGTGACCGGCTCCAAGGACCCTGCGGAAGACTTGACGGTCCGCTGGTGGCCCACGGCCCGATCGGTCCGGCACGCGCGGGCGTTGCTCGCGGCCGAGCCGGCTGCTGACCTCGCCGTGGTCCCGATGTACCAGCCGGACAAGCAGTACGGCATCTGGTTCGTCGGGCAGCCCGTATTCACCGTGCCGGGAGTGGTGTTCATCGCGGTGAACAGCTTCGAGCCGGCAGACGGCGTCCCCAGCTTGTCGTGGGCGCGCAACGCCGCCAGCGACATCGCTCGGTGCTGGCTCCGGATCGACGGCCGAGTCGGCACCGTGGCCTACGCCGTCATCGAGCCGGACAACGTGGCCGTGTTTGAGGAATACGGAGACCTGCCATGACGGCCGGATGCGGTTGTGCGTGCACCTCCGGCGGTTTCTGTGGGGGTTGTGGTCACGCCGGGTGCGGTCGCCGGCAACGCGGCCGACCGGTCGCCCCGGCCCGTCCGGTCCGCCTGGAGAACGCCCTTGTAGCACTCGACGCCGAGGAGATGCGGGTCTGGTTGTCCGAGCACGATCGCACGGACTTGCGGTTTACCCACGCCGTTGTGGACCAGTTGATGCTCGCGGCTCTTGTGTCCATCAGGGACGGTCACCCGGACCCTGCCGGGTTGGCAACCGCCGTCCTCGCCGTCGCCCAGGACCACTTTCCGAGATGGTTCGCATGACCAAGCTGATCTGTACGACCTGCAACCGCACACTCGACATCCACATGAGTGCACAGGGCGCAACTTATCTGCACACCGCCCAAGACCCCGATGACCACCCGGTCGTGCCCAGGCCAGCCCCGCCGGACTGGGCCGGCGGCCGATGCGACTTCTGCAACGACGAGTCGCCCACCTTCGTGTTGCCCGTCCGCGACTTCGTCGCACCTAACGTGCCCGGCGACGTGACTGGCTGGGACTACAGCCAAGGTGGCTGGGCGGCCTGCACCAGGTGCGCCCCGCTCATCGACGCCAACCGGTGGAACGCACTGGAACGCCGCTGGGCCGCCGCCTTCCAACAGCACCACGGCATCCCGCCATCAGCGGACGCCGCAACCGCTACCCGAGCACTGCTCCGCACGCTCCGCACGAACATCAGCGGCTCACTCACACCGATCAACCGAGGAGAGACCTGATCATGACCAAGCCCGACCCCGTTGAGGAGACCTGGCTGTTCGCCGGAACACGCATCGGTCGAAGTGGCAAGCGCATCCACGCCTGGCTACCCCTGCCCAACGACGATCTCGACAACGAGTTGTACTTCGGTCCGACCGGTCGCCCGGCGGTGGGCAGCGAGTACACAGTCAAGGTGACCCGACATCAGGAAGGTGAGACTGCCCGTATAACCCTGCACGGGAATCCGGTCTACCAACGCCAGCACGACGACGAGGAGCTACGCGCCCGAGTCGAGGCCCGCCACCGGGCCGCCGAGACCACACTTCGCCGGGACCAGATGGAACGCTCGGACAAGCGGGCCTCCGCGCTGGAGGAGACGCTCGAACCACTGGTCAAGATCTCCAGCGAGCTACGCGCAACCGACCGTGACGCCTTCCTCGCCTATGTCATCCGCAAGATCACCCGGCCCTGGCACGGCTCACGATGACCTCGGCTGAGCACGAACTGACACCGTTGGACAAACTCGCGGCGGACGATGGCACGATCCTGGGTGTCGTTGATCCAGCCGAGGGGAGCCCGTCAGTGCGCCGAGACCCGGAGATTCCACGCTTGATCGGGATGACCGAAGCCGCCGAGATCCTCGGGGTCGTCCGTCAACGGGTTTGGCAACTGATCGACGAGGACAAGCTGCCGGCCGTCAAGGTCGGCAACGTCGGCATCGTCCTGCGCGAACAGGTGGTTCTGGAGTACAGGGCTCTGATGGATCGGGAACGTCAGGCCAAATGAGCGCAATGCGTTGTGGAACCTCGTCTGGGCGCGGCGCAGCTCACCTGGGGAGTGGGGAGCTGCGCCGCGCATTGGTCCGCGCGTTGGGGGGACGCGCGGAGATCACGGTTGTCGTGTGTGGATAGGTGGATACGCAAAGAGCCCGATCTCACATGCGTGGAGATCGGGCTCTTGTCGTTGGTTAGACTACCCCAGATTTCAAGCTCTACTGTTGCATGCAGGTCAGGGGGCGTCAAGTCGGGCAGCCGGTCATGCGACGTGTCGGCGTTTGAGGTGGTCGGTGACGAGGTCGACGACGTCGCCGAAGCGGTACAGGGCGCGCCCGAACCGGTCGGTGGCGCGGGTGGGGATGCGTCGTCTGGACAGCCAGGACCGCCAGGTGCCGGGTGGGATGACGTGGTCCAGGAGTAGTCGTGCCCAGCCGAGCGCGACCGGCGCGATGAGGAGCATGTCCCGGGCGCGGTCGGTCATCCACTCTCGACGCTCAGCCACGTCGTGTCCGGCGCGGCACACGGGGCAGACGACGAGACCGGCCCCGGCGTGCGCGTACAGGTGGCCTGGGCATGGCCCTTCCTCAGTGGGTGCGCCGCAAGGTCCGCTGTAGACGCGGTCGGGACGGCGGTCGACGCGGTGGCGGATCTGGTCGGCCAAGCCGGTGAGGTCGGCGTGCAGTTCGTCGGCAGCCGGGTGCATCGCGAGCAGGTTCGGCCACCGGGTCAGCCATACGGCCGCGTCCGTGGTGGTGCCGGCGGGTGGGCGCAGGTGTGTGTTCTGCTCGTGCACGTCCCGTGCCCAGGTGGTGATTGTGGTCGCCGCCGAGCTGGCCAACGCACTGGCCTCAGGGCGGAACGGCAATGGGATGCTGGTGCGGCGGCTGGCCGCGCCAGGGGCGACGAGCGTGTCCTGGCGGCTGAGCGTGATGTCCAGCTCGGCCAGCAGGTCCGGCAGTTCGCGGAGCGCGCCGACCAGCTCGGCCACGCAGCCTGCGCAAAGGAAGTCCGCGGTGGGCCGCCCGCAGCTGGTCACACAGGTTCGGTCGGTCATGCCAGCCACCCCACCCACACGACCGCGAACACCAGCAGGGCGACCGCGCCGAGCAGGCACACCGCGATGTAGATCCGCTCAGCGGGCGACGTGGTGGTTCGGTCTCGACGGGCGTTCATGCTGCCGTCCGGGTTCCGTAGCCCGCGCGGTGCAGCAGCTGGACCAGGTGGGTGAGCGCGAGCCGAACCGGCGCGTTCCGCACGGGGTCGGCGGTCGGCAACCCGTTCTGCCCGGTCAGCAACGCGGTCAGGCCACCCAACGGCAGGTACGCCCACCACAGGCCGGGGCTGGCCTTGCCTGCGCGGCGGTGGATGACGATGCCGTAGTCGGCGGCGGCCGCGACCGCCTGATCGGCTGCCTGCCGCATGGCGGTGGCCAGCTTCTCCCCGGTCAGCTCGGGGGTGGATTTGACCTGCCAGCACAGGCCAGGGGTGTTGCGGATGTCCCCGGTGTCGGGGCTGGATCGGTCTGCTGTGGACCATCCGGGGGCTTGTTCACGTTCGGCGGTGGGCCAGCCGGTGAACCGTAGGTAGCGGGCGAGGTCGCGTTCGGTGGCGATCCCCCGTGCCCGGTTCGCCCGGCCGATCTCAGAACGGCTCCGCGTCAGATGTGGCACCCCCTCAGCGGGTACAGGCCGACGACGCCGCGGCCGGGGTGGGGTGGCTGATTCCGGCCGCACATCTGGCCCGTGGCGGGCCGGGCGGCGCGGCCGGGCCGGGCGGCCCCGGCGGGCCGAATAGGGGCCGCGCGGGCCACATGTGCGGGCGGGTGCGCGTATTCCGTAGGTTGCATGGTGGTCAGTCCTTCCATCATGTATGTCCTAAGTGGAGGAAGTGAACCTTGTGAACCTTGTGCTTGTTCCCCGCGCGCACACACATACATGGCGGCTTAACCGGATGAAGGTTCACAAGGTTCACTCCTGCTGGTCAGAGCAGTCCTGCCGCCTCGTCCTCGTCAGCCGCTAACCCGATCCCGACGTACTGGTAGGCGCCACCGCTGCCGCGCTTGCGCTCGAATCGATCGCCCATGCGCTTGCCGAACTCGTTCTGCGTCATCGGCTGTTGACCGCTACGCATCGCCCACATCGCCCACGTCTCGAACAGCGCCTTGGCCTTCACTTTGATCATGGGTCCGGTGACGCACTCCTCGGTGATGAACTGGGAGAGCGGGTCGGACTCGCTGCGGTAGGTCTCTGTCCGCTCCAGAACGGCCGCTGGCGGGTTCATGCCCTGCCCGAGGTAGTCGAGCCATCCCCGGTAGACCCAGGCGAGCACGGCGGGTAGGTGTGCCTTGAGCTTCTCGGGCAGCTTCACGTCCGGGGTGGTGACGGTGACGTCGAACGGCACCACCGACAGCCGCCGCCACAGCGCCCGGTCGTCTGCGGACACCTGTGGGGTGTGGTTGGTGATGTAGATGAGTGTGTGTGACGGGGCGAACTCGAACGTGTTCTCCCGCATACGATTCGCGCGGATCGTGTCGCCCCCGGTGAGACGTTTCACGGTGGCTGCGGCGAGCACCTCGCCCTCGTTCGTTTCGGAGGTCACGACGAGCCGGGCGCCGTGCAGGTCTGCCAGATAGGTCGCGTGCCGGTCCTGCTTGGTGCGCATGATCAGCCTGGGGTCGACGGTGATGCCGTAATTGCCGAACGCCGCCAGTACCGCGTCCACACACACCGACTTGCCGTTGCCGCCGGTGCCGGTGAGGATCGGCAGTGTGTGCTCCCGTACCCGGCCCAGCATGGCGACCCCGAACACCCGTGCGAGGTAGGCACGCACCTGTTCGTCGGGCTGGACGGCTTCCAGGAAGCCGTCCCAGAGCTCGGACACCGCGTCGGGTTCGATGATCGTGCCAGCGCACTGGGTGATCGTGTCGGCCGGGTCGTGCGGCCGGATCTCACCAGTCTCCAGGTCAAGGGTGCCGTTGCGCCCGTTGAACAGCTCGGGGCGTGCGTTGGTGCCCTCCGCTGAGACGGTCATCGGCCGCATGTACTTCGCGAGGTCGAGCACTCCGGTCACACCACCGGCCGACTCGCATTTCCGCACATCCGCCAAGAGCCGGTCCCGCTCCTCCTTGGCCAGTTCCACCGATTCGTGCCGCAGGTCCTTCAACAGCTTCACCACCGCCCGGCGGGCCTCTCCGTCGCGGTCCTCGACCCAGTGGGTGCCCCACCAGGTGTGCCAGCCGACGCCGTGCACGAACAATAACCGGCGCGCGTAGGCGGCAACGAACCTTTCCGCGATCCGCAACTGACCGGTGTGCATCTCGCGTGGGAACGGCACCACCGCGGTGCCTCGTCGAACGTCCCCAGGCTCCGGATCCTCGCCGGCCGGTGTTTCTCCCCTGTGCCCTGCCCTCACACTGCCGTCCTCTCCACACAACGTCCACACCGGATCGACGGCATGTTCCAGTCCTCGTCGAGGAACGGGTGGACCATCTCCACCGCCGTGCCGCATCGGGCGCAGGACAGGACGGAGACAAGCCGGCGACGCCGTTCCAGCTCCGCGTACGTAAGGTGATTCCAGCGACCGCGTAACGCGGAGATGTCCCATGAGGACTCGCGTGACTGTCGGCGGGTGTCCCACTCCATCCACTCGGCGAGCAGCTCGGCCACGTGCGGCGACCGGTTGAGCAACCGCCACGACCCCGCGTCGGCTGCCAGCCGCTGGTATGCGACGCGGGGAAGCGTGACGGTGTCGGCCTGGTCGACCACTACTCGACCTCCCGATGCACCAGGCCCCACCGCATCCGTTCCAGGCTGGCCAGGTCGGGCTCGGGGTCAGCGCGGCCGGTCTTCTCCAGCCACACCTGATACGGCGTCGCCCATGGCGACAGCCCGCACACCGCCGCCACCTCCGAACCCCCGAGCCCGCCGAGGCGGGTCTGTAACCACGTCTCCCACGAGGCCGAGGCGGGCACGATCACCGAAGGGGGACGTGACGGGGTTCTGCTCGTCGATGCTCACAACCTTGTCCAGTTCGGGGTCCAGTTCGGGATGGTCACGCTTCACAATGGACAGTCGAGGCTGGCAGTCGTTCTCGGACGCCTCGCGGGACATCCGGGACAGCTGGCTGATCAACGCGGCCTCGGTCGGTGACAGCTCGACGTGCAGCATGGTCACGTCGTGACACCCGACCAGGAAGATCCTGTACTCGGCCACGCCGCCACCCTGGATCACGATCACGATACGAACCTCCGACCCGAGGTGCCCCGGGGCGGGTTCTCCGCGAACCACTCGTGCGCGTTGTGCAGCGCGACAGAGTACGCGCGGGTCTTGGGCCGAGCGCTGGCGATCGGCCCGCGCAGACGTTCCGGCAGCCGCGCCCAGCACGCCGGGCAGGCATGCGCGCGGCCAACCCGCCGATCACAACCACCGAGACAGATCCGGGAACGAGGCACGGTCACACCTCCCCATGCTCAACCGGCCGCGCCGCCTGGTCCTCGGCCGGCGCGGCCGGCGCGGGCACCTCCGGGGCGACCTCACCGCCGCCGTCGCCATCGAGGTAGTCGGCGACCAACTCGGCCTCATC
>NZ_BAAGXS010000070.1:0-79557 GCF_054779715.1 Actinophytocola sediminis | reverse complement strand
CTGCGGGCGGCGCTCGGCCCGTGGACCAGGCGGGTGCTGTTGGGGGTCGGGGCCGCGCTGGTGGCCGCGTCGGCGGCGGTCGGGCAGCCGCTGCCGGTCGCGCTGCCGGGCACGGACGCGACGGTGGCGGCGGTGGCCGCCGCCCTGATCGTGATCGTGGTGTTGCTCGGGGTGCTGCTGGTGCCGGCCGCGCGGATCGCCAGGGTCGAGTGGCGTGGGCTGCCGAGGTCGTCGCGGCCGTGGGCGGGCGGGTGGATGGCGGCGCCGGTGTTGGCGCTGGCGGCGTTGCTCGGCGGCGGGTTCGGCGCGGGCCTGGCGGTCGCGGTCCAGCGGCTGATCGGCTTCCAGGTGCCGAGCGGGTACGAGTCGGTCACGCTGCTGTGGGGCGCTGGCGCGGCCATCGGGCTGGTCGTCGCCCTCGGCGGGGCCGGGGTGGCCTGGTACACGGTGACCCGGCTGCTGGCCGGGCGGTTCACCGAGGACGAGGCGACCGTGCGGCTGCTGCACCAGGACAACGAGGGTGACCTGCCGGCGGCCGCGCGGGCCTGGCGGTCGGCGGCCTGGCGGCGCCGGCACACCCACCATGTCGTGCTGGCCACCACCGGGGTGTTGTGCGCTGGCGCGGCGGTGGCGATCGGGTACCGGTTGACCGGGGCGGCGCTGCCGTCGTGGACCGAGCCGCTGTCCGGGCTGGGGGTGCTGGCGCTGGGGGTGCTGGCCGGGGCGCTGCTGCGGGCGGTGTACAACGCGGCGCGCGAGCCAAAGGCCGGGCGGCAGCTCGGGGTGCTGGCCGACCTCGCGGCGTTCTGGCCGCGCGAGGCGCATCCGATCGTGCCGCCGTGCTACGCGATGAAGGTGGCGCCCGAGCTGGCCGCGCGCACGGTGGCGCACCTGCGCGAGCCGGGGACCCGGGTGGTGCTGGCCGGGGACAGCCACGGCAGCCTGCTGGTCGCGGTGGCCGCGGCGCGGCTGCTGAACTCGCTCAACGAGCCGGAGCGCAGGCGGGTCGGCGTGGTGACGGTCGGCTCGCCGTTGCGGTGGGCCTATGCCAGGGCGTTCCCGTCGGTGCTGCCGCCCGCCGCGCTGGCCGGGCTCGCCGGTGAGCTGGGTACCCGCTGGCGGGCGCTGTGCCGGGGCACCGATCCGCTCGGCGGCGCGGTGACCACCTGGGACCAGCAGGTCTACGACCAGTGTCTGCTCGGCATGGGCCTGCGCCCCGACGGCACGACCGGGCCGCTGCCGGCGGCGGTCCGCTCACCCCACGGCGCGCTGGTGCTCGGCGCGGACCACTGGCTGCCCGACCCCGCGATCGGCCCGGTGCCCGGCCGCCGCTGGACCCCGGGAGTGCAACGGCACGCGAACTACTCGGCCGACCCGGAGTGGGACCGCGCCGTGGCCATGGCCGCCGGCCTGGACCCCGCCGAACCCACCGTCGGCGCCTTCGAAGCCCTCCTCCCGGCACCCCGCTAGTCCCGTCCGACCCGCAGCGAAGGGTACCTTCGCTGCGTCCGGTGCAGCGAAGGGACCCTTCACTGCGGTGGCCGAGGCGTCAGCGACTCGAGGAGGGTGGTGGCGGGGGTGGGGTGGCCTGTTTGGACCAGGAGGCCGGCGGGGCCGAGGAGGCCGGTGCGGTCGACGACGATCTCGGTGTCGCGCAGGAGCTGGCCGAGGGCGGTGCGGATGCCGGCTTCGAAACCGGACAGGTCGGTGGCGTGCCGGAAGACTCCGCCGGAGAGCACCAGCCGGCCGGCGCCGTGCGGGCCGAGGTGGCCGTCGACCATGCGCAGGTGCCGGCGCACGGCCAGGATCACCGCCAGCTCAGCCAGCCGAATGTCCACTTCGGACTCCTCGGCGGTGGCCGGCACCAGGTCGACGTGGTCGTGCCGGAACTCGGCCGCCTCGGCCAACTCGCCCGCGTGCGGCAGCCGCTCGGCCACCGCCTCGGCGACCACCGTCGGCGCGCTGACCCGCAACCCGAGATCACCCTCGACCGTGCGCCGGCCTGGCGGCAGCGCGACCGCGGCCACCGGTTCCTCCACTGTGGACACCGCGGAGTACACGTCGGTCGTCGCGCCGCCGACGTCCACCACGAGCACCGCGCCCGGCTGGTCGGCGCCGGCGAGGTGGGTCACCGCGGACAGCACCGCGTCCGGCGTGACCGTGCGCACCAGCCGGCGGAACCTCGGCCCACGGGACAGGCCCTTGCCGCCGATCACGTGCCGCAGGAACACCTCCCGGATCGCGACCCGCGCCGGCTCGGGGGCCAGCTCGCCGACATCGGGGAGCACGTTCGCGGTCGCCACCACCCGCCGGCCGGCCAGCGCCGCCAACGCGGCCGGCCTGGCCACGACGTTGCCGGCGAGCACGATCGGCACCGCCACCCTGGCCCTGGCCAGCCGTTCGGCGTTGTGCAGCAGGACTTTCTCGTCGCCGCCGTCGGTGCCGCCGACGAGCAGCAGCACGTCCGGCGCGGCCGCGCGCAGCGTCCGCACATCGGCCGGGGCGAGCGGCCCGGCGGCCACGTGCACCACCTTCGCGCCGGCCGACAACGCCACCCGGTAGCCGGCCTCGACACTGATCAGCCGCTCCTGGCCGACGACCGCGAGCCGCAGCCCGCCACCGGCCGAGGAACACGCCAGCGGCCGCGCGTCCCCGGCGGCCAGCGCGTCGACCACGGCCGCCACCCCGTCGAGCACCTCGGGCGGCGTCGTCCGGTGCTGGGTCGCGCCGAGCACCGTGCCGTGCGCCGAGACCAGCACGCCCTTGGTCCACGTCGAGCCGACGTCAAGGCAGAGAAAGGTCACCGATCATCGTAGACACGCCTGCCAAGCAGCGAGTGCCGCCGGCTGTAGGCGAAGTAGACCACCACGCCGAGCGCCATCCACACGAAGAACCGCAGCCAGGTCAGCACGGTCAGGTTCAGCATCAGCCACAGGCAGGCGAGGATCGCCGCCACCCCGACCACCGGCAGCGCCGGCACCCGGAACCCGCGCGGCAGGTCGGGATGGGTCCGGCGCAACACCATGACCCCGCCGGACACCAGGATGAACGCGAACAGCGTGCCCACGTTCACCATCTCCTCCAGCTTGCCGGCCGGGAAGAACGTCGCCACCGCCGCGACCAGCCCGCCGACCACGATGGTCGCGCGCACCGGGGTGCCGCGGTCGCTGGTGCGCGCGAGCCCTCGGGGCAACAGCCCGTCGCGGGACATCGCGAACAGCACCCGGATCTGGCCGAGCATCAGCACCATCACCACGGTCGTCAGACCGGCCAGCGCGCCGACGGAGATCACGTTCGCCGCCCAGTCGACGTCGTTGAGCGCGAAGGCCGTGGCCAGGGTCCTGCGCTCGTCGCCGACCGAGGCCAGGTCGCTGTACTTGACCATGCCGGTGACCACCAGCGACACCGCGACGTAGAGCACCGTCACGATCACCAGCGACCCGAGGATGCCCCGTGGCACCGCCTTCGCCGGGTTCCTGGTCTCCTCCGCGGTGGTCGCCACCACGTCGAAGCCGATGAACGCGAAGAACACCAGCGACGCCGCGGCCAGCAGCCCGAACACGCCGAACGCGCTGCTCTCGCCGCCGGCAAGCCAGGAGAACACCGTCTGGTCGACCCCGGTGGCCGCCGAGGCCGACGACTCGCCCGGCGGCACGAACGGCCGGTAGTTCTCCGCCCGCACGAACGACAGCCCGAAGAAGATCACGAACAGCACGATGCCGACCTTGACCGCGGTGATCACCATGCTGACCCGCGACGAGAGCTTCGTGCCGGCCGCCAGCACCACCGTCAGCACGATGATCAGCAGCAGCGCGCCCCAGTTCACGGTGAGCCCACCGAGCTCGAACGTGGTCAGCACGCCGTCGCCGAACAGGTAGCCGAGCACCGTCTGCAGGTACTCCGACCACCCGGTGGCCACCGCGGCCGAGCCGACCGCGAACTCCAGCACCAGATCCCAGCCGATGATCCAGGCCAGGAACTCGCCGAAGGTGGCGTAGGAGAACGTGTACGCGCTGCCGGCGACCGGCACCGTCGAGGCGAACTCCGCGTAGCACAACGCGGCCAGCCCACACGCGATCGCGGCCAGCACGAACGCGATCGACACCGACGGCCCGGCCAGGTCGCCCGCGGTGCGCGCGGTCAGCGTGAAGATGCCGGCGCCGATGACCACCGCGACGCCGAACACCGTCAGGTCCCAGGCACTCAGGTCCCGGCGTAGTCGCGACCCCGGTTCGTCGGTGTCCCTGATGCTCTGCTCGACCGACTTCGTTCGCCACAGACCGCTACCGGGCACGCTGGCCTCCTCACCGTGTCAGCCCATCGTCTGACGGTGCGGCGGCCGGCGCATGACGAACGCCTCAGTCGCTGTCGGGCGCGATCGGCTCCGGCGTCGGCTCGGCCGACTCGCGCTCCAGGTCCGGCTCGAGGTAGATCAGCCGCGCCGAGGCCACCGCGGCGCGGATCCGCACCTCGGCCGCGTCGATCTCGACGGCCACCTCGGACAGCGGCAGACCGGGCTCGAGCGCGATCTTGGCGGCCACCAACAGCTCGTCCGGGCCGACGTACTGGGTGCGGATGTGGATCAGCCGGCGCACCCTGCCGCCGACAACGGCCGCGTTGATCGCGTCGAACTCCTTGGGCGTCGCGCCCTCGCCGATCAGCAGGCTCTTCATCTCGATGATCAGGATGATCGCGATGATGCCGAGCAGGATGCCGATCATCAGCGTGCCGATGCCGTCCCACATCGCGTCGCCGGTGATCACCGCGAGGCCGACGCCGAACAGCGCGAACACCAGGCCGAACAGCGCGCCCGCGTCCTCGAGCAGCACCACCGGCAGCTCCGGGCTGCGGGACTGGCGGATGAACCCCCACCAGGACACGTCGCCCTTGACCTTGCGGGACTCGACGATCGCGGTGCGGAAGCTGAAGGTCTCCAACACGATCGCGACCACCAGGATGACGACCGCGACCATCGGCGCGTTGAGGTCCTCCGGGTGCTGCAGCTTGTGGATCGCCTCGTAGATCGCGAACGCCGAGCCGAGGGTGAACAGCATCAGCGCGACGATGAACGAGTAGAAGTACCGGTCCCGGCCGAAGCCGAAGGGGTGTTCCCTGGTCGCCGCGCGCCGCGCGGTCTTCTGGCCGAGCAGCAGCAGACCCTGGTTGGAGGTGTCCGCGACCGAGTGCACCGACTCGGCCAACATCGACGACGACCCGGTGATCAGGAAGCCGACGAACTTCGCGACCGCGATCCCGGCATTCGCGAACAACGCTGCCAAGATCGCCTTGGTTCCGCCCCCTGCAGCCACGGCTACTCCCTACCCGAGTCTGATTTGTCGCAAACCGAACGAGCGAGAGCCTAGAGACTCGCCACGCGGGCCGTCTCGGTACCCACCGTCGCGGCGAACACCCGCACCCGGTGCGCGGTCAACGGGGTCAGCACGACGTCGGGATCGGCGGCCGGTAACCAGATCGACTCGCCGCGGGAGAACTCCATCACCTGACCGCTGACCGCGCTCGCGCGGACCCCGCCGTCGACGCAGATCATGATCCGCGGCAGGCCGCCCTCGAGCTTGACCTCCGCGCGCGGCTCGTCGGCGGCCCACTCGATCCTGGACAGCTCGAACTCCGGCGCCGCGGTGCGGTAGACCCGGCGCGGACCGATCGGCTCGCCGGTGGTCACCCCCATGTCGCCGTAGCCGAAGTCCAGTACCCGCAACAACTCCGGCACGTCCACGTGCTTGGGCGTCAGGCCGCCGCGCAGCACGTTGTCCGAGTTGGCCAGCACCTCGACGGCGGTGCCGTGCAGGTAGGTGTGCAGGTTGCCGGCGGGCAGGAAGATCGCCTCGCCCGGCGCGAGCACCAGCCGGTTGAGCAGCAGCGCGGCCAGCACGCCGGAGTCGCCGGGGTAGCGCTCGCCGAGCTCGAGCACCGTGCGGCACTCCAGCTCGAACTCGCCGTGCTCCTTGACGTGCAGCACGCAGCTGTCCAACAGGTCGGGCACCAGCGCGTCGATCGTCGGCTGCGGCAGCGTGATCCAGGTGGTGAACAGCGCCCGCAGGCCCTCCTGGTTCGGCTCGCCGGCAAGCAGATCGACATAGGGCACCAGCGCGGGAGTCTGGATGGCGCGCAGCAGCTCGACGGTCCGGTGCGGCTCGCGGAACCCGGCCAGCGCGTGGAACTCGGTGAGCGCGCACACCAGCTCCGGCTTGGCGGTCGGGTCGGGGTAGTTGCGGTTGCCGGCCTCGCGCGGGATGTCGGCGTGCTCCTCGCGCGCCCAGCCCTCGGCGGCCTGGCCGGCCGACGGGTGCGCCTGCAGCGACAGCGGCTCCTCGGCGGCGAGCACCTTGAGCAGGAACGGCAGCCGCTCGCTCCAGCGCGCGGCCACCGACGGGCCGAGCTGGCCGGCCGGGTCGCCGGCGAGCAGGTCGATCAGCGACCGCTCGGTGCCGTCCTCGTGCAGCACCGAGGACGGGTCGCCGGGGTGCGCGCCGAGCCACAGCTCCGCCTCCGGATGCGGGGCCGGGACCGCCCGGCCGAGCAACGACGCGATCGTGGTGCGCGACCCCCAGGCATAGGGCCGAACGCGATTCCGCAGCAGGTGCACTAGTGCTCCCTGGGCCGGGCCGGGGTGTAGAAGGGCGAGCCGCCGGTCGTCCCGGCGGCGAGTCCGAGATAGAGCGCGCCGAGCTGGAAGCGCAGCGCGAGTACCGCGGCGCGGGCGGTCTCGTCGGCGGTGATCTCCTCGGCGGGCGCGAGCAGGTCGGCGGCCGGGAAGGTGTCGGTGGCCAGGCGCCGCGCCGGGTCGGCCGGGGTGGCCGACACCGCCAGCAGGAACACCCGCAGCGGCGAGACCTGCGCCGGGTCGAGGTCGTCCGGGTCGGCGAAGATGTCCGCGCCGGCCGAGGCGCGGGTGGCCGCCCGGTGCAGCGCGGTGCGGCTCGCGGCCTGCGGGTAGGCGGCGACGTCGCAGACCAGGTCGGTGTGCGTGGCGATGGCCTGCGCGGCCACCGCGCCGACGGCCGTGGCCACGTCGTCCAGGCCCCACAGCAGCGGCGTGCGCTCGGCCAGGCGCAGCGCGAGCGTCTTGGCCGGGTTGACGAACGTCTCGTGCTGCAGGTGGTCGCGCTCGGCCTCGCGGTCCAGCTCGTCGGCGACCAGGCCGAGGTCGGTGCGCAGCAGGTTGAGCGTGGTCGCGGTGATCAGGCCGCCGGCCAGCGCGCGGGCGAAGCCGAGCCCGGGCGGCACGTGCACGCGGGGGGTGATCAGCACCGCCCGGCCGGCGGTGGCCGCGGCCACCGGGCCGTCCTCGGGCGCGGTCAGCACCACGCCCGCGCCGAAGCGGCAGGCCCGGTCGACCGACTCGGCGAGTTCGGTGTCGCCGGGGTCGTCGGTGTGCGCGACGACCATGTCCAGCGGGCCGAGCCACGGCGGCGCGGTGTCGGTGACCACGACCGGCACCGGGCACGCGCGGCCGAGCAGGGTCATGAGCAGTTTGGCGACCACCGGGCTCAGCCCGGGGCGGGTGATCAGCACCAGCGCCCTCGGCGTCGAGCCGGCGTAGCGATCGAGGCCCGCCTCGCGCGCGCCCTCGACGGTCGCCCGCAGCTGGGCGCCGGCCATCGCCGCGGCGTGGAGTAAGCCGTCGACGTCCACCTCGACGATCCGGTCCAGATCGTCGAGGAGGCTGTCGTCGACGGCGGTCACGACGGCCCGGACGCGGCGTCCGGGGGCTCGATGGCCTCGTCGAGCAGCAGCACCGGGATGCCGTCCTCGACCGGGAACCGGCGCCCGCACGAGGTGCAGGTCAGCACCTCGGCGTCCGGGTCGGCCGGGGTGCCGACCGTCAGCGGCGCGTGGTCATCTGACGGGCAGGCCAGGATCTCCAGCAGCTTCGGGTCCAGGGCAACAGCCATGACGTGGCTCCTTCACTTCCTCGGGCGCGGACTCACGCACGGATGATGGCGAGCACCTCGTCGCGCAGCGCGGCCACCGCCGGTTCGTCCGCCGCCTCGACGTTCAGGCGCAGCAGCGGCTCGGTGTTCGACGGCCGGAGATTGAACCAGCCGCCGTCTGGCAGCTCCACGGTCAGCCCGTCGAGCTCGTCGGTGTGCACGCCGTCGCGCGCGGTGAACGCGGACGCCACCGCGGCCAGCCGGCCCGCCTGGTCCGCGACCGTCGAGTTGATCTCGCCGGAGGCGGCGTAGCGGCTGTAGCCGGAGGTCAGGTCGGACAGCGGGCCGTCCTGCTCGCCGAGCGCCGCGAGCACGTGCATCGCGGCCAGCATGCCGGTGTCGGCCTTCCAGAAGTCGCGGAAGTAGTAGTGCGCGGAGTGCTCGCCGCCGAAGATCGCGCCGGTGGTGGCCATCTCGGCCTTGATGAACGAGTGTCCGACGCGGGTGCGCACCGGCTTGCCGCCGTGCTCGGCGACGATCTCGGGCACCGCCTTGGACGTGATCAGGTTGTGGATGACCGTGCCGCCGGGGTCCTTGACCAGCTCGCGGACCGCGACCAGCGCGGTGATCGCGCTCGGCGGGACCGGCTCGCCCCGCTCGTCGACCACGAAGCAGCGGTCGGCGTCGCCGTCGAAGGCCAAACCGGCGTCCGCGCCGACCTCGCGCACCCTGGCCCGCAGGTCGACGATGTTCTTCGGGTCAAGCGGGTTGGCCTCGTGGTTGGGGAAGGTGCCGTCGAGCTCGAAGTACATCGGCACGACCTCGATCGGCAGGCCGGCGAACACGGCCGGCACGGTGTGCCCGCCCATCCCGTTGCCGGCGTCGACCACGACCTTGAGCGGGCGCGAGGTGGACAGGTCGACCAGCCCGTGCAGGTAGCTGACGTAGTCGCGGAGCAGGTCGCGGGTGGCCAGCGTGCCCGTCCGGTCGCCGGTGTGGCGCGGGGCCTGCGCCTCGACCTCCCGCTGGATCTCGGTGAGGCCGGTGTCCTGGCCGACCGGGGCGGCGCCGGCGCGGCAGAGCTTGATGCCGTTGTACTTGGCCGGGTTGTGGCTCGCGGTGAACATCGCGCCCGGCAGGTCGAGGCTGCCCGAGGCGTAGTAGAGCATGTCGGTGCTGGCCAGGCCGATCAGGATGACGTCGACACCGGCCTGGCGGGCGCCGTCGGCGAAGGCGTTGGCCAGTTCGGGGGAGGAGGCGCGCATGTCGTGCCCGATGACGATCGCGTCCCTGGCGTCCGCGCCGTCGCGGACCTGCCTGGCGAACGCCGCGCCGATGTCGCCGACCACGTCGGCGTCGAGCTGTTCACCCACGATGCCGCGGATGTCGTAGGCCTTGAAGACGCCGGACAGGTCACGCACCAGTGCTCCCCGATGAGGTCAGCGGATTTGGTTCGAGCCTACCGGCGGGGCCATCAGGCCCGGGTGGGTCGGGGTACTACTCGACGACGGGGTTGGGCAGAACCCGCAGGTGCCCGCGCCGGCCGGCGCCGGTGGCCGGTTCCGGCTGCTCGATCGGCCGGTCGGGGCGGCCGGCCTCGCGCACGGCCTCGGCCAGCGCGGTCAGGTCGTCGGCGCTGGGTTGCGGGGCGGCGAACTCGCCGTCGTGCCGCACGACCTCCCAGCCGCGGGGGACGGTCAGCCGCAGCGCGTGTTCCTCGCAGAGGTCGTAGCTGTGCGGCTCGGAGTAGGTGGCGAGCGGGCCGACGACCGCGGTCGAGTCGGCGTAGGCGTAGGTCAGCGTCGCCACCGCCGGGTTGGCGCACCCGGTCCGCGAACACTTCCGCACGCTTCGCACGAATGAGGACGATAGCGCTTCTGAGCCTGTCGGGCGGGGAGCCACACCGAGGATTGTCCAGACGCGCCGTCGGTGCCCCCCGGTTGGCGTCCCAGTACCCTCGGGGTGGTGTCCACCACTCGCGGCTACCGGGCCAACCGCAACCGCAGACGGCCCAATCGCGACCGCCACGGTCGCGGGCTGCGCGGCTCGTTGTACCCGTCCACGCTGCCGGCCGCCTCGACCCGCGCGGAGCGGTTCGACGCGCTCGTGCTGGCCGCGCTGGAGCCGATCGAGGCCCGGTGGCGCACCGAGCTGACCGAGCTGGACATCGCCGTGGACGACGTGCCCGACGTGCGCACCGGGGAGCGCCCGCCGGAGGGGGTGCTCGCCGACGGCGGGGTGCCACTTGCCCGGCTGGTGCCCGCCGGGGTTGACCGGCGGGGGATGCCGACCAAGGCCAGGATCGTGCTGTTCCGCCGGCCGCTGGAGGCCCGCGCCCGCGACGGCGCCGACCTGGCCGACCTGGTGCACCACGTGCTGGTGGAGCAGGTGGCGAACTACCTTGACCTGGACCCCGGCGTCATCGAGGGCGACGGCTAGGGATCGCGGTCAGCACGACGAACAGCACCATCGCCGCCTGGACGAGCAGCAGCACGCTGCGTAACGCGGTCGGCTGCTCGACCCGGACGTCGGCGGCGCGGGTGCCGATCGGCACGCCGACCAGGTGACCCCAGGCGCGGACCACCGGCACCTGCCGGCCGTCCACAGTGGCCTGCCAGCCCGGCTCGTCGGCCGCGGCGATGACCAGTAGCCGGCCGCTCGGCCCGTCGGACACCCGCACCGCGACCGCCGGGGGCGTGGCGTCGACCGGGACGATGCCCGGGGCGCCGAGCTCGGCCGGGGGCGGGCTGGCGGTGACGGCGCGCCGGGCCTGTTCCGGGGACAGCAGGGTGACCTGGCCGGCGGCCAGCTGCAGGCGCAGCACCGGCCGGCCGTCGGTGGTCGGCGGCGCGCCGGCGACCAGGTCACCGGCGGCCTCGGTGATCAGGTCCCGGGCGCGGTCGTCGGGGGCCACGACGAACAGCACCCCGGCGGCCGCGGCTGCGGCGACGGTGTCCGGCACCCGCTCGGCGGTGGCCAGGCCTTCGGCGAGCCGGGTGAGGTGGGTGGCGGCGTTGACCGGGGGCAGGTCGTCGTCGCCGTAGGCCGGCATGCGGCCCGCGGTCATCCGGGGCGGGTCGGCGGGGTTCTGGGGGAGGACCAGCACGGCGCGGCCGGTCTCGGCGAGTTCGTGGCGCAGCGAGGAGGGCAGCGCGGGGCCGCCGGTGTCGCCGAGTGGCCCGCCCCGCGCGGTGAACGCCGCGGTGGCCAGGACGGCGATGCCGACCACCCCGAGCAACGCGGCGACCCGAGGGCCGACGGCCTGCTTACCGGCAGACGCCCGCGTCCGGGTGCCGGCCGACGCACGTGCGGTGGCCGGGTCGGTGCCGCCGTCCCTACTGCCATTCGCGCTGATGTTCCCGCCGCCACCTGCGGTGCCAGCCGCGGCGCCAACGGTGCCGCCGTCCGTGTCGCCATCACTGTCGCGAGCCCTGTCGCCATCTCCGGCACCGTCCGCGTCGCCAGTCCTGTCGCCAGCCCGGCTGTCGTCCGCGTCGCCAGGCGCCGTGGCGCGGTGGCGGCGTCCGCCCGCGTGGCAGGTGCCGAGCAGCGCGAGCAGCAGTCCCCAGCCCACGACCAGCAGGCCGGCGCCGGTCCACCCGGTCACCGCCGGGCCACCGGTCAACGGCGGCGCCGGGAACCGGACCACCAACGCCACCGCCAGCCCGCCGAGCGCGGCCAGCGCCAGCCCGGCCAACGCCGCGCGCCTCGGCCGCACCACCAGCGCGACCAGTGTGCCCACCACGACCAGCAGGCCGACCCAGGGCAGCGCCCCCGCCCCGCCCGGCCACAGCCCGATCAGCCGCACCGTCTCGACCGGCTCGCTCGCCAGGAACGCGCCGACCCCGTGCAGCACCACCCCGGGATGCTGGATCAGCACCGCCGGCCACGGCAGCAGCAACGCCAACGGCATCAGCACCACCACGAACAGCGCCGCGACCCGCCGCCGGCCGGTGCCCCGCCTGCCGGGCACCACCACGAACCCCGCCAGCGCGTAGCCGACCAGCAACAGGTGCACCAGCGGCGCGAACGCCCCGAGGATCGCCAGGCCGAACGCCGAGGCCGAGGCCACCGACAACCACCGCGTCGAGTCGGTCCGCGCCCGGCCGAGCAGCGCGACGATCCCGGCGGTGACCGGCGGCAGCAGCACGTGCACCACGACCACGTCCAGCCTGCCCTGCGCGACCGCCGCGGTCGCCGGCGGCAGCAGCGCGTAGGCCGCCGCGACCAGCGCGCGCACCCACCGGTGTACCGGCATCCGCCTGGTCGCCACGTAGGCCAGCAGCCCGGCCAGCGGCAGGCTGCCCAACAGCACCACCGCGACCGCGACCGCCGGCCCGCCACCGAACGGGGCGAACACCGCGCCGAACACCCCGAGCACGGCCAGCGCGGCGGGCGCGGGCGCGGCGGTGCCCCCGGCGACCGGATGCCAGGTGCCGAGATAGGCCGACCAGGTCGCGGCGAGGTCGGGCACCGGCAGCAGCCGGCCGCCGGCAAGGCCGACGCCGAGCCGGCCGGCGTTGAGCGCGATTCCCAGTGCCAGCAACGCGATCACCAGCAGCACCGGCGGCGCGAGCAGCACCTGGCGGGCCAGCCGCGCCCGGTTCACCCGTACCAGCACCAGATCCGGCCGGGCGGGCCGGGAACCGTCCCGGGGCACCGGCGACGGCCGCCGCGTCGGCGACGGGCGCAATCCCAGTGGTGGCGCGGCATCCGGCCGCGTGAGCGAGACCGCCACCGACGTCGCGGGCTGCCGCAGACCCGCCGGGCGCCTGGGCCGGCCGCCGACCCCGGCCGGCAGCGCCTGCGGGCCGACCGGCAGCGGGACCTGGTCGCCGGCCACCTCCGCCGGCAGCCATACGGCCGCGCCGTCGGCGGTGTCGGGTAACCGGCCAAGCGCCGCGTCGGCCTGCAGCCGCCGGCGCACCAGATACGCGGTGCCCGCGCGGATCCCGTTGCGCAGCCGGGTCAGCCTGCTGGTGAACAGCCCGCGTACCGACCGCACCTCGACCGTCGCCCGGCGCAGCGCCCGGCCCTCGCGCAGACCGGCGCCGCCACCGAAGACGTAGCCGATGGCACGCAGCTCCGCCCGGCACTCGTCGATCCTGCGTTGCATCGCGAACCCCAACGCGCGCACCAACGACAGCACCGTCAGCCGGGGAAAGCCAACCAGGAAAGAGAAAAGCGAGCAGTTGAGCAGGAACACGCGCAGCCCGTGCGCGCGGTCCACCGCCGGCACCGAGCCACCCGGCACGCCGCGCAGTCTCGCGGGCACCGCGCGGACATGGCGCATCCGCGCGGCCGGCACGCACAGCACCACCGCGCCCGCCCGGTTGGCCCGCCAGCCGAAGTCGATGTCCTCGCGTAGCAAGGGAATCGCCGGATCGAAGCCGCCGAGCCGCTCCCACAGCTCGCGCCGGACGAGCATGCCCGCCGACGGCACCGCGAGCACCTCGGTGCTCTGCCCGTACCGCTGGTCGCGGCCGAGCCTGCTCCAGTCCAATTCGGACGGTCCGATGCCGGTCTGCCGGTGGCCGGAGCCGTCTGTGGACAGACCGGCTTCGACCACGAGTCGAGGGTCGTCCCAGTCAAGCGCGAGCGGCCCGAGCACCCCGGCCGACGGCGAGGCGTCCGCCGCGGTCAGCAGAGTGGCCAGGCAGTCGCCCTCCGGCGCGCAGTCGTCGTGCAGTACCCAGATCCAGCCGCCGGGGTCGCCCCACCGTTCGATGGCCGCGGACACCGCGTCCTGCACGGCGGCGGCGAACCCGGTGCCACGCTCCCGAGTGAGCACGCCGTCGAGTACCCGGTCCTCACCCCGCGCGGCATCGCTGAGCAACCGCGCCGTGTCGTCGAGCGAGCCGTTGTCGACGGCGAGCACATGCCGAGGCCGAGGGGTGGACGCGCGCAGCGCTGCGAGCGCGTCCGGCAGCCACGCCGCACCGTCATGGCATACGAGTACCGCCAGGACCGGAGCGGTGCGCAGTACCGGCGTCCTACCCCGGGAGCCGTAGCGTGGCATTCGCACAAGATGCCATGAACGGCGCTACGGCTTCACGAAAGTCGCGTTCAGATCACGCGTTTCTTCAACTTGCGCCGCTCCCGCTCGGACAGCCCGCCCCAGATGCCGAACCGTTCGTCGTGCGCCAGCGCGTACTCCAGGCACTCGGCGCGCACCTCACACCCCTGACAGATGCGCTTGGCCTCCCTGGTCGATCCACCCTTCTCCGGGAAGAACGCCTCAGGATCGGTCTGCGCGCACAGCGCGCGCTCCTGCCACTCCTGCTCATCCCCCTCGTCGAAGAGCTCGGCCAGAACACCCAGCTCCTCCTGCGGGCGCTCCCCCCACTCCACGACCCGACTCCCATCGCTGATTTCCAGTGTCATTGCCAGTCCGCCTCCTCGCCTTTCGCGCTCCCCGTGTTGGCGGACACCACTCGCCCTCTCACCGACGAATGACATCGATGTGATTACACCCGTGTAGTCGCGGCGCGTCAAGCGAAGTACCCAGGAGGGTGATGCTCTAAGGAGCGAACGGAAAACGCTCCACCGGAAGCGGCGGCACCCGGTGAAATCGGGGTGCCCGGACCGCCCGAGCGGCAGGCCGGCACGCAGGTCCTGGCACACTCGGGGTGTGCAGCGATCAGCGGTCCGGCCATCGCCGGTGTTCCTCGCCATCCTCGCAGTCGCCATCGCGGGCGGGTTCATCACCGCCTTCGGCCAGGACGACTCGTACTTCGAACTGGACCCCGGGTTCGCGGTCCAGGCCGGAACGTTCCTCCTCGTGCTCGCCGGCTGGGGAGTGTCGTTGTGTCTGCACGAGTTCGGGCACGCGATCGTGGCCTACCGGGGCGGTGACCGCGAGGTCTACTTCAAGGGCTACCTGACGCTGGACCCGCGCCGCTACACCGACCCGGTGTTCAGCCTCCTGCTTCCGTTGCTGTTGCTCGCGATCGGCGGCATCCCGCTGCCGGGCGGCGCGGTGTGGATCAACCACCACGCGTTGCGCTCCAAGGGAGTCGACTCGATGGTCTCGCTCGCCGGGCCGCTGTCGAACCTCGCGATGGGGGTGTTGCTGATCATCTCGGTCGACGTGTTCGAGCCGGGGGTGGCCCTCGGCGGGGCGATGTCGTTCCTGGCGCTGTTCCAGATCATGGCGTTCGTGCTCAACATCCTGCCGATCCCCGGCCTTGACGGCTGGGGCGCGATCGAGCCGTATCTGTCCCACGACGCGCAGCGCTTCGGTGCCAAGGCCCGGCCGTGGGCGCCGCTGGTCCTGTTCGCCGTGCTGATCGGCATCCCGGGCGCCGGCGCCGCGTTCTGGGGCGCGGCGGACACGGTGTTCGACCTGTTCGGCGGTGACATCTACCTCGGTGACGTCGGCCGGTACGCCTTCTTCTTCTGGCGCTGAGCGGGCGTGCGAGGATCGCGACCGTGAAGGTTCTGGTCGTGGTCGGTGGCGTTGGTGGCGCTCGTTTCCTGCAGGGGGTGAAACGCGCGCTCGACCTGCCGGAGTCGGACCACGAGGTCACCGCGGTGGTGAACACCGGGGACGACGTCTGGCTGCACGGGCTGCGGATCTGCCCGGACCTGGACACCTGCATGTACACCCTGGGCGAGGGCATCGACACCGAACGTGGGTGGGGCCGGACCGAGGAGACCTGGACGGTCAAGGACGAGCTGGCCGCCTACGGCGCCGGCTCGGACTGGTTCGGCCTCGGCGACAAGGACATCGCGACCCACCTGATCCGCACCAGGATGCTGCGCGCGGGCTACCCGCTCTCCTCGGTCACCGAGGCGCTGTGCGCGCGCTGGGCACCGGGCGTGCGGCTGCTGCCGATGACCGACGACCGGGTCGAGACCCATGTCGTGATCGACGATCCCGACGGGGAGGCCGACGAGCGCACGGCGATCCACTTCCAGGAGTGGTGGATCCGCCACCACGCCGCGCTGCCGGCACACTCGATCGTGCCGGTCGGCGCGGAGGAGGCGACGCCGGCCCCCGGCCTGCTGGACGCGGTCGCCGAGGCGGACGTGGTGCTGCTCGCGCCGTCCAACCCGGTGGTCAGCGTCGGCACCGTGCTGGCCGTGCCCGGCGTGCGCGACGCGCTGGCCAAGACCGAGGCGCGCGTGGTCGGCGTCTCCCCGATCATCGACGACCGGCCGGTGCGCGGCATGGCCGACGCCTGCCTGCGCGCCATCGGGGTCGAGACCACCGCCGAGGCCGTCGGCCGGCACTACGGTTCGCGGGCCGAGGACGGCCTGCTCGACGGCTGGCTCGTGCACACCGGCGACCCGGCGACCGTGCCGGGCGTCGAGGTGCGCGCGGTGCCCCTGCTGATGTCCGATGTGGACGCGACAGCCGACATGGTGCGCGCCGCGCTCGACCTCGCCGGAGTGACGGGGTGAGCCGGGCCGACCATGCCGCTGGTGGGCGGCTCGAGATCCTGCCGGTCGACGGCCTGCCGGAGTTCCGGCCGGGCGACGACCTGACCGGCTCGATCGCCGGCGCGGCGCCCTGGCTGCGGTCCGGGGACGTGCTGGTGGTCACCAGCAAGATCGTGTCCAAAGTGGAAGGTCGGCTGGTGCGGGTGCCGGCCGATGCCGACGAGCGGGACCGGATCCGGCGGCGGCTGGTGTTCGAGGAGTCGACGCGGATCCTGGCCAGGCGTGAGCGGACGTTGATCACCGAGAACCGGCTCGGCATCGTGCAGGCCGCCTCCGGCGTCGACGCGTCCAATGTGGCCGGTGACGAGCTGGCGCTGCTGCCGAGTGATCCGGACGCCTCGGCGTTCGCGCTGCGCGCCGGGCTGCGTGAGCGGCTCGGGGTCGAGGTGGCGGTGATCGTCACCGACACGATGGGCCGGGCGTGGCGGGTCGGGCAGACCGACGTGGCGATCGGCGCGTCCGGGCTGCGGGTGGTGCACGGCTACCGGGGCCAGGTCGACCGGCAGGGCAACGAGCTGGCGGTGACCGAGATCGCCGTCGCCGACGAGCTGGCCGGCGCCGCGGACCTGGTGAAGGGCAAGCTCGGCGCGCTGCCGGTGGCCGTGGTGCGCGGGTTCCAGGCCGTGCCGTCGTCGACCTCGACCGCGCGGGAGCTGGTGCGCCCGGTCGAGGAGGACCTGTTCCGGCTGGGCACCGAGGAAGCGCTCGCCGAGGGCAGGCGGGAGGCGGTGCTGCTGCGCCGGTCGGTGCGGGCCTTCGACGACACCCCGGTCGACCCGGCGGCGCTGCGTCGCGCGGTGGCGGCCGCGCTCACCGCCCCGGCGCCGCATCACACCCGGCCGGTGCGGTTCGTGCACCTGGCCGACCGGGCGCGCCGCAAGCGGTTACTCGACGAGATGCGGGCCAGGTGGCGGGCCGATCTGGCCGGTGACGGTTTCACCCCAGACCGCATCGACCGCCGGGTCCGGCGTGGCGATCTTCTTTACGGGGCAACGGAGATCGTGGTGCCGTTCCTGGTGCTCGACGGCGCGCACGACTATCCGGACGACCGGCGCGCGGGCGCCGAGCGGACGATGTTCACCGTCGCCGCCGGGGGCGCGGTGCAGGGTTTGTTGGTGGCACTGGCCGCCGAGGGCATCGGCTCGTGCTGGGTGTCCTCGACGATGTTCTGCGCCGACCTGGTGCGCGAGGTGCTCGACCTGCCAGCCGACTGGGAACCCCTCGGCGCGGTGGCCGTCGGCCATCCCCTCGACGGCCCCCTCACCCCCCGCCAGGTCACCGACCCCGACACCCGCCTGGTCCAACGATGACCGGCCCCCTGCCCCAGCCCTCGTCCCAACGCAGCGAAGGGACCCTTCACCGCGTGCACGCGGACGCGGTGGCCACCCTGGGCGCGTGGCGGCCGGGTCGGCGGGGGCAGCGGTCGTTGCGGGAGGCGTTCCTCGGGTTCCTCGCCGCGCGGCCGGACGCCTGCGCCCGCTCCTGCGAACCCGGCCACCTCACCGCGTCCGCGCTGGTGCTGGACGCCACCGGCACCCAGGTCCTGCTGACCCTGCACCCGCGCGTCGGCGCGTGGCTCCAGCTTGGCGGGCACTGTGAGGCGACCGACACCACCCTGGCCGGCGCGGCGCTGCGCGAGGCGACCGAGGAGTCCGGCATCGACGGGCTGGTGATCGACCCGGTCCCGCTGCACGTCGACGTGCATCCGATCACCTGCTCGCTCGGCGTGCCGACCCGGCACTTCGACGTCCGCTTCCTGGTGCACGCCCCGGCCGACGCGCGCGCGGTGCGCAGCGACGAGTCGCTCGACCTGCGCTGGTGGCCGGCGGACGCGCTGCCGGACGAGGACGGCGCGAACGGCCTCGGCGAGATGCTGGCGGTCGCTCAGAGCGAGCGGTAGTCGCGCGGGGCGAGGCGGGGGCCGAAGCGCGGCCGGGCGATGCCGGCGGTCTCCAGGTAGCGGACCACCCGGTGGCGGTGCGGCGCGTAGGGCGCCAGCACCTCGAGCATCCCGGCGTCGTCGAGGTCGCGGCCGAGCAGGGCGTGGCCGACGATGCGCGGGATGTGGAAGTCGCCGACGCTGATCGCGTCCGCGTCGCCCCAGGCCCGCTGCGCCACCTCCGCCGCGGTCCAGAACCCGACGCCCGGCACCGTGCGCAGCAGGTCCCTGCCCGCCCGGCCGGTGAGCCGCGCCGCCCGCTCCAGCCGGTCGGCGGCCAGCGCGGCCGCGACGATCGCCCGCCTGCGGGACAGGTCGACGCCAGCCTGGTGCCACTCCCAGTCGGTGATCGCCAGCACGGCGCGCGGGGTCGGCGGGACGCGCAGGCCGGCCGGCACCGGGCCGGGGGCCGGCTCGCCGAAGCGGCGGCACAGTTCGCGCCAGGAGCGGCGGGCCTCGTGACCGGTGACCTTCTGCTCCAGGATCGAGGGCACGAGCAGGTCCCAGATCCGGCCGGTCGAGCCGAGCCGCAGGCTCGGTGTCCGCCGGCGCAGGTCGGCCACCAGCGGGTGGTGGGCGCGGAAGCCGGAGTCGTCGTCCTGGCTGCCGACCAGCGCCGGCAGGCCGTCGAGCAGCACGGGCGCGCCCGGTCCCCACGCCTCGCCGACGACCTCGGCGCCCCGCCGGTGCAGCGCGAGCGTGCCCGAGCCGGCGGCGGTGTTCGCGGCCAGCCAGGTCCGGCCGGCCTCGTCGCGGCGGAACGCGGGGTCGGCGTGGCCGCGGCGCAGCGGGCCGAGCACGCGGGCGAGGTCGAGGGGGAAGTCCGGCGTGAAGACCCGCTGCGCCGAAGGTGCCCTCATGGCGCCCGACGCTACCCCGGATATCGTCAGCCGAATGACGCCGACCGACTTGCACATGGTGGTGCCCGCCGGGGGAAGTGGCACCCGGTTGTGGCCGCTGTCCCGTGCGGCGAACCCGAAGTTCCTGCACGCGCTGACCGGCACCGACCGCTCGCTGCTGCAGGCGACCTACGACCGGTTGGTGCCGCTGTGCACGGCGGAGCGGTTGCTGCTGGTCACCGGGACCGCGCACGCCACGTCGGTGGCCCGGCAGCTGCCGGACCTGCCCGAGCGCAACATCCTGGTCGAGCCGTTCGCGCGCGACTCGTGCGCGGCGATCGCGCTGGCCGCGGCGGTGATCGAGCGGCGTAGTCCGGGGGCGGTGATGGCCTCCTTCGCCGCGGATCACCTGATCACCGACACCGAGGCGTTCCACGAGGTCGTTGGGCACGCCGTCGCCGGCGCGGCGGACGGGCGGCTGATGACGATCGGCATCACGCCGACGCGGCCGGAGACCGGGTACGGATACCTGCGGTGCAGCGAGCCGGCGCGGGCCGGGGTGCGCCAGCCGGTGCTGGAGTTCCGGGAGAAGCCGACCGCCGAGGTGGCCGCGTCGTACCTGGCGTCGGGCAACTACCTGTGGAACGCCAGCATGTTCCTGTGGCGCACGGACGTGTTCCTGGCCGAGCTGGCCGGCAGGCGCCCGGACGTGCACGACCCGATCCGCGCCATCGCCGACGTGTGGGACACCCCTGCGCGCGAGAGCGTGCTCGCGGAGCTGTGGCCGACGGTGCCGAAGGTGGCGGTGGAGTACGCGGTGATGGAGCCGGCCGCCGCCGAGGGCAAGGTGGCGACCGTGCCCGGTGATTTCGGCTGGCACGACATCGGGGATTTCGAGACTCTCGGTGAGCTTCTCGGGCGTGCGGTCGACGGTGCGCGGGTGGTCGACGTGTCCGCGGACTCGGCTCCGGTGCTGGTCGTCGACGGGGACGGGGTGATCGCCGTGCCGCACGCACCCAGAGTGATCGCGACTCTGGGTGTCCATGACCTGATCGTGGTGGACACGGCGGACGCGGTGCTGGTGTGCCGGCGGGACCGGGCGCAGGACATCAAGAAGCTGACCGAGTTGTTGCGGGAGCGCGGGTATACCGCGCACGTGTGAGTGATCAATTTCAGATCCCCGCTGACGCGGGGCACAGAAAGGAATACGCTGGGGTGCGTACATCCACACGGCGCAGGGAGTGGTCGACGCATGGACCCCCGTGAACGGGCTGACGCCACGCTGGCGCGGGCTCGGGCGCGAGGCGCCTTCGTGGTGACACCCGAGAGCGCGATCTCACCCATGGACGCGGCGAGCACGCTGCAGATCCCGCGCACCGTCGTCGCCGCCAACGATGAGCGACACAACGACCCGGACGCCACGATGGTGGTCCCCGGATCGGTGGCCCGCGGCCGCCCCGAGGTGCCCACGGCCGAGCTCCCCGCGATCGCCCAGGAAGCACTCACCGACGTGGTCAGCGCGCCACCCGGCATCCGCTCCCGCCAACGCCGCCTCGAGGACGCCGAACGCGCCCGCCAGGCCGCCACCCAGCGCCAGCCCATGCCATCCCCGGTGCCCCACCAGCACCCGCACCCACCCCAGGCCGAAGAACTGGATGGCCTGATCCCCACCACCAAACAGCCACCCCCCACCACCCGCTCCACTCTCTCCCAACGCCTCGACGGCTAACCCCACCCCGCGAGTCCAACGCTCCCGACACGCGAGTCCAACGCTCCGGCCTCGCGAGCGCAGGGCCTGCCCGCATCTCGACAGGACGGTCAGCGGGCGCGGCGGACCAGTTCGAAGCAGAGCACGGCGGCGGCACTGGCCACGTTCAGCGACTCGACGCCGCCGCTCATCGGGATCGCCAGCCGGCCGGTGACGTGCGCGCGGACCTCGTCGCTGACCCCGCCGGTCTCCCCGCCGAGCACGAACGCGGCCCGTCGAGGCAGGTCGGCGTCGAAGATGGTCCGCCGGGCCGTGCCGTCCAGTGCGAACAGCGGGTAGCCGGCCGCGCGCAACTCCCGTGCCGCGTCCGCCGCGGTGTAACAACGCAGCACCGGCGCGGTGAACGCCACCCCGGCGGAGGCCTTCACCACCAGCGGGTCGATGCTCGCCACGCCGCGGCGGGGGACCACGATGCCCTCGATCCCCGCGGCGGTCGCGGTGCGCAGGATCATGCCGACGTTCGCCGGGGTGGTGATGCCGTCGAGCAGCAGGACCGTGCGGGGCGGCGTGCCGCCGAGGGCGGCCGAGAGTTGGCGCATGCGCGGGGCGAGCACGTCGGCGAGCACGCCCTGGTCCTGTTTTCCGTTGCCGGCGAGGACTTTCACCCGGTGCGCGCTCGCCCGCTCGACCGGCACCCCGCGCGCGGCCGCCGCGTCCACGATCTCCCGCGCGGCCGGCCCGCGGGCGGTGTCGGCGAGCACGACCTTGTCCACGCGCAGGCCGCCGTCGCCGAGGGCTTCGAGTACGGGCTTGCGACCGAACACGGTCACGAACCGATCCTTCGGCGATCCTGGGTCCACGGGCGTGAGCATTCCACGTCAGCCCGGCGGCGGGTGTGTCAGGATCTAGCCGTGAGGGTCTACATCCCGGCCACGGTGACCATGCTGCGTGCGCTCAACGCCAAGGGCGAGTTCGCGGCCGTGAGCGACACCGCGTTCGCACTGACGCCGGCGCTGCGGGAGTCGTATGCCACCGGCAGCGCCGACGAGCTCGAGTACGCGGCGATGAGTGAGGCCGCGCGGGCGTCGCTGCGGCTGCTGGCCGGTGAGCTGGCCGACGATCCGGAGGGCACGCTGCCCAGGCGGGCGGTGATCTCCGCGGACGTGGAGGGCGTCGCCCTGCGGCCGGACCTGGACCACGCGGTGGTGCGGCTGCCGGGTCCGGTGCCGGTGTCGCTGGTGGCGGCCGTGCATCTGGACACCGAGGACGCCGAGCCGGCCGTGCGCGCGGCGGCCGAGGTGGTCGACGCGGCCGATCTCGGCGACCCCGACGCGGAGTTCACCCTCGGTGATGCCGAAGATCACGAACTGGCGTGGTACGCCACGGAAGAGCTGCCTTTCCTGCTGGATCTGCTGTAGTCGTCCGCGCTCTGCGTGATCGTTTTTCCCAGCCGGGTGATGTTTGTCCTGATTGACAGGTTTTCCTCCCTGTAAGGGCATGTCAGTACCCGCCATGCACGAGCCATCGCCAGGTGGCGTCGTGCTCTATTCGTTGCCCGATTACGAACCGACACACGCGCCAGGTGAGCCGGGACCGCCTCGACGGTGGTCGAGCCTGCGGCCGGCGCGCGGGCCGCAGCTCACGCTGGTGGCGCCGCCGAACGAGCCGGCGCCGCCGGACCCCGGCGTGCTGTGGCGGCTGGTGGTGCACCTGTTGGAGGTGCTCGACGGTCGTCGCGGGGTGCACCAGCTGCGGGCGATGCTGTCGGACACCGCGTACGAGGCGCTGCTGACCCGGTTGCGCGTCACGCCGCCCGGGCGGCGGCACAAGCTGCGCAAGGTGCATTCGTGCCTGCCGGCGCCGGACGTGGTGGAGTTGAGCGCCGTGTTCGAGATC
Organism: Actinophytocola sediminis; assembly: GCF_054779715.1. Classification (NCBI taxonomy): domain Bacteria; kingdom Bacillati; phylum Actinomycetota; class Actinomycetes; order Pseudonocardiales; family Pseudonocardiaceae; genus Actinophytocola; species Actinophytocola sediminis. Next base: position 56,835 of record NZ_BAAGXS010000070.1, on the reverse strand, counting down.
GTGGACGGCGGGCCGTCGGCGAGGCGGCCCCGGCGGGTGCGGGCGGCGGCGATCCGGTTGGAGAAGGTGAAGGACCGGTGGCACTGCGCGGTCCTGCGCATCCTGTGAGGCGCGGCTGAGCTGGCGGAGGGTCCGCCGGCCACGAGGGCTGTGGGCCACGCGGCTCGGGATGGGCGTTGGACTCGCGGGGTGGGGGTGGTGTCAGGCTTCCAGGACTACCTTGCCGGTGGCTTCGCCGTCGGCGAGGACGCGGAGTGCTTCGGCTGCCTTCTCCAGCGGGTACCGGGCGGCGATCTGCGGGGTCAGCTCGCCACGGGCCATCAGCGTGTACACCTCGGTCAGCGCCTCGGTGAACCGCGCTCCCGGCCGGACGTAGTAGAAGCTGACCCGGCGTCCCCGCCCCCGGCCGAGCAGCCGGCCGACCTGCCAGCCGAGTACCCGCCGGATCATGCCGACATACGGCGCGGCCCAGTGCCCACTGTCGCGCAGTGTGCTCATCGAGCCGTAGTTGACCACGATGCCGCCATCGGCCAGCAGCTCGTAGGCCTCGGCCAGCCCCTGCCCGCCGACGTGGTCGAACACCGCGGCCACCCCACCCGGCGCCAACGCCCGCACCCGCGCCGGCACGTCCTCGGTCCGGTAGTCGATCGGCTCGGCACCCAGCGCGCGCAGCGTCTCGTGCTTGCCGGCCGACGCCGTGCCGAGCACCCGCGCACCCGCCAGCACCGCCAACCGCACCAGCAGCGTGCCGACGCCGCCGGCCGCCCCGTGCACCAGCACCGTCTGCCCGGCGCGCACCTTGGCCGTCTGGTGCAGCATCTGCCACGCGGTCACCCCGTTCATCACGACCGAGGCCGCCACGTCCGAGTCCAGCTCCGCGGGCACCGGCACCACCGTCGCCGCCCGCACGACCACGTGCGTGCGCCAGGCACCGGTCCTGGTCAGCGCGGCCACTCGCTCGCCGACCCGGACCCCCGCCACCCCGTCGCCCACCTCGGTGACCGTGCCGACCAGGTCATAGCCCGGCACGAACGGGAACTTCGGCTGCATCGGGTACCGCGCCCGCAGCATCTGCACCTCGGCGAAGCTCACGCCGCTGGCCGCGACGCGCACCCGCACCTCGCCCCGCCCCGGCAGCGGCGCGTCGCCCTCGGTCACCCGCAGCATGTCCGGGCCGCCCTTGCCGGTCAGCACGATCTCCATGTCGAACACTCCCTCATTCGCGTTGTTAGAAGCTCTAACTCCAATTAGAGGGTGTTACGATCCAGTTGTCAAGGAGGCACCATGGACCGCAGGCAGCAGTACCGCGAGCAGACTCGCGAAGAGGCCAAGCGCATCGCGCTTGACCAACTGGCCGAACACGGCATCGCCGGCATCTCGGTGAACGCGATCGGTAGACGCATGGGCGTCACCGGCCCGGCGCTCTACCGCTACTTCGCCAACCGCGACGCGCTGCTCACCGAGCTGATCTCCGACGGCTACCGCGACTTCGCCGACGCCCTGGAGGACGCCGCGGCCAACCAGACCCCGACCCCGGCCGACCGCCTGCGCGCCACCGCGGCGGCCATGCGCGCCTGGGCCATCGCCGCCCCCCACCGCTACCTGCTGCTGTTCGGCACCCCGGTCCCCGGCTACCAGGCCCCCGCCCACACCCTGGACACGGCCAACCGCGCGATGACCGCCCTGCTGTCCACCGCCGCCCCCGACCACGCGCCGACCGGTCCCCAGCCGCTCTACCAGCAGGTCGCCGCCTGGGGCGACCAACTGGGCCACGGCGGGTACACCCCCCGCCAGCAGCACTGGGGCATCACCGTCTGGACCCGGCTGCACGGCCTGCTCAGCCTCGAGGTCGCCGGCCAGTTCACGCTGATGAACGTCGATCCCGCGCTGCTGTTCGACGCGGAGGTGGCCGCGCTCGTCGCCTGGTTGGACTAGCGAATCGTGACAGGATGGACGCCACAGGCCGGTCATCGGTCACAAGCCGTCCGGCGACCCGAGAACCCAGGGAGGCGAGCCACATCATGGACGCCGTTTCGTCCGTCCCCGCACCGGTCAACGAGCCGGTCCGCTCCTACGCGCCCGGCAGCCAGGAGCGCGCGTCGCTGCAACGGCGGATAGCCGAGCTCGAGGGCGAGCGGCACGAGCTGACCATGACCATCGGCGGCGAACAGCGGATGGCCGGCGGCGACCCGATCGCGGTCGTCCAGCCACACGACCACCGCCACGTGCTCGGCGACAGCGCGCAGGCCACCGCCAAGGACGTGACCGACGCGGTCGCCGCGGCCAAGCAGGCCGCCCCCGCCTGGCGCGACCTGCCCTTCGACGAGCGCGCCGCGGTCATCCTGCGCGCGGCCGACCTGCTGGCCGGCCCGTGGCGGGACACCCTCAACGCCGCCACCGTGCTCGGCCAGTCCAAGTCCGTGCAGCAGGCGGAGATCGACAGCGCCTGCGAGCTGATCGACTTCTGGCGGTTCAACGTCGACTACGCCAAGCGCATCCTCGCCGAGCAGCCGAACTCGAGCCCCGGCATCTGGAACCGGTTCGACCACCGGCCGCTGGACGGGTTCGTCACCGCGATCACCCCGTTCAACTTCACCGCCATCGCCGGCAACCTGCCGACCGCGCCCGCGCTGATGGGCAACACGGTCGTGTGGAAGCCATCGCCCACCCAGCAGTTGGCCGCACACCACACCATGCGCCTGCTGGAGGCCGCCGGCCTGCCGCCCGGCGTGATCAACCTGGTCACCGGCGACGGCACCGCGGTCGGCGAGGTCGCGCTCGCCGACCAGGACTTCGCCGGCCTGCACTTCACCGGCTCCACCAGGACCTTCCGCCACCTGTGGCGCACCATGGCCGAGCACCTGGACACCTACCGCGCCTACCCGAGGATCGTCGGCGAGACCGGCGGCAAGGACTTCGTCGTCGCCCACCGCTCCGCCGACCAGGACGCGGTCGCCGCCGGGCTGGTGCGCGGCGCGTTCGAGTACCAGGGCCAGAAGTGCTCGGCGGCCTCCCGCGCCTACGTCTCCCGCTCGCTGTGGGAGTCCGGCCTGCGGGAGCGGCTCGTCGACACCGCCGCCGCACTGTCCTTCGGCGACGTCACCGACCTGGCGCACTTCGGCGGCGCGGTGATCGACGAGCGCGCGTTCACCAAGCACAAGGGCGTGCTGGAGATGGCCGCGGCCACGCCGACCCTCGAGGTGCTCACCGGCGGCACCTGCGACGACTCGGTCGGCTACTTCGTCGCGCCGACCGTCGTGCTCGGCACCGACCCGACCCAGGAGATCTTCACCACCGAGTGGTTCGGTCCGATCCTCGCGGTGCACGTGTTCGACGACGCCGACTACGCCAAGATCCTCGAACTGGTGGACAGCTCGACCCCCTACGCGCTGACCGGCGCGGTGTTCGCCACCGACCGCTCGGCGATCGAGGAGGCCCACCGGTCACTGCGCTTCGCGGCCGGCAACTTCTACGTCAACGACAAGCCGACCGGCGCGGTGGTCGGCCAGCAGCCCTTCGGCGGCAGCCGCGGCTCCGGCACCAACGACAAGGCGGGCTCCATCTACAACCTGCAGCGCTGGGTCAGCCCGCGCTCGATCAAGGAGACCTTCGTGCCGCCGACCGGGATCGCCTACCCACACATGGGCTGACCGCGCGGTGCAACCCGCACCACCTCAACCGGAGTTGACAACTACGCGGCGGCGACAACGCGCCGCCGCGTAACTCTGGGAGAGCGCATGAGCCACCATCGAGCCCGCTTACGCGTCGCGGGCTTGACCGTCGCGGCGGTCGCGAGCACCGTCGTGTTCGCCGCCGCCCCCGCAACAGCGGAACCGGCAGCGACATCGACACCGACACCGGGACCGACACCGGACACCGTCACGCTCGTCACCGGTGACGTGGTCACCCTCGGCGGGCCGCGCGGGGTGCACTTCACCCCGGCACCCGGCCGGGAGCACATCGGGTTCCGCAGCCACACCGACGTGCACGGCGACGTGCACGTCATCCCCGACGACGCGGTCACCTCGGTGTCCGCCGGCCGCCTCGATCCCCGGCTGTTCGACATCAGCGAACTGGTGCGCACCGGCTACGGCGACGCCGACCGCGCCGACCTGCCGCTGATCGTCGACTACCCGGGCGCCACCCCGAAAGCCGCGGGCGCCAGGACGGTCCGCGAACTGGCCAGCATGGGCGCCACCGCGCTGCGCGCCGAGAAGGACACCCGGTTCTGGGCTGGTGCCGGCGCCACGGCGACCAGGATCTGGCTGGACGGCCCGGTCACGGCATCACTGGAACACAGCGTTCCGCAGATCGGCGCGCCGGCCGCGTGGGCGGCCGGGCTGACCGGATCCGGGGCCACGGTCGCGGTGCTCGACACCGGCATCGACGTCACCCACCCCGACCTGTCCGACGCGGTCGTCGCCGCTCAGGACTTCACCGGCAGCCAGACCGGCACCGACGACCACTACGGCCACGGCACCCACGTCGCGTCGATCGTCACCGGCGCCGGCGAGCGCAACCGGGGGGTCGCGCCGGACACGAAGCTGTTGAACGGCAAGGTGCTCAGCGACTTCGGCGAAGGCTACGAGTCGGGGGTCATCGCGGGCATGGAGTGGGCCGCGAGCAACGACGCCGACGTGGTCAACCTGAGCCTTGGCGGCGGACCGACCGACGGCACCGACCCGATGTCGGCCGCGGTGAACCGGCTGACCGCCGACACCGGCACGCTGTTCGTCGTGGCCGCCGGCAACCAGGGCCCGGATCCCGAGTCCATCGACACCCCCGGTGCTGCCGACGCCGCGCTCACCGTCGGCGCGGTCGACCGCGACGAGCGGCTCGCCGACTTCTCCAGCCGGGGCCCGCGCTGGCAGAACGGCGCGATCAAGCCGGACATCACCGCACCGGGTGTGGGCATCGTCGCCGCGGCGGCGGCCAACGGCAAGATCGGCCGTCCGGTGGACGGCTACGTCGCGCTGGACGGCACCTCGATGGCCACCCCGCACGTCGCCGGCGCCGCCGCGATCCTCGCCGCCGCGCACCCGGACTGGTCGGCCGAGCGACTGAAGTCGACGCTGATGGCGACCGCGGCACCCAACCCCGCGCTGTCGGTGTTCGAACAGGGCGCCGGCCGGGTCGACGTCGCCGCGGCGGTCACCAACACCGTGTCCGCCACGCCGGCCAACCTGTTCGTCGGCCTGATCGCCTGGCCGCACGATGACGACCAGCCGATCGCGAAGCCGGTGACCTACACCAACACCGGCACCGAACCGGTCACCTTCGACCTGACCACCGACCTGCGTGGCCCGGACGGCGAACCGGCACCGGCCGGCATGTTCACCCTGTCCGCCACCGAGATCACCGTGCCGGCCGGCGGTTCGGCGCAGGTCACCCTGACCACCGACACCAGCGTCGACAGCGCGGAGGGCATCTACCGTGGCGCGGTGCTGGCCACCGCGGGCGAGACCACCCTGCGCACCCTGGTGGCGGTGAACCGGGAGGCCGAGGCCTACGAGGTGAAACTCAGCTTCGTCGACCACGACGGCGCGCCCGCGACCAGCTACGGCATGCGGATGGTCGACCTCAACGCGCCCGAGGAGTACACGCACTACGACCCGTCCGGCTCGTTCGTCCTGCGGCTGCCCCGGGGTGAGTACTTCCTCGACGCCACCGTGGAAAGCCCGTACGACGAATGGTCGTGGCGACGGACCGACTTCGTCGAGCCGAAGATCGTCGTGGACGGGCCGGCGGAGTACGTGCTGGACGCTCGGGACGGGGTCTCGCCGCACTTCGTGGTGGACGAGCCCAACGCCAGGCCCACCTCGGCGTACCTGCACTACACCGCCGACACGGCCTGGGGGCAGACCAGGTTCCACGGCATCGTCTCCAAGTACCACAGCTACGGCATTCGGCCGTCGCGAACCTCCGCGCCGGGCGCGTTCGAGTACAACTTCGACGCCTACCTCGCCGAGCCGGAGGACTCCGGCGAGTGGCTCGGGTTCCACGAGAGCCCGTACCAGTACAGCCTGCGCGAGACCGTCGACGGCGTGGTGCCGGCCGACCAGGAGTTCCGGGTCACCAACGACGAACTGGCCACGGTCAACGCCACCCACGCCCAGGCCACCCCGGGCATGGCGGGCGTGCGCGACAGCTTCGTCACGATGTCGCTGCCGTTCACGATGACCGACTACTACACACCGGACACCAACTGGTTCCCGTCGTTCTACGAGGGGGAGCCGGGCAACATCCTCACCCTGAGCGGGATGATCGCCGAGACGATCGAACCGGTGTCCTACCCGCGGGGCAGCACGACCCGGACGCGGTGGAACGTCGGGGTGTTCGCGCCGGCCATGCCGCGCAAGGGACAGGACCCCACCCGACCAAGCGGTGTCCTCTGGGAGGAGTACCTCGCCCGGCAGGGCGATGAACTGTCCGTGCGACTGCCCCTGCGTGGTGACCAGAACCTCGGCCGCGACAGCGGTCAGTACCCGGGGGAGGGCACCACCGAACTGCTCCGCGACGGCGAGGTGATCGCCAGGACCGAGTACGCCGGCGAGCTGTACGCCGAGCTGCCACCGGAGACGGCCACCTACACCCTGCGGGTCAGCACACCCCAGCCCGGTCGACTGTCCACTGAGGTCACCGCGGAGTGGACGTTCGTGTCCGGACACACCGAACCCGACCGCCCGACACTGATCCCGGCCATGGCGGTGCGGTTCGCACCGGACCTCGACGACCACAACGCGGCCCCGGCCGGGCGGTTCGCCTTCCCGGTCACCGTGCAGCGCAACGGCGCCGAGTCGCCTGGCCAGGTCGGCACGCCGACCGTCGAGGTGTCCTATGACGACGGTGCCACCTGGGCGCCGGCCAGGGTGAACCGGACACGCGGCGGATGGCGCGTCGAGGTGAACCACCCACGCGACGCCGAGTTCGTGTCGCTGCGCTCCTCGGTCGCCGACCGCGACGGCAACCTCGCCAGGCAGACGATCATCCACGCCTACGCACTGCGGAAGTAGGCCAACACACGACGATGCCCCCGCCGATCGGCGGGGGCATCGTCATGTCGTCCGGGTTATCGGGTCAGCCGCCCGGCATCTCGGCGATCTGGTCGGGCGAGGGCACGGTGATCTCCACCGGCTCACCCCAGTTCGTGTAGTCGGTCTGGAAAGTGGCCTCGACGGACTGCCCGGAAGCCGGGTCGGACATCGCCATGTCCATCGTCATGCGCACCGGCAGCTGGTCCTCGTTGAGCCACAGCTCGACCGGGAACTCCTTGACCTCCATCAACTCGAGCGCCTTCTTGGCATCCGGGTTGTCCTGGTTGGCGGCCATCTTCTCGACGTCGACGAGGATCGAGTAGTGCGTTGTCTGCTCGCCGTTGAGCTCGACCTGCTCCTCGGCGGTGATCTCGCCGGCGTCCTTCATCTGCTCCAGCGACGCACGCGGGTCGGCGTTCTTGCGCATCTCGTCGAACGTGCTGCCCAGCGCCTTGGACATGGCGTCGTCGCCGTTCGGGTCGATCTTGAGCCAGGACTTGCCCGGCTCGAGCTCCTGGGGCATCTGGATGTACATGATGCCCTCGGCGAACACCATGCTGATCGAGCCCTGACCGGGCAGCGCCATGTCCATCGTCATCGCGATGTCGTCGCCGGAGAACTCGACGTCGCCCTCGGCGGTGATCTCCTCGCCGGCCGCGTTCGCGTCCAGCGTCATGTGCGCGGAGGTCTTCTCGGTCTTCTCACCGATCTGCTGGGTCAACGCGGCGAGGTTGGTCGCCGCCTCCCCGCTGCCTCCGCCGCCGGAGTTGTTGCCGTCGCCTGCCGAGCCGCTGCCGGCCACGTCGGTGGTGCCGCACGCCCCCAGCGTCACGGCCAACGCCATGGCGGACAGCGCCGCTGTCAGCTTGCGCATCCCTGAATCACCCCTAAGTATTTTGTTTTCACCAGGAACGAGCCTAACCTCCGGTGGCTCGTCACATCGACTAATCGCCGTATTCGTCCAGTCGGGCGCGTGAGGCTAGCAGGCGGCGCAACGACATCAGCCGCCCAGGCGATGCCTGCCCCGCCACGGTGACCACGTCGAGCATGCACTCCGGATCCTCCGGTGGCCCAAGGTGTCCGCAGTTGGGCGGGCACTCCTCGGCCGGCTCGACGAACTCGTCGAACGCGGACACGATGTCGTCGGGTTCGATGTGTGCCAGGCCGAAGGACCGGATACCCGGGGTGTCCACCACCCAGCCACCCGCCGGCAACGCGAGCGCCACCGCGGTGGTCGAGGTGTGCCGGCCCTTGCCGACCGCGCTCACCGCCGACACCGCGCGGTCCGCGTCCGGCACCAACTTGTTGACCAAAGTGGACTTGCCGACGCCGGAATGGCCGACCAGCGCGGAAACCTGGTTCGCCAACCGGTCGCGCACCTCGTCTGGCGCCTGGTCGCTGCGGGTCACCAGCACGGGCAGCGCGAGCTCGGCGTAGGCCGAGGTGATCTCCTCCGGCGACGCGAGGTCGGACTTGGTCAGGCACAGCACCGGTTTCAGCCCACCGGCGAAGGCCGCGACCAGACACCGGTCGATGAAACCCGTGCGGGGCGGGGGATCGGCCAGCGCGCACACGATCAGCAGTTGCTGGGCGTTGGCCACCACGACCCGTTCGTAGGGGTCGTTGTCGTCGGCGGTGCGGCGCAGCACGCTGGACCGGTCGGCCACCCGGACCACCCTGGCCAGCGTGTCCGGCCGGCCCGTGGTGTCGCCGACCAGATCGACCAGGTCACCGACGACGATCGGGGTGCGACCGAGCTCCCGCGCCCGCATCGCCACCACCTGCTGGTCGGGCCTGCCGTCCAACGCACAGGTCCAGCGGCCGCGGTCGACCCCGACGACCATCGCCGCGCGCGCGTCGGCGTGCTCGGGTCGCAGCTTGCTGCGCGGGCGGGTGCCCTTGCCGGGACGCACCCGGACATCCGACTCGTCCAGTCGCTCCCAGTCCGAGCGCCGCCCTCGGCGGCTCACGTCGAGCCGCCCGTCCCGTCCTCGAGCATCCGTGTCCACATCACCGGGAAGTCGGGCAGGGTCTTGGCCGTGGTCGCGATGTCGTCGACCTCGACGCCGGGCACCAGCAGCCCGACGATCGCGCCCGCGGTGGCCATCCGGTGGTCCTCGTAGGCCCGCCAGCGGCCGCCGTGCAGGGTGGCCGGCCGGATCTCCAGGCCGTCGGGGGTCTCGGTGGCGGCGCCGCCGAGACCGGTGATCTCGGCGACCAGCGCGGCCAGCCGGTCGGTCTCGTGTCCGCGCAGGTGCCCGATGCCCCGCAGCACCGACGGGCCGTCGGCCAGCGCGGCCATGGCGGCCACCGTCGGGGTCAGCTCGCCGACGTCGCGCAGGTCGATGTCCAGCCCGGTGAGCCGGTCGGGGCCGGTGACCGTGAGCCCGCGGGCGTCCCGGGTGACCGTGGCGCCCATCCGCTCGGCGATGTCGCCGATGGCGTCACCCGGCTGGGTGGTCTTCGCCGGCCAGCCGGTGACGGTGACCGTGCCGCCGGTGACCGCGGCCGCGGCCAGGAACGGGGTCGCGTTGGACAGGTCCGGCTCCACCACCCACTCGCGCGCGCCGATCGGGCCGGGCGCCACCCGCCAGGTGTTCGGCTCGCGGTCGTCGACCTCGACGCCCGCCTCGCGCAGCATCGCCACGGTCATGTCGATGTGCGGCATCGAGGGCACCGGCTTGCCGTCGTGGTGCAGGGTCAGGCCGTGGTCGTAGCGGGCGCCGGCGAGCAGCAGCCCGGAGACGAACTGGGAGGAGGCCGACGCGTCGATCGTCACCTGGCCGCCGGGCAGGCTTCCCTTGCCGCGCAGGGTGAACGGCAGCTCGTCGCCGTCGATGGTCGCGCCGAGCCCGCGCAGCGCGCCGAGCACCGTGCCCATGGGTCGCTGCCGGGCGCGCGGGTCGCCGTCGAAGCGGACCTCGCCGTCGGCCAGCACGGCGGCGGGCGGCACGAACCGCATCACGGTGCCCGCCAGGCCGCAGTCCACCTCCGCCGGTCCGGACAGTCCCCAGTGCGGGGCCACCCGCACGGTCGTGCCGTCGACGGTCACGGTCAGCCCGAGTGCCCGCAGCGCGCCGATCATCAGGTCGCTGTCGCGGCTGCGCAGCGCGCCGGTCAGCGTGCCGCCGCCGTCGCTGAGCGCGGCGAGCACCAGCGCCCGGTTGGTGATGGACTTGGAGCCGGGCACGGCCACGGTGGCGTGGACGGGTCCGGTCGCGGTCGGTGCGGGCCAGGGCTGGTTCATGGGCCCGATCCTCTCGCATCGCGACCCTCTCGGTGCAGACTGTCGGTAGGACGTGTCACGATCGGTTGACCGGCGATCCATGGAGGTGTGGCGAGACATGTGCGGGAGGTACGCGGCGGCGAAGGACCCGGCCAGGCTCGCCGCCGAGTTCGACGCGCTGGACGCGACCGACGGCGACGCGCCGCCGGCCGACCACAACGTCGCGCCGACCAAGAACGTGGTCGCCGTCGTACAACGCCACCCCAGGAACGACCACGGCGAGCCCGACCCGACCACCACGGTGCGCAGCCTGCGGGTGATGCGGTGGGGCCTGGTCCCACCCTGGGCCAAGGACCTCTCGATCGGCGCGCGGATGATCAACGCCCGGTCCGAGACCGCGGCCACCAGCCGCGCGTTCAAGCCGTCGCTGGCCAAGCGCCGCTGCCTGCTGCCGGCCGACGGCTGGTACGAGTGGCGCCGGGAAGGTGCCAGGAAGCAGCCCTTCTTCATGACCAGGCCGGACGGCCAGAGTCTGGCCATGGCCGGCCTGTGGACCACCTGGCGCGACCCGGCGGACAAGGACGGTCCGCCGCTGGTCACCGCGGCCGTGCTGACCACCGAGGCACTCGGCCGGCTGGCCGAGGTCCACGACCGGATGCCGCTGCTGATGACCGCCGACCACTGGGCGGCCTGGCTCGACCCGGACGCCGCCGAGCCCGGCGACCTGCTCACCGCGCCACCACTGGACCTGATCGAGTCCCTTGAGCTCCGCCCGGTCTCCACCAGGGTCAACAGCGTCCGCAACAACGGCGAGGACCTCGTCACCCGCACCGAACCCACCGTCAACCTCGACGAACCAACCCTCTTCGACTAGGTAGTAAAGCAAACTCAGGGGTTTCGCCACCGCACCTCAGGGGAACGTGACGCAACCCAGCCACCAGTACGTGGCCAACAGAGTCGTTTGTCCCCAACGCGACCAACACTATGAATTCCGGGGTGGCGGAACTGACTCAGATGGAGATCGAGACGCCGCACGGGCCCGCGAGGGCCGAGCTGCACTGTGCCGCCGAAGGGCGGGCCGGGCTGCTGCTCGGCCACGGCGCCGGTGGCGGTGTCGGCGCACCCGACCTGGTGGCCGCCACCCGCGGCGCGCAGGCCGCCGGCGTGCACGTCGCGCTGGTCGAGCAGCCCTACCGGGTGGCCGGCCGGCGGGCCCCCGCCCCGGCCAACCAGCTCGACACCGCCTGGCTGGCGGTCGCCGAGGCGTTGACCACGGAGTGGTTCCACGACCTGCCCCTGGTCTTCGGCGGCCGGTCCTCCGGCGCCAGGGTGGCCTGCCGCACCGCGGCCGGCGGGCAGGCGGTCGCCGTCCTCTGTCTGGCGTTCCCCGTCCACCCACCCGGCAAACCGGACAAAACCCGGATGCCGGAGCTGGCCGGGCTCACGGTGCCCACCCTGGTCGTCCAGGGCGAGTCCGACCCGTTCGGCATGCCCGATCGCGGCCCCCACCGGGAGATCGTGGTCTTCCCCGGCGACCACTCGCTGCGCCGCGACGCCGCCGGCATCAGCCGCACGGTCCAGGAGTGGCTCGGCCGCATCCTGCGCCCACTCGACTGAGGGAATGCGTGCCGACCGGCCGTCGTTTGCACTGGTGTGCCTTCTGACGTGCTCAGCAAACAGCGCCGCGTATCCTCGAGGGTGTCCTATGCGGTTCCGATGATGGGACGGTTCCAACTGGAAGGGAGCACGGTGCCACGCACCGATACCCACCCGGACGCCGGTGTCGACGCGGTCGAGTCCGAACAGCAGCGAGCCGAGCGGTTCGAACGCGACGCGATGCCGCTGCTGGACCAGCTCTACGCCGCCGCACTGCGGATGACGCGTAACCCGGCCGACGCCGAGGACCTGGTCCAGGAGACCTACCTCAAGGCCTATGCCGCGTTCGCGTCCTTCTCCAAGGGCACGAACCTCAAGGCCTGGCTGTACCGGATTCTCACCAACACCTACATCAACGGCTACCGGAAGAAGCAGCGCCAGCCGCTGCAGTCACCGACCGAGGAGATCACCGACTGGCAGTTGGCCCAGGCGGAGAGTCACACCTCGAGCGGGCTGCGCTCGGCCGAGATCGAGGCGATGGACCGGCTGCCGGACAACGACGTCAAGGAAGCACTGCACCAGCTGCCGGAGGACTTCCGGCTCGCCGTGTATCTCGCGGATGTCGAGGGGTTCGCATACAAGGAGATCGCGGACATAATGCACACGCCGATCGGCACGGTGATGTCCCGACTTCACCGCGGCCGCAGGCAACTGCGTGATTTGCTGGCGGGGGTCGCGCGGGACCGTGGGTTCCTGCGTTCGTCCGAGCAAGAGGTGACCGGATCATGAGCTGCGGCGAACCACATGACACGGACTGCTCCGAGGTGCTCGAGGAGGTCTGGCTGTTCCTCGACCACGAGTGCGATCAGGGCCGCCGGGCGCTGCTGGAGCAGCATCTCGACGAGTGCAGCCCGTGCCTGGAACAGTTCGGCATCGAGGAGCACCTGAAAGTCCTGCTGCGGAGCAAGTGCGGCGGCGAACACGCCCCGGACACGCTCAAGCAGCGGCTGCGGGACAAGATCAGACAGACCGTGGTCGAGCAGACCGGGGTGTCTGCCCGCGACCGCGCAGAATCACCGTGACCTGCGGAAACATTATGGAAATGCGGGCATGGGATGATCGGTCGATGACGGTCGTCCCGGTGGTCTGCTAAGTGTCCACGCTCTCCGACCTGCTCGCCGAGCACACCAAGCTGTCCGGCAGCGAGGTCGACCACCTGCAGATGGTGGTCGCGGAGTGGCAGCTGCTCTCCGACCTGTCCTTCGCCGACCTGCTCATGTGGGTGCCCATCGGCGAGGCGCCGACCCCCGCGCAGACCGAGGTCGAGTACCTGTGTGTCGCCCAGGCCCGCGCCACCACCGCGCCGACCGCGCATCCGGAGGACGTGGTCGGCAGCGTGCAGCCGGTCGCCGACCACCCGCAGTTGCGTCGCGCGATGACCGAGCGGCGGATCTGCCGCGAGGAGGATCCGCGCTGGTACCACGGGGTGCCGGTGCGCCGGGAGGTCATCCCGGTCACCTTCGACGACCGGGTGGTCGCCCTGCTGTCCCGGGAGACCGACCTCGCGGTGCCCCGGGTGCCCAGCTCGCTGGAGATCGCCTACCTCGGCATCGCCGCCGACCTGTGCCAGATGGTCGTCGACGGCACCTTCCCGACCTCCGAACCGGCCGCCGACGTGCACACCAGCCCCCGCGTCGGCGACGGGCTGATCCGGCTCGACCCGTCCGGCGCCGTGGTCTTCGCCTCCCCGAACGCCCAGTCCGCCTATCACCGGATGGGGCATCCAGCGGAGTTGGTCGGCGTCCGGCTCGCGCCGCTGACCAGGGGGTTGATCGCCGATCCGTTCGACGCGACGGAGATCGCCCAGCGCGTCCTGGCCGCGCTGGACGGCCAGCCGAGCATGCGCGCGGAGGCCGAGTCCCACCGCGGCGCCGGCGTGCTGTTCCGGGCGTTGCCGCTGCGGCCCAACGGCAAGGCGGCCGGGGCGTTGGTGCTGGTCCGGGACGTGACCGAGGTCCGTCGCCGGGACCGGGCGCTGATGTCGAAGGACGCGACGATCCGGGAGATCCACCACCGGGTCAAGAACAACCTGCAGACCGTGGCCGCGCTGCTGCGCCTGCAGTCGCGCCGGACCGCGAGCCCGGAGGCGCGGGCGGCGCTGGCCGAGTCCGTGCGCCGGGTCGCGGCCATCGCCATGGTGCACGAGGCGCTGTCCACCTCGGTGGACGAGAAGGTCGACCTGAACTCGTTGGTGGACAAGGTGATCCCGGTGGTCGGCGATGTCGCCGTCGCGGAGAACCACGTCCGGGTGCGGCGCACCGGCCAGTTCGGCGTGGTGGCCGCCGAGGTGGCCACGCCACTGGTCATGGTGCTGACCGAGCTGGTGCAGAACGCCATCGAGCACGCCTACCCGTCCGGGGTCACCGGCGATGTCGAGGTCTCGGCCGAACGCACGGCGCGCTGGCTGGACGTCGTTGTCGCCGACGACGGGCGTGGCCTGCCGAAGGGCTTCTCGCTGGAACGGTCCAACGGTCTCGGCCTGCAGATCGTGCGCACTCTGGTCGAGTCGGAACTACGTGGCTCGTTGTCGATGCGCAGAAGGCCCCGGGGCGGCACCGAAGCGGTGTTGCGAGTGCCGTTGTCGCACCGCAGGTAATGCTGTCGCACCGCCGGTAATGCGTTCCCGAGAAACACGTAGGCCCGGTTCCTGATAATCAGGAACCGGGCCTTACGACATCTTGAAAGAAATCAGGCGATGAGAATCAGGCGTTGCTGCCAGTCCGCGTACGAGCATTGCGCCGCTTGAGTGCGCGCCGCTCGTCCTCACTCATTCCGCCCCACACGCCTGCATCCTGGCCGCTTTGCAGCGCCCAGGTCAGGCAGTTGGACGCGACGGTGCAACGGTGGCAAACGGCTTTCGCCTGGGCAACCTGCAGTATGGCCGGACCGCTTGTTCCCACGGGGAAGAACAGCTCAGGGTCCTCGTCACGGCAGGCCGCGCGGTGGCGCCAGTCCATTTCTACGTGCTCCTCGCTTTGGGCGCGTTCGGAAGCGCCTCAGTCGTCATCCGGTCTCTTGGGGTGCTTGTGAATGCTTTCACGAACCAGCCGAATGTCAAGGGTTCTTCATCGGCCAGTGCCTGAACTCACCCGAAAGATCCACGTCAGAGGCCTAACGGAGTGAATCGTAACGATTAGGTCACGACTGCATCTCGCCCCTAAAGTCTCTCCCCGGCCGCATCCCGGTACCGGAACGGACTACCCGACAACGGCGAGAGCATGCCGCACGGCGGCAACTTTTACGCAGGTCCGCTCACCGATGAGGTCTCCGTCGCACTGCACGAGGACCGGGTCGGCACTGGTGATCGTCAGCTCGGGCACATCATCTCGGCGGAACAACTTCGGCCCGTGCTGTTCACCCTTCCGACTGACCGCCTGTCGGACGTGCCTGAACACGGTCGGTAGTCGAAGAGAGTGCAACGCGAACACCCCGAGGTCGGTGTCCAGGCCGCAACGGCGGTTGAGGTGGATCGGCCGGGCGCCAAGGTAGGTCCACGGGTCGGTGTTGGACACGAACACCAGCCGCAGCCCGGTCACCGGCTCCTCGCCCGGGATCGTCACGGTCAGTTGCGGTTTGCCGTGCGACGGGCGCAGGTACTGGGTCACCGCGACCCTGGTGTACAGCGCCGGGCTCGCCTTCTTGCCCCGCTTGCGGTCGACCTCGGCGACCACGTCCGCGTCCAGGCCGACGCCGGCCGAGAAGGTGAACCAGCGCGCCGGGGCGCCGGTGTCGCCCGCGGTCATCCGGCCGAGCCCCACCTGTCGCGACCGCCGGTCGGCCAGCGCGTGCAGCAGCTGGTGGGTCGCTTCGACCGGGTCGCGCGGCAGCCCGAGCGAGCGGGCGAAGACGTTGGCCGAGCCGCCGGGCACGATGCCCAGCATCGGCACCCGGGGACCGACGCCGTCCGCCAGCAGGCCGTTGACCACCTCGTTCACCGTGCCGTCCCCGCCGTGCGCGACGACCAGGTCCACGCCGTCGGTCGCGGCCTGCGCGGCCGCGGCCAGCGCGTGCCCCCGGTAGTCGGTCTCCAGGATCTCGAGCTTGGTGAGCTGGCTGGCCAGCGCGTGCGCCAGCACGTCCCGCCCGGCCGCCGTGGTCGCGGTCGCCTTCGGGTTAACCACCAGCACAGCACGCATGACGGCAGGGTAGGCGAGTGCCGGGCGACTGAGCGCTACCATCCAGGCGAACCTCACACTCCGGATTGCCCCGGACGAATCACGAAGGACGAAGCGTGCGCATCGCAGCCGACGCCCCGGTCACTGTCCGTGGTGCCGGAGTCATCGTCGGGCTACAGGGACTCGTCGGCATTGGGTTCGCGGTGGCGCTGCTGATCCGGGCGATGGGCGGCGCGTCGACCGAGGGCAACAACATCTACGGCCAGGTCGGCTACTTCGCGGTGATCGGCGCGGCGGTGGTGGCCGTCGGGGTCGCGCTGGTGCTCGGCAACCACTGGGCACGCAGCCCGGCCATGGTCATCGAGCTGCTGCTGCTCGGCGTCGCCTGGTACGCGTTTGGTCCGTCCGGGCGACCCGAGATCGGGTTACCCGTCGGGGTGTTGTGCGTGGTCGTGCTGTACCTGCTGTTCTCCGCCCGCTCCCGGGAATGGGTGATGGGCGTTGAGGAGGACGACAGCTCCGACGGTGGCTCAGGCACCGGCAAGGCCCGTTAAGTCGAATATCCGACTAACGGCGGGTAGTGGATCTACCTCGAACGAGTGACCCTGAATGGGTTCCTTGTCCCTGCTTCGCGGTTTTCTGCCGCGGCCACGAGGAGATTCGCATGCGCTTGGCACGTGTCGGGGCGGCCTTCCTGGGCGCGGCTGCTGCCGTGCTCGGCCTGGTGTCGACGGCGGCTTCGGCCGACGAGCCACCAACGGTCGGGCCGACGATCATCGACGGCGGTTTCGCCGACAACGCGCCGTGGGCGGCGCGCCTTTTCGTGAACGGCCAGGAGAACTGCTCGGCGACGATCATCGCGCCGACCTGGATCCTGACCGCGGAGCACTGTGTGGCCGGCGGCGGCACGGTGTCGTTCAACATCGGCAGCCTCGACCAGACCCAGGGCGAGTCGGCCACCGCGATCAACATCCACACCCACGACTCCGCCGACCTCGCGCTCGCCGAGCTGGACCACGCGGTGACCGCGACCTACGCGCCGCTGGGCACCGCGGACGCGGTGGCCACCGGGCAGACCGTGCAGGTCTACGGCTGGGGCGCGACCTGCACCGACCAGCCGGAGATCAACTGCCAGTCGCAGCTGCTCAAGGTGGCCGACGTCGGGGTCACCTCGACGAGCTGTTCGGACTACCGCGGCGGGGTCGCGGTGTGCGCCAACCGGATCGACGGCATCACCGCCGGCGGCGACTCCGGTGGCCCGATGTTCGCCACCAGCCCGGTCGACGGTGGCTCCTACCAGGTCGGCGTGGCCTCCACGAGTGACCGGCAGACCTTCACCGCCTACGGCAACATCACGCAGTACCGCGACTGGATCGCCGGCATCGCCGGCGTGTAGTCGTTCACAGGCGAAGCGGGGACGGTCGCGACCGTCCCCGCTTCGCCTATGAAAAGCAGTGGAAATTACCGTCTCGCCAGCCGCTGTCGGTCATTTAGGCTGCCGGTCATGGACGGGACAATCCTCGATCCGGACGGTGCGCGCGCGCACCTGGCCGCGTGGCAGGGCCGGATCGACAAAATGGCCCAGGACACCGAGGCGATGCGCCAGCAGTTGCAACAACTGCGGGTGACCGCGAGTGATCCGCATGGGCTGAGTGAGGTGTCGATCGACTCGACCGGCGCGCTGGTGGGCCTGCGGCTGACCGAGCGGATCGCCCAGGTGGCGCCGGACGTCGTCGCGCAGACGATCATGACCACCCTCGGCGAGGCCCGCACCAAGCTGGCCGACCAGTCCAGGGAGATCATCGCGGACACCGTCGGCACCGAGTCGGCCGCGGCCAAGGCGATCGCGCAGAGCGTCGACCGCCACCTCCGCCGCGACCCCACCGAGGACGACACCGGCGACACCACCGAGCAACCACCACCCCGCCGCCGCGGCCGCGCGGACGACGCCGATGCCAACGTCGATGCCGATGGCACCTACGACATCAGCGCCGACATCCGCAACGAATCGCGGTGGTGAGGCATGGCTGACGCGTTCAAGGTCGACATCCAGCAGCTGCGGACCCACGCGCAGCACGTGCAGGCGGTCCAGCAGCGGTTCGCCGCCGTGCAGAGCGCCAGCTCGCAGATCGCGCAGAACGACCAGGCGTACGGGTTGCTGTGCGGGTGGATCTCCGGGGTGCTGGAGGGCCGCCACCAGAAGCAGGACGAGCTGCTCGCCTATGTCGCGGAGAACCTCGACCTGGTCAGCCAGGAGCTGGCGCTGACCGCCGACGCCTACGACACGGTGGACAACGACAGCGCCGATCGGATCGAGCAGATCGGGGTGGTGGAGCAGTTATGACCGACGGTTCACTGGTCGCCCCCGTCGAGTCGACCCGCGAGGCGTGGACCGGGTCCAGCCTGGCGGACGGGGTCGAGGACCTGGTCGACGCGATCAAGAGCGAGAACTGGATCACCGGCGCGCTCGCCGGCACCGGGCTGCTGCTGGAGGGCGCGGCGACGGTGATGGACCCGTTCAGCGCCCTGCTGGCCAACGGCCTCGGCTGGGCGATGGAGTACTTCGAGCCGCTGCGCGAGGCGCTCGACCAGCTGACCGGCATGCCGGACGTGGTCCGGGCGCACGCCGCGACCTGGAACAACATGGCGACCGAGCTGTATGCCATGTCCGAGGAGCTCGGCCGGCACCTCACCAGCGACCTGTCGGCATGGACCGGCGGCGCGGCCGAGTCCTACCAGGCGCTGATGGCCAACAACGTGAACGCCATCGGTGGGCTGGCGGCGATCTCGGCCGGCATGGCCGCGGCGACCGAGGGCGCCGGCGGTCTGGTCGAGATGACCCGCGAGATCGTGCGCGACCTGATCGCCGACCTGGTGGCCAGGGTGGTCGTGTGGGCGGTGGAGGCGCTGTTCGTGGTGACCATCCCGGTGATCGCCGCGCAGATCGTCGCCGCGGTGGTCAAGTGGGCGGGGCGCATTCTCAACTACACCTCGTCGCTGATCGACAGCATCACCAATCTCTCCAAGCTGCTGGACGGATAAGGGCGACATGACTCCACGAACAAGGCGCCCGGACGGCGGCAACGGCAGCGGCGACGGCACGCCCAACCGGCCGTCCCAACGCTCCGGCGATGTCGACGCGTCCTCCAGCATCTCCACCGCACAGCAGTCGGCGACCGACATCGCCACCAGGGGCCGCCCGTCGACCGCGGCGGGCAACGGCCAGTCCGGCCAGCCCAACCAGCCCGGCTCCGGCGAGTCGAGCCGGCCGGAGTGGTTGCGCGAGCGGATCGAGCAGGGCAACGAGTTCAACCGGCGGCGCGAGCCCTACTACGAGGAGCAGGGCGGCGCGAACGAGGTGCACGTCGAGCCGAGGTCGGACAAGGGCCAGTACCCTCGGGTCGACTCCTATGTTCCCGGCGAGGAAATCGTCAGCCGGAAGCACACGCAGCTGGCGGACGTGCAGGAAAGCACGGCGGTGGGTTATCTGCGTGAACTTGCCAATACCTACGGTCCGGGTACCGTGGTCGCGGATACGCCGACCAACCGCCGTGATCTCGGGGACGACGCGATCGGTCAACCGATGGACGGGGACATGGTGCTCGAAGTTCCCGCGCAGACAAATGGTGTGCCACCGGCCGTGCTTGCCGAGGCGAGACGCTTGGGTATTATTATCCGGGACGAGAACGGTCATACTTATTAGTGTGGAGCTATGGTCGACTACTGCTTCAAATGGAATTACGCGGACGGCGCCCCCGGGGTGCCGTTGACCGAGGACGAGGCACGGGTCAAGGACGACGCCGGCGAGGAGTACACGGCCATCATGCCGGCGCGAGTCGGCACGCGGTCGCCGGTGCTGGTCACACCGGTGCGCAAGACCGGCGTGGTCGCGGTGACCTTCCTCGACGATCCCGGCCGCAAGGCGACCGAGTACACGTTCATGAAGAAGACCGACGAGAGCCTTTTCCTGACCCGCGTGCACATGTGGAATTACCCGAATGACGAACCCGGGCTCCGGCTGGCCGATTCCTCGTCCCACGAGACGGTCTATTACCGCGAGGACGGCTATGTGAAACGGGTCGTCAAGAACAAGGTCGAACATTTCCAGGAAACCGTCGAGTACACCGACGTGCCGGTAGACACCAACTGGGAACAGATTCCCACCTTCGGCGACTACCGGTCGATCGCCCGGTTCGAGCGCGGCGAGCAGATCACCAACCGCATCCCCTGAGCCCCGGCGCCAGACTTGACCACATGCTGACCCCAGCACGGATCCGTCGCCGACTGAGCGAGAGCGCCGCGGCGGTGTTCCAGGGTGCCCCGGCGGGCATGGCGGAGACCTCGTCGTGGCTTGCCTCGGTGACCGCACGTGAGCTGTTGCGGATCGACCACTACGCCCGCCAGTTCCGCTACGAGGGACCGACGCTGGGCACGGCGCAGAAGTGGACGCGCACCGTGCTGGCGAATCCGCTGCCCGTCGTCCCGGCGCTGGCGAGCCTGCACCCCGACGGCTACGTGCGTGAGCGCGCCGTGCGGTCGTTGGTCACCTCCCACGGCGTGGTGAGCGATCGCGCACTGGCCGTCCGCGTGGCCGACCACGTCGGCGTGATCCGCGCGCAGGCCGCACGGGAAGTGTTGCGGCGCCTGACATTGACGAATGCCGATCACCTGGTTCCGTTGCTACGTCGGCTGACGCAGCGCGGCCGAGGCGCCGAGGTGCTGTCGCGGTACCTGCACGCGCTGGTCACCGAACACGGCGAGGCGGCGACCTGGGCCCGGCTGCGCGGTTCCGCGGACCACGAACTTCGGCGAGCCGCCTTCCAGCACAGCCTCGACACCGGTCTGCTCGGCCTGCCGGACGCGATCACGTTGGTTCCCAAGGAAAGGGACCAGGTCGTCCGCCGGCAGTTCATCCGGGTCATCGCCGACTCGGCGCCACCGGAGGTCATCGCCAGGGTGCTGCTGCGTGGTCGTAGCGCCGAGAGCCGCGTCCTGGCCCTGGTGAAACTGACCGCCGAGCAGTTGGCGGTCGCCGACGTGGAACGCCTGCTCGTCGACTCGTCCGTGCTGGTGCGCCTGTGGGCGCGCCGACGCCTGCGGGAGCGGGGAGGCGACCCGATCACCGTCTGCGCCGCGGTCGCCCGGTCGTCCGCCACACCGGCCCTGCGTGCCAGGGCCTACACCGGGCTGGTCGAGGCCGGAGTCACGCTCGACCGCCAGGAGATCCTCGACCTCGCACACAGTGCCGCTGTCCCACTACGAAAAGTCGGACTGTCACTGCTCCGCGGCGCCGCCACCGCCGAGGACGTCCCGTTCCTGCTCGGTCTGGTGGCCGGCGACCAGTCCCGAGTGGCGCGGCTGGCGAGCGAGATCCTCATCGACTGCCCACAACTGTGGTCCCTGACCGACCTCGGCCCACTCAAGACCGCCGAAGCCCCGGAACTTCGCAGCCGAGCGTGGTGGATCCACCGCCGCCACAGCGGCTGGGAGGCACTCATCGCGGACCTGGAAATCCTCCACGACCCGGACCCCGGAGTGGCCGCCCTCGGCCAACAACTCGTGTCGCCGATGTACTTCCCACCGACCGGCGCACAACGACAGCGCATCACCGAACTGCTCGCCACCGCACCGCTGCGGGACAGTCAACGTCGCGCCATCACCTTCGCCGTGGGACTTCCCGAGTCCGAACCGAGCGCTTGAGGGGACCTCAACCGTCAGCGGCCAACTGGCTGAGCGCGGTGCCGCTGACCCGGTAGACGGTCCAGTCGTCCATGGGGGTGGCGCCGAGCGACTCGTAGAAGCCGATGGCCGGTTTGTTCCAGTCGAGTACCCACCACTGGAGTCGGGTGTAGCCCTGCCGTACGCATTCGTCGGCCAGCGCGGTGAGCAGCGCCTTGCCAAGCCCGCTGCCGCGGGCGGTGGGGCGGACGTACAGGTCCTCCAGGTAGATGCCGTGCTCGCCGTCCCAAGTGGAGTAGTTCAGGAACCACAGCGCGCAGCCGACGACCTCGCCGTCCAACTCGGCCACGTGCGCGAACAACGCCGGACTGGGCCCGAACAGCGCCCGCTGGAGTTGCTCCGGCACGATATGACATTCGTCCGGTGCGCGCTCGTACTCCGCCAGCTCGTAGATGAGCGCCACCACAGCGTCCACATCGGACTCAGTGGCCCGGCGAATCCGTTGGTCAGCCAATGTTCCTCTTCTACTCCAGCGCCGGCGGCACGTTCAGCCGTTTGACCGCCGGCACCCCACGCTCCTCGCCGAGGACCGCGATCGCGGCCGCGTCGAGCGCGAAGTGCACGCCGGCCGCCGGTCCGAGGCCGAGCCAGGTGGCCACCAGGACCCGGCTGAAGTGTCCATGTCCCACCAGGATGACATCCCCGTCCGACAGGGCGGCCCGCACCCGCTCGATCACCCTGGCCGCGCGCGCCCCGACCTCGTCGGCGGTCTCGCCGCCAGGACTGGGGTGCGACCAGACCGTCCACTCGGGAACGGTCTCCCGGATTGTCGGCGTGGACAGGCCCTCGTACTCACCGTAGTTCCACTCGGCGAGCTCCTCGGTGACCAGATCGATCGACAGACCGGCCAGCTCCGCGGTGCGCAGCGCGCGCATCCTCGGGCTGGACGCGACCATCGCCGGCCGGTCCGCGCCCCGCAGGACACCGAGCAGCCGGCCAGCGTCTCCCGCCCGGCGCTCACCGGTGGGCGTCAGCGGCAGGTCGGTGAAGCTGGTGTGCCGCCCGGTGCGTGACCACTCGGTCTCGCCGTGCCGCAACAGGTACAGCGCGGTCATCGTGGCCATCACCCCTCCTGGTTACCGCCAAGTAGGCTAACCCGGCAGGCGTGATCCCGCCCATGATCGTTCCGTCTGGCGGGTGACAAGAGAAAACGGCGCCGACCGCACCAGAGCGGGTCGGCGCCGTTACCAGGCCGCGGGCACTCAGCCCTGCTTGGTCTCCCAGAAGATCTTGTCGATCTCGGCGATGTAGTCCAGGACCTGCTGGCCGGAGGCCGGGTCCATGGAGCCCTTGGTGCCAGCGGCACCAGCGGCCTTGGTCGCCTTGTTGACCAGCTCGTGCAGCTGGGGGTACTTCTCGAAGTGCGGCGGCTTGAAGTAGTCGGTCCACAGAACCCACAGGTGGTGCTTGACGAGCTCGCTACGCTGCTCGGCGATCAGGATCGCGCGCGTGCGGAACTCCGGGTCCTCGTTGTCCTGGTACTTCTGCTGAATGGCCTTCACCGACTCGGCCTCGATGCGGGCCTGTGCCGGGTCGTACACGCCGCAGGGGAGGTCGCAGTGTGCGGTGGCCTCCAGGCGTGGGCCGAGAATACGCGACAGGAGTCGCATCTTTCCTCCTGAAAATCCTGAACAGATTGACGCTCCGACCATTCGGACACTACTCCCGGCATGCTGGGGCTTCATGACGGAGGTGATCGTTGGCACGTCAGCCCAACCCGCTCGGCCGGTTGCCGGTGCGCCGCATCCGGGTACGGGGACCGTCCATGGCGCCGACACTGCGTGACGGTGACGTGGTGATCGCCCGCCGGGGTGTCGCCAGGGTGGGTGACGTCGTGCTGGTCACCTGGCCGTCGCGGCCGGGGCAGCTCTCGGTCAAGCGGGCGGTGCGGACAGCCGGCGACGGGTGGTTCGTGGTCGGCGACAACGACCTCGCCTCGACCGACTCCCGAGTGCTCGGCCCGGCCGTGGTGCACGCCGTCGTGCGGTGGCGGATGTGGCCGCGACCAACGCGGTTAGCCGTTGCCCGCGCGTAGCCGCTGGTAGTGCGCCTGGCACTGCTCGTAGGACGGCAGCAGGCCCGCCTCGCGCGCCGCGGTCAGGCCGGGCGCCGCGCGGTCCTTGTCCGACAGCAGCGGCTCGATGTCGGCCGGCCACGGCGCGCCCAGCTCCGGGTCGAGCGGGTTGAGCCCGTGCTCGGCCCCGGGGTTGTACCCGGTCGAACACAGGTACGAGATCACCGTGTCGTCCTCGAGCGCCATGATCCCGTGTCCGATGCCCTCCGACACGTACACCGCCCGGAACTCGATCGGGTCGAGTCGCACCACGTCCACGGCGCCGAAGGTGGGCGAGCCGACCCGGATGTCGACCACGACGTCGATCAGCGAACCCTGCGGGCAGTACACGTACTTCCCCTGGCCAGGAGGCACGTCGGCGAAGTGGATGCCGCGGATCGTGCCGCGCCGGGACTTGCTGTGGTTGGTCTGCGCCAGCGTGAGCGGGTGGCCGACGGCCTTGACGAAGGCCTCCTCCTGAAACGGGCTCACGAATAGGCCCCGGTCATCCGGGAACACCCTCGGGGTGAACTCGAACGCGCCAGGTACCGCCAGTTCCCGAACATCCATGTGACGCACAGTACTGGCCCCACCCGAGCGCCTCGGGAGCCGGACCTGCCACACTGTGAGATACCGCAGCGTCCGCGGTCGCCCGCCAACAATCCGCGCGCGGCCGATCGGCCGGCACCACCGAAATGCGTCGATGTCACCCCGATTGACGCTCGATCGTGCCGAGATCCGGCGGGGCTACCTTTTCGCGATCCCCGCTTCGGCCCGTTGGAGGGACGCAATGACCACCGTGAACGATCCGCAGCTCGGGCAATCCGATCTGAACACTCCGGTCACCGATGAGGAGATCTTCCTCGCCCACGAGGGCGGCAAACTCGACATCGCGGTGACCCGACCCATCACCGACCCGCGCACGCTCTCGATCGTCTACACCCCGGGCGTGGCCAAGGTCAGCCTGGCGATCGCCGAGGACCCCGAGGCGGCCAAGCAGTACACCTGGACCGACCGCCTGGTCGTCGTGGTCAGCGACGGCACCGCGGTGCTCGGCCTCGGCGACATCGGCCCCCGGGCCGCGTTGCCGGTGATGGAGGGCAAGTCCGCGCTGTTCAAGACCTTCGGCGGGCTCAACTCCATCCCGCTGGTGCTGGACACCACCGACGTGGACGAGATCGTCGAGACCCTGGTCCGGCTGCGCCCGTCCTACGGCGCGGTGAACCTCGAGGACGTGGCCGCGCCGCGCTGCTTCGAGCTCGAGCGCCGGCTGATCGACGCGCTCGACTGCCCGGTCATGCACGACGACCAGCACGGCACCGCGATCATCCTGCTCGCCGCCCTGCGCGGGGCGAACGCCGTGCTCGACCGGCCGATCGAGAACGAGCGGATCGTCATCGCGGGCGCCGGCGCCTCGGGCATCGCGTGCGCGAACTTCCTGCTCTCCGCGGGGGCGGGCGACGTGACCGTGCTCGACTCGCGCGGCATCATCCACGCCGGCCGGGACGGGCTGAACCCGGTCAAGGCCGAGCTCGCGACCAGGACCAACATCGCGGACCTGCGTGGCGGCATCGCCGAGGCGCTCGCGGGCGCGGACGTGTTCGTCGGGCTGTCCGGCTCCACCGTGCCGGAGGAGCTGATCGCCACGATGGCGCCGCAGTCGATCGTGTTCGCGCTGTCGAACCCGCACCCGGAGATTCACCCGGACGCGGCGAGCAAGCATGCCTCGATCGTGGCTACCGGACGCAGCGACTTCCCCAACCAGATCAACAACTCGCTCGCCTTCCCCGGCGTGTTCCGGGGCGCGCTCGACGCGGGCGCGCGCCGGATCACCGAGCGGATGAAGCTGGCCGCCGCCGAGGCGATCTTCCAGGTCGCCGCCGAGGACCTCGCGGCCGACTACATCGTGCCCTCCGGCGTCGATCCGAGGGTCGCGCCGGAGGTCGCCGCGGCGGTCGCGAAGGCGGCGTTGGAGGACGGTGTTACCGGATAACGGACTGTTAACAGCCCCTTTTCGCGCCGAATTAGCACAACGGGGACGGTTCCGTCGCTGGTCACGGGCCAGTGGTTGATTCCAGACTGGCGACGGAACCACTCACCTGCGGATTTCGCATAATCCTCGGGGTAACCTATGCACCGGCGGGAAGGTCGGCGGCTGCGCCCGACCCCGCCGGCTGCGGGTGAGAGGAAGGCGCGGTGGCCGAGAACGTCCTGCGCGCCGGCTTACCTCCTGGAGGTGTGCGGGCCGGCGAGTTAGCCATACCCGCGGCGGCGTTCGCCTCCCAGCCGCCCCGGGTGGAAACCATGGTTTCCGACGGCCCCCGGTCCCTGCTGTTGTCCGACGCCGAGGACATCGCCCAGCTCGGCGTGTGGAGCGTCGATGTCGTCGCCCGCCAGCTGCACATCTCCGACGGCATGCGCCGGTTGTGCGGTATGCCGGCCGGCATGACCATCGCCGAGGCGGTCGCCCTGGTCCATCCCGACGACCAGGCCGTGCTCGACCTGTTCCGCACCAGCATCTACGTGCCGTCCGAGAGCGGGCGCGGCGAGATCGAGGTGCGCACCCTGACCGGCGACCGCACCTTCCAGATCCGCGCCCGCACCGAGTTCGACGCCGACGGCGCGGCCGTGCGCATCGACGGCACCATCCAGGACATCTCCAGCTCCCGGGAGCTGGAGCGACGCGCGCTCAACGACCGGCGGCTGTTCGTCGACGCCCAGCGGGTCGCCCGGCTCGGCACCTGGGAGTGGGACACCCAGACGGGTGAGTGCGTCTGGTCGACGATGTTGTACGAGCTGTTCGGCGTCGAGCCGGGCGCCCCGATGACCTACACCGAGTACCTGAGCCTGGTACACCCCGACGACCGGGGTTGGCTGGACACCCGCTGGCGGGAGCTGGCCAGCGACGGCCGCCCGGTCGAGGCCGAGCACCGGATCGTGTGGCCGGACGGCACCCGCCGGGTACTCCGCTGCCGGGGCGTGGTGCGCGACGCCCACCACCCGCACGTGATGATCGGCACCGCGCAGGACATCACCGAGCAGCGCTCGACCGAGACCAGGATGATGCGCTCCAGCCAGCGCTTCACCGACCTGGTGACGATCGCGCCGGTCGGCATCGCCCTGTTCGACGAGACCGAGCACCTGGTCGACGCCAACGACGCGCTGTGCCGGCTGCTGGAGATGGACCTGGAGCGGCTGCGCGGCACCTCGGCCGGCGCGCTGGCCCACCCCACCGACCGGGCGGGCTCGCTGCTGTCGACCCTGGAGCACCGCCACCCCAGGGGCGGTGACCTGCGCGCCGGGCAGCGGATGCTGGTCACCGCGTCGGGCAAGGCGGTGTACTGCGAGCTGAGCGTGACCACCTCGGTGGCCGACGACGGGCAGCGGTTCTGGCTGGTGGTGTTCTCCGACGTCACCGACCGTCGCCGGGCCGCCGAACGACTGCGCTATCAGGCGACCCACGACGAGCTGACCGGCCTGCCGGGGCGGATGGCGGTCAACGAGCTGCTCGGCCAGCTGCTCGGCGGGCCGGAGGCGGCCAGCGTCGCGGTGCTGTTCTGCGACGTGGACAACTTCAAGCGGGTGAACGACTCCCTTGGCCACGACGTCGGCGACGAGCTGATCATCGCGCTGGCCAGGCGGCTGGAACGCGGGTTGCCGCCGTCCTGCACGCCGGCGCGGATGTCCGGCGACGAGTACGTGGTGATCTGCTCGGACGTCGAGGAGGTCGGTGGCGTCGAGGCGCTGGCCAACCGGGTGGCCCGGCTGCTGCGCACGGCGGTGCCGGTGCGCGGGCAGCTGCTGCGGGTCTCGGCCACGATCGGCGCCGCGGTGCCAAGCGGGCCGGACACCTCGGCCGCGGACCTGCTGCGGTTCGCCGACGCGGCGATGTTCCACGCCAAGCGCCAGGGCACCGGCCGGGTGTCGCTGGCCAGCGCGGAGCTGATCCACACCGCCAACAGCCAGATGCTGCTGGAGGGCCAGCTGCGGGACGCGATCGGCGGCGACGGGCTGGTGCTGCACTACCAGCCGGTGGTCGCCCCGGACGGGTCGATCCTGTCGGCCGAGGCGCTGGTCCGCTGGCCGCACCCGGAGCGCGGGCTGCTCGGCCCCGGCGAGTTCCTGCCGGTCGCCGAGCAGGGTGACCTGCTGCGCGAGCTGGACCGGTGGGTGCTGCGCACCGCGCTGCGCGAGGCGGCGACCTGGTCGATGCTGGCCGGCGGCGTGCTCGGCGGCGGCCCAGGGGTGGCGGTGAACCTGTCCGGCCTGGTGCCCGGCGACCCGGAGTTCGTCGACATCGTCGCGGCCGCGGTGGCCGAGGCGGGCATCGAGTGGGACCGGGTCGTGCTCGAGCTGGTGGAGACCAGCCTGATCGACCTGCCGTCGCGGTCGCGGGCGGCGATGGCCGAGCTGGCCGACCGGGGTGTGCGGTTCGCCGTGGACGACTTCGGCACCGGGTACTCGTCGCTGTCGCGGCTCAAGGAGCTGCCGGCGCAGATCATCAAGATCGACCGCGCGTTCGTCTCCGGGGTGGCCACCGAGGCGGCCGACGTCGCCGTGGCCCGCGCGCTGGTCGACATGGCGCGGGCGATGGGCCGGGCGTGCGTCGCGGAGGGCGTCGAGCTCGAGTCCCAGTTCCACGTGTTGCGCGGTTTCGGCGTGGAGGCCTATCAGGGTTGGTTGTTGTCCCGGCCGCTGCCGGCCGAGGACTTCCGGGAGCTGTTGAAACGTGGTCCGGTCGACATCCCGAGTGACTCCTGAGTAGCTAGATCGTCTCGACTTGGCAACGAATGCGCCGAATGGTCTAATCTGAGCGGCTGAACGGCTGCCTCCACATAATGGAATTGGCTGCCGTCGTCGGTGCCACGGGCTAAGGTCGTCGACTTACGGCCGGCAGGAGGCCGTTCCGACCCGTAGGAGTCTCGAGGGTGATCGAGTTCCAGGCCGTGACCAAGCAGTACCCCGACGGCACCGTCGCGGTGGACAGCCTGGACCTCACGGTGGAAGACGGCAGAATAACGGTGTTCGTCGGCCCGTCCGGGTGCGGCAAGACCACGTCGCTGCGCATGATCAACCGCATGATCGATCCGACCGGCGGCACGATCCTGTTGGACGGCAAGG
The DNA here is from genome assembly GCF_054779715.1 of Actinophytocola sediminis. NCBI lineage: Bacteria > Bacillati > Actinomycetota > Actinomycetes > Pseudonocardiales > Pseudonocardiaceae > Actinophytocola > Actinophytocola sediminis. The sequence goes on along the minus strand of NZ_BAAGXS010000070.1, from coordinate 27,891 downwards.
ACATCCGGGAGTCCGACCCGCCGTTGTTGCGGCGCGGCATCGGCTACGTGATCCAGCACGCCGGCCTGTTCCCACACCGCACGGTGCTGGACAACGTGGCCACCGTGCCCCTGCTCAGCGGCGTCGACAAGCGCACCGCGCGGCGGCGGGCGGGTGAGCTGATGGAGCTGGTCGGCCTGCCGTCCACAATGGCCAAGCGCTACCCGGCGCAGCTGTCCGGCGGCCAGCAGCAGCGGGTGGGGGTTGCCCGCGCGCTGGCCGCGGACCCGCCGGTGCTGCTGATGGACGAGCCGTTCAGCGCCGTCGACCCGATCGTCCGCGACGACCTGCAGCAGCAACTGCTGCGCCTGCAGTCCGAACTGGACAAGACGATCGTGTTCGTCACCCACGACATCGACGAGGCGATCAAGCTCGGCGACCGGGTCGCGGTGTTCCGCGTCGGCGGCAAGCTCGCGCAGTACGACTCCCCGGCGGCGCTGCTCGCCAAGCCGGCCGACGACTTCGTGTCCTCGTTCGTCGGCCGCGACCGCGGCTACCGCGCGCTCGGCTTCCTCACCGCCACCGGCGTGCCGGTCGGCCAGGTCGCCACCGTCACAGTGGGCACCCCGGTCGGCCAGGCCCGCGACACCCTCGCCGACGGTTGGGCGGTTGTGGTCGACGAGCAGAACAAGCCGCTCGGCTGGGCATCGGCCGACCTGCTGTCCACTGTGGAGGTTGTCGGCAGGGACGGCCTGGTCTCCGGCGGCTCGCTGTTCGAAGTGGACTCCTCGGCCGGCGGCACCGCCGGCTCACTGCGCAACGCCCTGGACGCCGCGCTCAGCTCGCCGGCCGCGATCGGCATCGCGACCGACGCCACCGGCGCGGTGGTCGGCGGCGTCACCGCGGACACCGTGCTGGCCGCGCTCGCCGAGGCTCGGCGGGCCGGTGAGGTGCCCGGATGAACATCGACTGGCCATGGCCGTGGCTCGAGCGCAACCTCGACGACATCGCGGAGGCCACCGGTGAGCACCTGTTCCTCGCGTTGCTACCGGTGCTCGTCGGGCTGCTGATCTCCATCCCGCTCGGCTGGGCGGCGAGCCGGTGGCGGCTGGCGCGCGGCATCCTGGTGCCGCTGGCCGGCGTGCTGTACACGGTCCCGTCGCTCGCGCTGATCACCCTGGTGCCGCTGGTGCTCGGCACCCGGATCATCGACCCGCTCAACGTGCAGGTGCCGCTGGCGATCTACACGATCGCGCTGCTGGTCCGCTCGGTCGCCGACGCGCTGCGGGCGGTGCCGGGTGACGTCATCGCGGCGGCCACCGCCATCGGCTACCGCCCGGTCCGCCAGTTCCTGGCCGTTGAGCTGCCGCTCGCGGTGCCGGTGATCATCGCCGGGCTGCGGGTCGCGGTGGTGTCCGCGATGAGCCTCACCGCGGTCGGCGCGCTGGTGGGCATCGGTGGGCTCGGCCAGCTGATCACCGAGGGCTTCCTGCGCAACAACGGGGTGGAGTTGGTGGTCGCCATCGTGCTGATCGTGGTGATCGCGCTGCTCATCGACGCGTTGCTGCTGTTGGTGGGCCGGGTGGTCACGCCGTGGGCGCGGGCCGTGCGGGGGACGGGGGCCAAGGCGTGAATTCCGCGTTCGAGTGGTTGTTCGACCCGGAGCACTGGAGCGGTCCGACCGGCTTCCCGGCCAGGATCCTCGAGCACCTCGGCTACACCGGACTGGCCGTGCTGTTCGCGGCGGTGATCGCGGTGCCGGTCGGTGCGGTCATCGGGCACACCGGGCGGGGCACGTTCCTGGTCGCCGGCCTGTCCAACGGCCTGCGCGCGCTGCCCGAGCTCGGCCTGCTGACCCTGTTGGTGCTGCTCACCTACGTCGGCCTGTTCCCGGTGGTGGTCTCGCTGGTCGTGCTGGCGCTGCCGCCGATCCTGGCCGGCACCTACGCCGGCATCCGCAACGTGGACTCCTCGGTGGTGGACGCGGCGCGCGGGATGGGCATGCGTGGGCCGGGGGTGCTGTGGCAGGTGGAGCTGCCAAACGCGCTGCCGCTGATCATCGGCGGCATCCGCTCGGCGACCCTGCAGGTGATCGCCACCGCGACGATCGCGGCCTACGTCTCGCTCGGCGGTCTCGGCCGGTTCGTGATCGACGGCAACAACGCGGGCGCCGGCTCGCCGGACGGCTATCCGCAGATGGCGGCCGGTGCGGTCGCGGTCGCGGTGCTCGCGCTGGCCGTCGAGGGCGTGCTGGCGTTGGCCCAGCGGTTGGTGGTCTCGCCCGGCCTGCGACGGTCGAATTTGGTAGGGAAGAGCACGTGAGACACCTGAGGAGATCTGGAATGAAGCGCGTACTCGTTGGTCTGGCGACTGCCGCGATGGCGTTCTCGTTGGCCGCCTGTGGCAGTTCCGACCCGCTCGCCGAGGACTCCGGCAACGAGGGCGGCTCCAACGAGTCGATCTCGATCGGCTCGGCCGACTTCCCGGAGAGCCAGCTGCTGGCCGAGATCTACGCCCAGGCGCTGGAGGCCAAGGACGTCACGGTCAGCCGGGAGTTCAACCTCGGCAGCCGGGAGAAGTACTTCGACGGGCTCAAGGACGACTCGATCGACCTGATCCCGGAGTACACCGGCGTGCTGCTCCAGTTCGTGAACAAGGAGGCGCCCGAGGTCGAGTCCGAGGAGGTGTACACGGCGCTGCAGGGCGCGCTGCCGGAGAACCTCACCGTGCTGGACAAGGCCGAGGCCGAGGACAAGGACGCGATCGTGGTCACCAAGGAGACCGCGGACAAGTGGAGCCTGACCACGATCGAGGACCTGGTGCCGCACTGCGGTGAGGTCGTGTTCGGCGGGCCGACGGAGATCCAGCAGCGGCCGGACGGCATCCCCGGCATCCAGGAGACCTACAACTGCACGTTCAAGAGCTTCAAGGCCCTCCAGCCGGGGGCGATCACCACCAAGGCGCTGGTGGACGGCACCGTGCAGGCCGCCGACATCTTCACCACGGACTCCTCGATCGAGGCCAACGACCTGGTCGTGCTCGAGGACCCGAAGAACAACTTCGCCGCGCAGAACGTCGTCCCGCTGATCAACAAGGACGCGGCGAGCGACACCGTGACCGAGGCCCTCAACGCCGTCTCCGCCAAGCTCGACACCGAGGCGCTGCTGGACCTCAACGCCCGCCTCAACGCCCCCGACAAGCCCGACTACGCCGACGTGGCCGAGGAATGGCTGGCCGAGATCGGCATCTGACACCCACAGGGCCCTGAATGCCCCATTCGGGACGTTGAGCGCCCTCATGCCTCATTCAGGGCATCGCAGGCTTGCGACGTCAGGCGCCTAGCCTGGTGGTGAGGGTGGTGGCGGCCTGGCGGGTTTCGGCGGCGAGGGTTGGCCAGGACTCGGTGCATTCCGGGTCGCACTCGTGGCGGAACGTGGTGCTGATGGCGGCTATCGGGTGGCCGGCGTGGTCGACGACCGCGGCGGCCACCGAGGCGAAGCCGGGGGTGACGTAGCCGTCCTCGACGGCCCAGCCTCGGCGGCGGCCGTCGGTGAGCAGGCGGCGTAGGGCGGGCAGGTGGGCGGGGCCGCGGCCGGTGCGGTCGACGAAACTGTCCCGGTTCGGGAACAGGGCGCGGACCTGGGCGGCGGGCAGCAACGCCAGCATCGCGCGGCCGGAGGCCGGTAGGTGTGCCGGTAGGCGTACGCCGACGTCGGTCACCACCGTGGGGTGCGGGTGGGGCGGTTGTTCGCGTAGCAAGTAGAGCGTTTCCCGGCCGTGCAGTACGCCGAGTTGGGCGACCTGGCCGGTTCGGGTGATCAGTGCCCGCAGCACGGGCCGGGCGAGCCGTTCGAGCGGGTCGTGGCGCAGATAGGCCGAGCCGAGCTCGAAGGCGGCCAGCCCGAGTCCGTACCGCCGGTCCTCCGGTAGATGGGTGACGAATCCGGCCGCGACCAGCTCCGTCAGCAGGTGGTAGGTCGTCGACCGGGGTAACCCCAGCTCACGGGTGATGTAGCCGGCCGTGACCGGGCCCGCGCGACCGGCCAGCAGGCGCAGCACGGCCAGGCCGCGGCGCAGGGCGGGGATGTCGGTCATACATCTGGGATACCAGACATCTTCGCGAGGTCGTCGTCCGCCAGTTCGATGGCGGACTGGAAGGCGTCGAGGAACTCGGCGATGTGCGACCCGGTCAGTTCGATGACCGTGTCGTCGGCGGTGATGATCTCGATGTTGCCGTTGCTGACGCAGATGGCGAACATCGAGAGCTCGTGGTCGTTGTCGGTGCAGCGGAGCAGCCACTCGCGCTTGGGCAGTCGGGGCTTGATGTGGGTTGTTCGAAGCTCAATCATGATCCCAAAGTACGATACTTAATGAAGCAGCAACAGTCACCTAAGGAGTGAATGACAACGCTACTCCCTGTCGATATATGATCGACGCTCCGTTGAGAGGATTCTTCCATGGCACCAACTTCACCTGTCGTCGCGGGCTGGGATCTCGGTCTGCGACTCCGGGCGAAACGCGAACTGCTCGGCCTGCGCGGCAAGGACGTCAACGCCGCCATCGACCTGGCGCCGACCTACCTGTCCTCGGTGGAGAAGGGCAAACAGCAACTCTCCGAGGACAAGCTCCGTTCGCTGGCGGAGTTGCTGGAGTTCGACGAGAACGCGATCACCGAGATGATCCGCCTGCGCGGCGAGGCCCTCAGCCGCAGTTGGTGGTCGAAGTACACCGCGCTGTTCTCCGAGGACCTGCTGCGGATGTTCGGCTTTGAGTACGGCGCGGAAAGCATCCGCACGTACTGCTCCGGACTCGTGTACGGGATGCTGCAGACCGAGCGCTACGCCCGTGCCGTCATCGAAACGGGTGCGCACAATATCCGGCTCGCCGAGGTGGACCGCCGGGTGCAGGCGCGGATGCTGCGCCAGCAACGGCTGGCTGGACCGGACCCTGTGCGCCTGCACTGCGTCTTGAGTGAGGCGGCGCTACACCAGCAGATCGGCGGCCCCGAGGTGCTGGCCGAGCAGCTCCGGCACCTGTCGCAGCTGATCAACGAGCATTCGACGACGTTGGATCTTCGGATCGTGCCCTTCACCGCGTCCGGTAACGACGCCATGGGTGGCTCGAACTTTTATCTGCTGGCGTTTCCCGAGGGCAACCTGCCTACACTGGCTTGGCAGGAAACCGTTACCAGCACACAAGTCATCGATGACTTTCAGATGGTCCGGGAGTACGCCCTGACCCACGCGTCGGCCACCAACAGCGCGCTGGACCAGGAGTCCTCGCTGGCCATGATCGACCGGTTGGTCAAGGAGCTGACATGAACTCTGGTTGGCGCAAAGCCACCGCGAGTGGCGACAACGCGTACTGCGTCAAGGTGCGGTTCGATGGCCGGGATGTTCTGCTTGGTGACACGAAGAACCATGACCTAGGCGAGGCCGAGCCGGTCCTTCGGCTGCCGGCGTCCGGCTGGCCGACGATGTTAACCGCGTTATCCACGCTGCATCGGTGACCATAGGAGTTCCCGCTGGTCAAGATGTGCTGCTTGGTGACACGAAGAGCCAGGACCTCGGTGAGGCCGAACCGGTCCTGCGGCTGCCGGCGTCTGGTTGGCCGACGATGTTGACCGCGGTCTCCATGCTGCGCCCGTGAGTCTGGGATACCAGACCTAGATCGTGGATCTCGGGTCGTGCGAGTGCGGTGCGCACGCTGAGATGGACCCATGGTCATGATCGATGGCGGGCCGCTCACCCGCGAACAGGTGGTCGCCGTCGTGCGGCGGTACGCGCCGGTCGAGGTCGCCGCCGCCGCGCTCGCCGAGGTGACCAAGACCCGGGAGCACGTCGAACGCCTCGCCGAGGCCGCCACCCCCACCTACGGCGTGTCCACCGGGTTCGGTGCGCTCGCCACCCGGCACATCCCGCCCGACCGGCGGGCCGCGCTGCAACGCTCCCTGATCCGCTCGCACGCCGCCGGCGCCGGCGATCCCGTCGAGCCCGAGGTGGTGCGCGGCCTGATGCTGTTGCGCCTGCGCACCCTGGCCACCGGCCGCACCGGCGTCCGCCCGGAGGTCGTCGAGACGCTGACCGCGCTGCTCAACGCCGGCATCACGCCGGTCGTGCACGAGTACGGCTCGCTCGGCTGCTCCGGTGATCTCGCGCCGTTGTCCTCGGTCGCGCTCACGTTGATCGGCGAGGGCGAGGTGCTCACTGTGGACGGACCACGGTCGGCGGCACAGGCCTTGCGGGACAACGGGATCACTCCCGTCACGCTGGCCGAGAAGGAGGGCCTGGCGCTGATCAACGGCACGGACGGCATGCTCGGCATGCTCGTGCTCGCGCTGCACGACCTGCACCGGCTCCTGGACATCGCCGACCTCACCGCCGCCATGAGCGTCGAGGCGCTGCTGGGCACCGACCGCGTGTTCGCGCCCGAACTGCAGGCGCTGCGGCCCCATCCCGGGCAGGCGGTCAGCGCGCGGCGGATGACCGAGCTGCTCGCCGGGTCGGCCATCGTCGCCAGCCACCGGGGGCCGGACTGCAACCGCGTGCAGGACGCCTACTCGCTGCGCTGCGCCCCGCAGGTGCACGGCGCGGCCCGCGACACGGTGTCCTATGTGGAGACCGTGGCCGACCGGGAGCTGGCCTCGGCCATCGACAACCCGGTGGTGCTCGCCGACGGCCGGGTCGAGTCCAACGGGAACTTCCACGGCGCGCCGATCGCCTACCCGCTGGACTTCCTCGCCATCCCGGTCGCCGACGTCGCGAGCATGGCCGAGCGGCGCACCGACCGCATGCTCGACGCCACCCGCAGCCACGGCCTGCCGCCCTTCCTCGCCGACGACCCCGGGGTTGACTCCGGCCACATGATCGCCCAGTACACCCAGGCCGCGATCGTCGCCGAGCTCAAACGCCTCGCGGTCCCGGCGAGCGTCGACTCCATCCCGAGCTCGGCCATGCAGGAGGACCACGTCTCCCTTGGCTGGTCGGCCGCCCGCAAGCTGCGCACCGCCATCGACGGGCTGACCACCGTGCTGGCCATCGAACTGCTCACCGCCGCCCGCGCGCTGGACCTGCGCGCCCCGCTGACCCCGGCGCCGGCCACCGCCAGGGTCGTCGCCGCGCTGCGGGAGCGGGTTGCCGGGCCGGGACCCGACCGCCATCTGGCCCCCGAGATCAGGGCCGCCGAGGAACTCATCCGAGAGGGGAACCTGCCGTGACCACCCCAGGACCACGACCCGTGCGCGCCGCCAGAGGCAACGCCATCACCGCGAGGAACTGGCAGACCGAGGCCGCGCTGCGGATGTTCCACAACAACCTCGACCCCGAGGTGGCCGAGCGCCCGGACGACCTGGTCGTCTACGGCGGCACCGGCCGGGCCGCGCGCGACTGGGCCAGCTTCGAGGCCATCACCCGCGAGCTGACCACGCTGCGCGAGGACGAGACGCTGCTGGTCCAGTCCGGCAAGCCGGTCGGCGTGATGCGCACCCACGAGTGGGCGCCCAGGGTGCTGATCGCCAACTCCAACCTGGTCGGCGACTGGGCGACCTGGCCGGAGTTCCGGCGGCTGGAGTCGTTGGGGCTCACCATGTACGGCCAGATGACCGCCGGCTCGTGGATCTACATCGGCACCCAGGGCATCCTGCAGGGCACCTACGAGACCTTCGCCGCGGTGGCCGCCAAGCGCTTCGGTGGCAGTCTCAAAGGGACACTCACGCTGACCGCCGGCCTCGGCGGCATGGGCGGCGCGCAACCGCTTGCCATCACGATGAACGAGGGCGTCGCGCTGTGCGTGGAGGCCGATCCCGCGCGGGCGCACCGCCGGGTCGAGACCCGCTACCTCGACGAGGTGGCCGACGACCTCGACGACGCCGTGCGCCGGGTCGAGGCGGCCAGGCGGGCGGGGCGACCGCTGTCGGTCGGGGTCATCGGGAACGCCGCCGAGGTGCTGCCGGAGCTGCTGCGCCGCGGCGTCGAGGTCGACGTGGTGACCGACCAGACCTCGGCGCACGACCCGTTGGCGTACCTGCCCAAGGGCGTCGACCTGGACGACTGGCCGGACTACGCGGCGCGCAAGCCAGACGAGTTCACCGACCGGGCGCGGGACTCGATGGCCGAGCACGTCGACGCGATGATCGGCTTCCTGGACGCGGGCGCGGAGGTCTTCGACTACGGCAACTCGATCCGCGGCGAGGCCAAGCTGGGCGGCTGCGAGCGGGCGTTCGACTTCCCCGGGTTCGTGCCCGCCTACATCCGGCCGATGTTCTGCGAGGGCCGGGGACCGTTCCGCTGGGCGGCGCTGTCCGGCGACCCGGCCGACATCGCGGCGACCGACAGGGCGATGCTGGAGTTGTTCCCGGACAACGACTCCCTCGCCAGGTGGATCCGGCTGGCCAGCGAACGCGTTGCCTTCCAGGGATTGCCGGCCCGCATCTGCTGGCTCGGCTACGGCGAGCGGCACCTGGCCGGGTTGCGGTTCAACGAGATGGTGGCCAGCGGTGAGCTGTCCGCGCCGGTGGCCATCGGCCGCGACCACCTCGACTGCGGCTCGGTGGCCTCGCCCTACCGGGAGACCGAGGCGATGGCCGACGGCTCCGACGCGATCGCCGACTGGCCGCTGCTCAACGCGATGGTGAACACCGCCTCCGGGGCGAGTTGGGTGTCCATCCACCACGGCGGCGGCGTCGGCATCGGCCGCTCGATCCACGCCGGCCAGGTCACCGTCGCCGACGGCACCCCGTTGGCCGCACAGAAGATCGAGCGCGTGCTCACCAACGACCCCGGCATGGGCGTCATCCGGCACGTCGACGCCGGCTACGACCGCGCGGTCGAGGTCGCCACCGCCCGCGACGTCCCGGTCCCCATGCGATGAAGGACGCCTTCAGCGCACTGGACGCGATGAACGACGCCTTCATCGCACTGGCGGGGGTCGGGGCCGATCGGCGGCGGGGTGGGTACTCGCGGCATGGGTTCGATCGGGCGGAGCTGGAGTTGCGGGAGTGGTTCGTCGAGGAGGCGGGGCGGCGACGGCTGGACGTGCGGACCGACCGCAACGGGAACCTGTGGGCGTGGTGGGGGGTGCCGGGGGCGGACGCGGTGGTGACCGGTAGCCATCTGGACTCGGTGCCCGGCGGTGGCGCGTTTGACGGGCCGTTGGGGGTGATCAGCGCGCTCGTGGCGGTGGATGTGTTGCGCGCCAGGGGGTTTGTGCCGGCGCGGCCGGTGGCGGTGGTGGTGTTCGCCGAGGAGGAGGGCGGGCGGTTCGGGGTGCCGTGTCTTGGTTCGCGGCTGTTGGCCGGGGCCATCGACCCGGACACCGCGCGGGGGCTGACCGACGCGGCGGGGGTGACGCTGGCCGAGGCGGTGGCCGCCGCCGGGCTCGATCCGGCGCGGCTCGGGCGGGATGACGAGGCGCTCGGGCACCTTGGCCGGTTCGTCGAGTTGCACGTCGAGCAGGGGCGGGGGCTGGTCGATCTCGACGCGCCGGTCGGGGTGGCCAGTTCGATCCTCGCGCACGGGCGGTGGCGGTTTCGGTTCGCCGGTGAGGGAAACCATGCCGGGGCAACGCCGATCGGTGACCGGCGGGATCCGCTGTTGCCGGCGGCCGAGCTGGTGTTGGCCGCGCGGCGGGCCGCGCGGGCGGTGCCGGACGCACGGGCCACGGTCGGTCGCCTGCTGCCGAACCCGGGCGGTACCAACGTCATCGCGTCCACTGTGGACGTCTGGCTGGACGCGCGGGCGGCGGACACCGCGCGCACCATGGCGGTGGTGGACGCGGTCACCGAGGCGGCGCGGGTGGCGGCCGCCGAGGAAGGGTGCGCGGTGACCGTGACCGAGGAGTCCTACGGTGACACCGTGCACTTCGACCCCGGGCTGCGGGACACGCTCGCGGCCGCGCTCGGCGGGGTGCCGGCGTTGCCGACCGGCGCCGGGCACGACGCCGGCATCCTCGCCGCGCGGGTGCCGACCGCGATGGTGTTCGTCCGCAACCCGACCGGCGTGAGCCACGCCCCCGCCGAGTTCGCCGAACCAGCCGACTGCGCCGCCGGCGCCGAAGCCCTGGCCACCACCCTCGCCGAGCTGGCCGGATGACCCCGCCCCAGTCGCCACGCAGCGAAGGGTCCCTTCACCGCGTCCAGTGCAGCGAAGGGACCCTTCGCTGCGGTCGGGAGGGGGCCGGGTGAGGCGGTACTGGTGTGTGCGGGCCTGGGTGGGGGCTGGGGTGCGGGCGGGGGTGGTGGTCGACTGTGATGACGGTGGGCTGATTTCCGCTGTGTCCACGTCGGACTCGCCGCCGGTTGGGGCGCGGGTGTTGGCCGGGCTGGTGTTCCCGGGGTTCGCCAACGTGCACTCGCACGTGTTCCACCGGGCGCTGCGTGGGCGTACGCATGCCGGCGGCGGCACGTTCTGGACCTGGCGCGAAGCCATGTACGCGCTCGCCGGCCGGCTCGACCCCGACAGCTACCTGCGCCTGGCGACCGCCGGCTACGCGGAGATGGCGGTCGCCGGCGTGAGCGTCGTCGGCGAGTTCCACTACCTGCACCACCCACCCGGCGGCGGTCGCTACGCCGACCCCAACGCCATGGGCGAGGCCCTGCGCGAGGCCGCGTTCGCCGCCGGCATCCGGCTCACCCTGCTGGACACCTGCTACCTCGCCGGCGGCATCGACACCCCGCTGGCCCCCGAACAGGAACGGTTCTCCGACGGCGACGTCCAGGCCTGGGCCGAACGCGCCCGGCCCGGCGAGGACCGGGCGGGCGCCCGGGTCGGCGCCGCCATCCACTCCGTGCGCGCGGTCCCGCGCGCGGCCCTGGCGACCGTCGCCGAAGCCGCCGCCGGCCGGCCGCTGCACGTGCACGTCTCCGAACAGCCGGCGGAGAACGCGGCCTGCCTCGCCGCCTACGGCGCCACCCCGGTCGAACTGCTCGCCGAGGCGGGCGCGCTCGGCCAGCACACCACCGCCGTGCACGCCACCCATCTGTCCACACAGGACATAGCACTGCTCGGCGGCTCGCGGACCGGGGTGTGCCTGTGCCCGACCACCGAGGCCGACCTCGCCGACGGCCTCGGCCCGGCCGGTGACCTCCGCGCCGCCGGCTCTCCACTCTCGCTTGGCAGCGACCAGCACGCGGTCGTCGACCCGCTGGCCGAGGCCAGAGCCATGGAGTACGGCGAACGACTGCGCACCGGCCGCCGCGGCCACTTCGCCCCTGCCGACCTGGTCGACGCGCTCACCAGCACCGGCAACGCCGCGCTCGGCTGGCCGGGCGCCGGCCGGATCGAGCCGGGCGCGGTGGCCGACCTGGTCGCCGTGCGCACCGACAGCGTGCGCACCGCCGGCTGCCGGCTCGACCAACTCGTCCTGGCGGCCACCGCCGCCGACGTGCACACGGTGGTCACCGGCGGCCGGGTCATCGCCGTCGACGGCCGCCACGAGCGCCTCGGCGACGTCGGCGCGCTACTCCGCGACGCGATCGGAGCCCTCTGGTGAGACCCTTCTACCAACCTCAGAATCGAAGTCATCCCAAGTACTCCCCAACCGCACCTCAGGGGAACGCACCCAACCAGCACCCGTCATCCCCAACGCAACCAACACATTTAATCCCGGGGAGGCGGAACAGTGAGCACGCTGATCACGGGTATCGGTGAGCTGACGACCAACGACGAACCGCCGGCCACCGGCGCCGCGCTGGTCATCGACGGCGACCGGGTGGCCTGGATCGGCGCGGCCGGTGCCGCGCCGGCCGCCGACGACCGGGTCGACCTCGACGGCCGGGCGGTGCTGCCCGGCTGGGTGGACAGCCACACCCACCTGGTCTTCGCCGGCGACCGGACCGCGGAGTTCGCCGCCCGTATGGCCGGAAAGCCCTACACCGCAGGCGGAATCGCGGTCACCGTGGACGCGACCAGAGCCGCCTCGGACGCCCAGCTGGCACGGAACCTGCGCCGGCACGTCGCCGAGGCGGTCGCGCAGGGCACCACCTACCTGGAGACCAAGACCGGCTACGGCCTCACCGTCGCCGACGAGCTGCGCTGCGCCGAGGTCGCCGCCAAGGCCGCCGACGAGGTCACCTTCCTCGGCGCGCACCTGGTGCCGACCGGAATGTCCACAGCGGACTACGTCGCCCTGGTGTGCGGCCAGATGCTCGACGCGGTCGCGCCGCATGTCGGCTGGGCGGACGTGTTCTGCGAGACCGGCGCGTTCGACGAGGACGCCGCCCGCGCGGTGCTCACCGCGGCCGCCGCACGCGGCCTTGGCCTACGGGTGCACGGCAACCAGCTCGGCTACGGCCCCGGCGTGCGGCTGGCGGTCGAGCTCGGCGCGGCCAGCGTCGACCACTGCACCTACCTCACCCGGTCCGATGTGGACGCGCTGGCGCAGTCGGACACGGTCGCCACCCTGCTGCCGGCCTGCGACCTGTCCACCCGCCAGCCGCTGGCCAACGCGCGCGAGCTGCTGGACGCCGGGGCCACGGTCGCGCTGGCGTCCAACTGCAACCCCGGCTCGTCCTACACCTCGTCGATGGTCTACTGCGTGGCCACGGCCGTGCTCCAGATGCGGATGACGGTCGAGGAGGCCGTGCGCGCGGCCACCTGGGGCGGCGCGCGGGCACTGCGCCGCGAACACGAGGTCGGGGTGCTCCGGGTCGGCGCGCGCGCGGACGTGCACGTGCTCGACGCGCCGTCGGCGACCCACCTGGCCTATCGGCCGGGCGTGCCGCTGACCCACGCGGTCTGGCGGGCCGGTCAGCGGGTCGGCCCCAAGCCCTGAATGCCTCATTCGGGACGCTGAACGTCGCCAATGCCTCATTCAGGGCATCGCGGCTAGAAGATCCAGACGCCCATCGCGGCGACCATCATCGTCACCACGATGACGATCAGGGCCACCACCGGCCAGCGGGGGCGGGGAGCGTAAGTCGGTTCGTCGTCGTCCCAGTCCGGTTCCGGTTGCCCGGCGAACGGGTCGGTCCCGAACAGCACGGGATCGGGGGTGTCGGAGTGCTGGTGCCCGGTCAGTTCACTCTTGGCCATCGCGCACCTCCTCTACCCCCTCCAACGTGCGAATCGTCACCTTTGTTCCGTCAGAGCAGCGCCACCACGACCACCAGGATCACCGCCAGCACGCCCACACCGAGCGCGACCTGGATCAGCCGACGGAAGGGCAGCCCCTCGCCAGTCGGGTCGAGCACGTCACGCTTGTCGTCGGCGTGCGGGTTCGCGTCCAGCGGAAGCCACTCGTCGGTCGGATCGGTGTCGGCCACGGAGGCATTGTGACGCAGTTCAGGCGTCGATCTCTACCTCTGCCTCGGTGCGCACGCTCGCCCGGCCGTCCCGGTCCACCTCGACGCTCAGTGCGTGCCCGGCCACCGACAGGCCATCGACCCGCAGCGGGAACCAGTCGGCGAACGCGGCCGCCGGGGCCACCCGCAGCCGCCCGGCGGGCACGTCGGCGGCCAGCCCGAGCGCCACCCGCACCAGCACGAACGCCGAGGCCGCCGCCCACGCCTGCGGGCGACAGGCCGACGGGAAGGGCAACGGCCGCCCGTGCGCGGCCGGCCAGCCACCGTAGAGCTCGGGTAGCCGGTGGTCGAACCGGGTGCCGGCCGCGACCAGGCCGCCGGCCAGTGCCGCGGCCAGCGCGTGCTGGCCCGCGCCGGCCAGGCCGGCGATCGCGATCGCGGTGTCGTGCGGCCACACCGAGCCGGTGTGGTAACCGATCGGGTTGAACGAGGGATGTCGAGGACTCATCGTGTGCAGGCCGAAACCGCTGTCCAACACCGGAAGCTGTGCGGCCACAGTGGACTCCTCGGCCGCGGTCAGCAGCCCGGTGCCGAGCAGGTGACCGAGGTTGGAGGCGATCGTGTCCACCGGCCGGCCGGCACCGTCCAGCGCGATCGCGGGGAAACCGTTGACCCAGAAGGACTTCCGGAACCGGGCCCGCAACCCGGCGGCGAACGCGGTCGCCTCGGCGGCACCCCGCTGGTTGAACGCGGTCAGCACCGCGGCCGCGTCCAGCACGGCGCGGTGCGCGTAGGCCTGCGCCTCGGACAGCACGATCGGCGCGCTGGCAATGGTTCCCGCACTGTCCTGAATGGCGTCCGGGGAGTCCTTCCAGCCCTGGTTGGCCAACCCACGCCCGGACTCGTCACGGTAGGCGAGGAAACCGTCGCCGTGCGCGAGAATCCAGTCCAGCGCGCGGCGCAGCGCCGGCAGCAGCGGCTCGATGTCGGCGGCCGGCAGGCCCCACCGCCACGCGTCGTGCAGCAGGCTGATCCACAGCGGGGTGGCGTCGACGGTGCCGTAGTAGCAGGGCGGCAGGCCGGGGCGGCGCGCCAGACCGGTGGCCAGCTGGCGGATCTCGTGCAGGATCTTGCCCGGCTCCTCGGCGGTCTCCCGGTCGTGCCGGGTGCCCTGGCGGCGGGCCAGCGTGCGCAACGTGCCGAGCGCGAGGTCGGTGCCAAGCGGCAGCGCGAACCGGGCGGTCCACAGCGAGTCCCGGCCGAACAGCGTGAAATACCAGGGCGCGCCGGCACCGGCGAACCGGTCGGCCGGCGCGGCCGGGTCGGCGAGCAGCAGCGCGCGGAGATCGTCAAGGCCGGTGGCGACCAGCCGGTCAAGCTCCGGTTCCCGGCTGGTGACCCGCAGCGGCCCGAGGTCCCGGCTGGCCGGCGCGGTGACCACGGCGTCCTCGGTGCCGCCGGTGGCGTGCAGGGTGATGGTGACCCCGCCGCGCCCGCGCGCGGGCACCAGCAGGTCCCACTCGAGGGCGAGGCGGTCGGCGGTGACCTCGACCCGGTCGGCGGGGCGGTCGGTGCTGGCCGTGGTCGCGCACGAGCCGGCGGTCCAGGCCACGCCCTTCCCGTCGTGGACGGGTGGGACCGGCGGCGTCGGGTGGTCGTGGCGGACGGCGAGGATGGGGGCGAGGTCGGCGGCGAGTCGGACCCGCATGGTCGCGGTGACCTCCGTGCGGGCGTCGTTGACCAGGTCGATCGTCTCGTGGAGGTGGGTCGGGGTCACGGTGCGGCGGCGTTCCAGGCGCACGGTCTGGTCGCCGGTCGTCACCCCGAGGGTCGGGACGGCGCCGACGAAGTGCTGGGACGCGGCGGAGGTCTGCCAGTGGCCGATCGGCCGCGGCGGCGCCCCGTCGACCAGGACCGTCAGCTCATGGAGATGGCGCACGTCGGCCACCAGCCAGCCCGCGGCGCCGGGCGGTCGCAGCTGACCATCCGGCGCGGACAGTACCGCGGCCGGGGCACAGACCACGGTGACGAGATCGGTGAGGAACAGGCTCACGTAGTCGACCTCCATGCTGGAGTTGCTCCGGGGTTACGTTGGCATCATGGAGTACACCCAACTCGGCCGTAGCGGCCTGTCCGTGTCCCGGCTCGTGCTCGGCACCATGAACTTCGGGCCGGAGACCTCCGAAGTGGACAGTCACGCGATCATGGACCGGGCGCACGAGCGTGGCATCAACTTCTTCGACACCGCCAACATGTACGGCCGGCGTCGTGGCGAGGGAGTGACCGAGCAGATCATCGGTCGCTGGTTCGACCTCGGCGGCGGGCGCCGCGAGCGGACCGTGCTGGCCACCAAGCTCTACGGTCAGATGGGCGACTGGCCCAACGACGGCCGGCTCTCCGCGCTGAACATCCGGCGCGCCGCCGACGCGTCGCTGCGGCGGCTGCGCACGGACTACCTCGACCTCTACCAGATGCACCACATCGACCGGCACACGCCGTGGGAGGAGATCTGGGAGGCCTTCACCGTGCTGCGCCAGCAGGGAAAGGTGCTCTACTTCGGGTCGTCGAACTTCGCCGGCTGGCACCTCGCGCAGGCGCAGGAGGCCGCGCGGGAGCGGCAGCTGCTCGGTCTGGTCAGCGAGCAGTCGATCTACAACCTGCTCAACCGCTGGGTGGAGCTGGAGGTGCTGCCGGCCGCGCTGCACTACGGCGTCGGCGTCCTCCCGTGGTCCCCGCTCGGCGGCGGACTGCTCGGCGGGGTGCTGCGCAAGCAGCGGGAGGGCGGCGCGTCCCGAGGAGTCAGTGAGCAGACGGCCGACGCGTTCGCGAAGCATCGCGACGCCATCGAGGTCTACGAGAACCTCGCGGCCGACCTCGGGGTCGACCCGGCCGACCTCGGCGTGGCCTGGCTGCTGAACCAGGAGGGCGTGACCGCGCCGATCGTCGGCCCGCGCACGATCGAGCAGCTGGACGGCTCGTTGCGGGCGCTGGACATCGAACTGGACGCCGAGACGCTGGCCAAGCTGGACGAGCTGTTCCCGCCGCCGGGGCCGAACGGCGCCAAGCCCGCCCCGGAGGCCTACGCCTGGTGAGGCACCGGTCTCAGTCGTCGTCCTCGTCGTCCCTGGCCAGATAGGTCGCCAGGCGTTCCACGGCGGTCTCGAACTCCGGGTTGGCGTCGACGAAGTCACGCAGCTTGGCCGCCAGCCAAGCCAGCGTGACCTCCTCGTCGCCTCTGCGGTCCGCGAGCTCCTCGAGACCTCGGTCGGTGAAGTACATGAGATCTACGAGAAGGCCTTCTCGATGATCTCCCGCTGCTCCACCTCGTGCACCTTGCCCGAGCCGGCCGACGGCGCGGACATCACCCGGCGCGAGACCCTGGTGAGCCGCGGAACCTCGGCGAACAGCTCCGGCAGGTGCAGGCCGTAGAACGGCCAGCCGCCCTGGTTGGCCGGCTCCTCCTGCACCCAGCGCAGGTCGGTGATGTTCGGGTAGCGCTCGAAGATCGCGCCCAGCCGCTTGAGCGGCACCGGGTACAGCTGCTCGATGCGCACCAGCGCGACATCGGTCAGCCCGCGCTTGGCCTGCTCGGCGGCCAGCTCGTAGTAGAGCTTGCCGGACACCAGCAGCAGCTTGCGCACGGCGGCCGGGTCGGTCACCGTCGGGTCGTCGATGATCGAGTTGAACCGCGACTCCTCGGTGAAGTCGGACACCGGGCTGGTCGCCGCCTTGTTGCGCAGCATCGACTTCGGCGTGAACACCACCAGCGGCCGGGCCACCCCGTCGAGGGCGTGCCGGCGCAGCAGGTGGAAGTAGTTCGCCGGCGTGGAGGGCACCGCGACGGTCATCGACCCCTCGGCGCACAGCTGCAGCCACCGCTCGATCCGGCCGGACGTGTGGTCCGGGCCCTGGCCCTCGTGGCCGTGCGGCAGCAGCATCACCACGTCCGAGCGCTGGCCCCACTTGGCCTCGCTGGAGGAGATGTACTCGTCGATCACCGACTGCGCGCCGTTGACGAAGTCGCCGAACTGCGCCTCCCACAACACCAGCGCGTCCGGGTTGGCCACCGAGTAGCCGTACTCGAAGCCCAGCGCCGCGTACTCGCTCAGCGCCGAGTCGTAGACCATGAACCGGCCCTGGTCGTCGGACAGGTTCTGCAGCGGCGTGTACTCCCGGCCGGTGCGCCGGTCCATCAGCACCGCGTGCCGCTGGGTGAACGTGCCGCGCCGCGAGTCCTGCCCGGCGAGGCGGACCAGGTGGCCCTCGATGGTGAGCGAGCCGAACGCCAGCAGCTCGGCGAAGGCCCAGTCGATGTCGCCATCGCGGGCCATCTTGGCGCGCCGCTCGAGCACCGGCTTCACCCTCGGGTGTGGCTGGAAGCCCTGCGGCAGGTCGACGTGCGCGTCGGCGATCCGTTCGAGCACCTGCTTGCTGATCCCGGTCGGCAGCTTGGCCGGCACCTGCTGCTCGGACTCGACCGACGGGCTCGGCGCCACCGGGTGCTTCTCCAGCTCGCGCACCTCGTTGAAGACGTGCTCGAGCTGGCTGGAGAAGTCCCGCAGCGCCTTCTCGGCCTCCTCGACGGAGATGTCGCCCCGGCCGATGAGCGCCTCGGTGTAGGTCTTCCGGACGCTGCGCTTGGCGTCGATGATGTCGTACATCGCCGGCTGGGTCATCGAGGGGTCGTCGCCCTCGTTGTGCCCGCGCCGCCGGTAGCAGACCATGTCGATCACGACGTCCTTGTTGAACGTCTGGCGGTAGTCCATGGCCAGCTGGGCGACCCAGTAGCAGGCCTCCGGGTCGTCGCCGTTCACGTGGAACACCGGCGCCTGGATCATCTTCGCCACGTCGGTGGCGTACTGCGACGAGCGCGAGTGCTCCGGCGCGGTGGTGAAGCCGACCTGGTTGTTGATGATCACGTGCACCGTGCCGCCGGTGCGGTAGCCGCGCAGCAGTGCCAGGTTCAGCGTCTCGGCGACCACGCCCTGGCCGGCGAACGCGGCGTCGCCGTGCAGCGCGACCGGGAGCACGGTGAAGCCCGCGCCGCCCTTGTCGAGCAGGTCCTGCTTGGCGCGGACGATGCCCTCCAGGACCGGGTCGACGGTCTCCAGGTGCGACGGGTTGGCGGTCAGCGTCACCTTGGTCTCGCCGTCGCCGAACATGCGGAAGTACTTGCCCTCCGCGCCGAGGTGGTACTTGACGTCGCCGGAGCCGTGGGCCTGGCCGGGGTCGAGGTTGCCCTCGAACTCCTGGAAGATCTGCGAGATCGGCTTGCCGACGATGTTGGCCAGCACGTTCAGCCTGCCGCGGTGGGGCATGCCGATGACGACCTCGTCGAGCTCGTACTCGGCCGCCTTGTCCAGCACGGTGTCCAGCAGCGCGATCACCGACTCGCCGCCCTCGAGCGAGAACCGCTTCTGGCCGACGTACTTGGTCTGCAGGAAGGTCTCGAACGCCTCGGCCGCGTTCAGCTTGGACAGGATGTACTTCTGCACGGCCTGCGGCGGCTTCTCGTGCCGGACCTCGACGCGCTCCTGGATCCAGCGGCGCTCGGTCGGGTCGAGGATGTAGGTGTACTCGACGCCGACCGTGCGGCAGTAGGAGTCGCGCAGCACGCCGAGCACGTCGCGCAGCTTCATCCGCTCCTTGCCGGCGAAGCCGCCGACCGGGAACTCGCGGTCGAGGTCCCAGAGGGTGAGCCCGTGGGACAGGATGTCGAGGTCCTCGTGCTTGCGCTGGCGGTAGTTCAGCGGGTCGACGTCGGACATCAGGTGGCCGCGGGTGCGGTAGGTGTCGACCAGCCCGATCACCCGGGTGGTCTTGTCGATCGCGCCCTCGGGGATGTCCTCCACCCAGCGCACCGGCTCGTAGGGCAGGCGCAGCGAGGTGAAGATGTCGTCGTAGAAGTTGTCCTCGCCGAGCAGCAGCTGGTGGATGCGGCGCAGGAACTCGCCCGACTCCGCGCCCTGGATGATCCGGTGGTCGTAGGTCGAGGTCAGCGTGATGATCTTGCTGACGCCGAGGTCGACCAGCGCGCGCTCACTGGTGCCCTGGTACTGCGCGGGGTACTCCATCGCGCCGACGCCGACGATCGCGCCCTGCCCAGGGGGGAAGCGCGGCACCGAGTGGTTGGTGCCGATGGTGCCCGGGTTGGTCAGGGAGATCGTGGTGCCGGTGAAGTCGTCGGTGGTCAGCGCGTTGTTGCGGGCCTTGCGGATGATCTCCTCGTAGGCCTGCCAGAACCGGGTGAAGCTCATCCCGTCGCACTGCTTGATCGACGCGACCACGAGGTTGCGCATGCCGTCGCGGCCGGGCAGGTCGATCGCCAGGCCGAGGTTGACGTGCTCGGGGGTCATCACGGCCGGCTTGCCGTTCAGGTCGCCGTAGTGGCGGTTCATGTTCGGGAAGTCGGCCAGCGCGCGGATCACCGCGTAGCCGATCAGGTGGGTGAAGCTGACCTTGCCACCCCGGGTACGGCGGAGGTGGTTGTTGATCACGATGCGGTTGTCGAACAACAGCTTCGCCGGCACCGCCCGCACGCTGGTCGCGGTCGGGATGGTGAGCGAGAGATCCATGTTCTTGGCGATGATGGCCGACGCGCCGCGCAGCGGCTTGCCGTCCTCGCCCGCGGCGGCGGCCTTGGCCGGCGCCTTGGCGGCCGCCTTCGCCGGCTGCGCCTTGGCCGGTTGCTTGTCGGCGGCGCCCGACTTGGTTGGCGCCTTGGCCGCCGGCGGCTTGCTGTCGGTCTTGGCCGGCGTCGTCTTGGCCGGCGTGGCCTTGGCGGGTGTCGTCTTGACCGTCTTGGTGGCCGCGCTGCCGGACGACGCGCCAGCCTGACCGTT
Source organism: Actinophytocola sediminis (assembly GCF_054779715.1). Classification (NCBI taxonomy): domain Bacteria; kingdom Bacillati; phylum Actinomycetota; class Actinomycetes; order Pseudonocardiales; family Pseudonocardiaceae; genus Actinophytocola; species Actinophytocola sediminis. Next base: position 7,833 of record NZ_BAAGXS010000070.1, on the reverse strand, counting down.
GCCGGAACCGGGCGGAGCCGCGCCGGTTGTGGGCTTGGTCACGGTGGCGTCGGTTGTCGGCTTGCTCGGGGCCGGTGTCGCGACTCGCTGGGTCGGCTTGTAGTCGGCGAAGAAGTCGTGCCACGCGTCGTCAACTGACGACGGGTCGGCGAGGAACTGTTCGTACATCTCCTCGACGAGCCACTCATTGGGGCCGAACTGCGACGCAGGGCTGCTGCTGGACACGGCAGGCACTCGCCTCTATCTATCTCGATCTGTTACTGAAACGCTACTTGTTCAGGCTAGTCCTCATGGGTGATCGATGACGTCCCCCATCGAACTGTCGCCAGATACTCGCACCTCTGTCGAACGTACCCGCACTCGGTCCTGACCAAGTGCTCCGCCACGGGCTAAATCGGCCGAATCGGACGTCGAGTCGGTTCGGTCGCGATTCGCACTGTCGACAGCTACCGCCGGTAACTCGGCGGTGCCGTGGCGCCACAGTTCGGCGTAGTGCCCGCCTGAGACGAGCAGGTCGGCGTGGGTGCCCTGCTCGACGATCCGCCCGCCTGCCAGCACCACGATGCGGTCGGCGCGGGCCGCGGTGGCCAACCGGTGCGCGACGACGAAGGTCGTCCTCGGCCGGCTGAGGCGCTCGCTCGCGGCCAGCACCACCGACTCGGTGGCCGGATCGAGCGCGGCGGTCGCCTCGTCGAGCAGCAGGATGTCCGGGGCGACCAACTCCGCGCGGGCGAGGGCGACCAACTGACGCTGCCCGGCCGACAGGCCCTGACCGCGCTCGCCGACCTGTTGCCGGAAGCCGGCCGGCAGTCCGGCCACCATCGGCAGCGCGCCGACCGCCCGCACCGCCCGCTCGATCACGACCGGGTCGGTCTCCGTCTCGGTCTCCGTCTCGATGTCGGTGTCGGTGTCACTCGTGGAGCCGTCGCGGTGGCCGTAGCCGACGTTGCTCGCCACGTCGCCGGTGAACAGGTGGGGCTCCTGCGGCACGACGCCGAGATGTTGGCGATAGGCGGACGGGTCGAAGTCGCGGATGTCGACGCCGTCGACCACCACCGCGCCCTCGGTCGGGTCGTAGAACCGGGCGATCAGCTTGACCACCGTCGACTTGCCGGCGCCGGTCGGGCCGACCAGCGCGACCGTCTCGCCGGGGCGGACCGACAGCCGCAGGTCGGTGACCGCGTCGCGGTCGGCGCCGGCGTAGCGGAAGGACACGCCGGCCAACTCGACCGCGCCGTCCAGCGTCGCCGGCACCGGGGTCGGGTCGGCCGGCGGCGCGACCGACGTCGGGGTGGCCAGCAGGTCGGCGATCCGCCGCAGGCCCACGCGCGCCTGCTGGTAGCCGTCGAACACCCCGGACAGTTGCTGGACCGGGGCGAAGAACAGGTTCAGGTACAGCATGAACGCGAGCAGCACGCCCGGGCTCAGCGTGCCGGCGGCCACCCGGTTGGCGCCGACGGCGAGCACCGCGGCCTGGGAGACCCCGGCCAGCAGCGCGACGAACGGGAAGTAGGTGGCCACGTACCGCTGGGCGCGCAGGCGGGTGCGCCGGTAGGTGTCGCTGCGCTGGGCGAACTCCCTGGCGGAGTGCTCCTCGCGGGTGAACGCCTGCGCCACCCGCAGCCCGGAGACGTTCTCCTGCATGTCCGCGTTGACCGCGCTGACCTGCTCACGCGCCTGCGTATAGGCCACTGTGGACAGTCGCTGGAAGATCACCGTGGCGATGACGAGCACCGGCAGCACGGCCAGCGCGACCAGCGCGAGGCCGAAGTCGGTGAGCAGCAGGGCGACGGTGATCGCCACGACGGTCAGCATGCTGGCCAGCGCGCTGCTCAGCCCGGTCTGCAGGAACGTGGACAGCGCGTCGACGTCGGTGGTCATCCTGGTCATGATCCGGCCGGCCAGCTCGCGTTCGAAGTAGTCGAGCCCCAGCCGCTGCAGGTGGGCATAGCTGCGCACGCGCAGCAGGTAGAGCAGCCGCTCGCCGAGCCGGGCGGTGAGCACGGTGGTGGCCGAGGTGTTCCAGAAGCTGATCACCACCAGCACGGCCGCGACCGCGGTGACCGCCCACAGCGCGGTGCCGTCGCCGGTGAGCACCCCGTTGTCCACGCCCGTGCGGACCAGCGTCGGCAGCGCCATCGTCACCAGCGCGTCCAGGATGACCAGCGAGGCGACCACGGCCATCGGCACCCGCACCAGCGCCAGCAGCTTGCGCAGCCGGAACCCGGGGTCCGGCGCGGTCGGGTCCTCGCCGTCGAGCCGGGGTCGCTCGGTGGCCGGGGGCAGCGCGCGGACCCGGTCGAGCAGCTCCGGGGTCGGCGGCGTGCCCGACAGCGCGCCGCTCATCCCGCCGCTGCTCACCCCGCCCGGTCTGCCGGCACGGCCGATGCCGGCCGGGACCGGGCGGTTGACCTGGCCCGCCGGCGCGTCGTCCTGGTTGGGCCACAGCGCCGGGGTCCAGCCGTCCTGGCCGGGCGCGAGGTCCGCGGCCGCGCGCCGGGTCGGGTCCTCGATGGCCTCGCCGGGGCCGGCCAGCAGCGCGCGGTAGAGCTCGCAGCGGTCGGTCAGCTCGGCGTGCGTGCCGGTGTCGACGACCTTTCCCTTGTCCAGTACCGCGATCCGGTCGGCGAGCGCGAGTGTGGAGCGGCGGTGGGCGATCAGCAGCGTGGTCCGGTCGCGAGTGACCGCGCGCAGCGTGTCGTGGATGGCGGCCTCGGTGGCGGTGTCCACCGCGGAGGTCGCGTCGTCGAGCACCAGCACCCTCGGGTCCGACAGCAACGCCCTGGCCAGCGCCACCCGCTGCCGCTGCCCGCCGGACAGCGTCAGCCCGCGCTCGCCGACCACCGTGTCGTAGCCGTCGGGCAGCGCCGAGATGAACGCGTCGGCCTGCGCGGCGCGGGCGGCGGCGCGGACCTCCTCGTCACTGGACCCCGGTCTGCCGTAGGCGATGTTGGCGTGCACGCTGTCGGAGAACAGGAACGCCTCCTCGAACACCACGCCGACGGTGCCGCGCAGGGAGGCCATCCGCAGGTCGCGCACGTCGACCCCGGCCACGGTGATCGATCCGGCGTGCACGTCGTAGAACCGGGGTAGCAGCAGCGACACCGTCGACTTGCCAGAGCCCGCGGTGCCGACCAGCGCGAGCGTCTCGCCCGGCCGCACCCGCAGGGTGACCCGGTCGAGCACGGGCTCGCTGCGGGTGTAGCCGAAACGCACGTCGTCGAACCGGACCTCGACCGGGCCCGCCGGCACGTCCACCGCGTCCGGCGCGTCGGTGACCGTCGGGTTCGAGTCGATCAGCTCGTACACCCGCTCCACGCCCGCCCTGGCCAGCTGCACGTTGATCAGCAGGCTGGACAGCATCCTGGTCGGGCCGACGAGGTTGGCCACATAGCTCGCGAACGCCAGGAACGTGCCCAGCGTGACCTGCCCGTTCATCGCGAGGAACCCGCCGAACGCGAGCACCGCCACCTGCCCGGCCGCCGGCATGGCCACCATCGTGGCCGCCGGTTTGGAGGTGAGTGCCGCGGTGCGCATCCGCTCGCCGAACAGCGTGCGCGCGGTGCGTTCCAGGCGGCGGATCTCGCGCGCCTCCTGGCCGAACCCCTTGACCACCCGCACGCCGGTGACGGTCTCCTCGACGTGCTGGGCGAGGTCGGCGGCGCGCTGCTGTGCCGACCAGGACGCCGGGAACAGCGTCCGCCTGCTGCGCACCGCGACCATCGCGACCACCGGCGTGATCACCAGCGCGATCAGGGTGAGCAGCGGCGAGAGCCACAGCATCGCCGCCAGCGCGCACAGCGCGAACACCACGGTGCCGATCGACAGCGGCACCATCATCAGCATGCCCTGCACCAGCTGCAGGTCGGTGATCGAGCGGGACACCACCTGGCCGGTGCGCAGCGTGTCCTGCTTCGCGCCGTCGAGCCGCTGGACCGCGGCGAACACCTGCTGGCGCAGGTCGTGTTGGACGTCGAGCGCCAGCCGGCCGCCGAGGTAGCGGCGGACGAACGCGGTGACGAACGTGGACAGCTCCATCACCAGCAGCGCGGCGACCAGCCAGCCGAGCCGGGCCGTGCTGCCGGCCACCGCGTCGTCGACGACGAACTTGACCAGCAGCGGCCCGGCCGCCTGGAAGCCGACGCCGATGACCGAGGAGAGCAGGGACAACAGGACCAGCCTGCGGTGCCGCCAGCAGGTGGCGGACAGCCGGCGGATCCAGCCGGGCGGGGCTTCGACGGTCGGTGCTGACACGAGATCCAGACTAAATCGAAGCCCCGACAGGACTGGTCAAGGCTGGTCAGGTGATGTCGCGGCTCTTGTTGCGCAGGATGCCGAAGACGAAGAAGATCGCCGTCCAGCCGAGGAAGATCAGCCCGCTGATCCACATGGAGAACGCGCCCGGCGCACCGGCGGCCGCCCTGGCCACCATGTCGAAGTTCTCCTTCTGCTCCTCGGTCGGGTTGCCGCCTGCCAGGTCCTGGATCTGGTTGAACAGCAGCTCGGCCGCGGTCGAGCCGGTCAGCCCGTTGGCCGCACCGTTGGGCATCAGGCCGGCGATGTTCGAGCCCTCGCTGGACAACCAGATGATCAGCTCCGCGACCGGGCCGATCAGCGCGGCGTACAGCAGCAGGATGACCAGGGTGGCGACCGGGGAGCCGAGCAACGCGCCGACGCCCATGCCGAGCAGCGTCCACAACATGCAGGCGATGATCCCGACGAGCAGGATGAGGATCCAGTCGCCGCCGTCGGGCAGCAGGTCGCCCCCGCTGCCGATCAACACGCCAAGGCTCGCCGCGCCCGCGACGACCGCGCCGTAGATCAGGCCCCACAGGGTGTAGACGATCGCCTTGGCGCCGAGCACCGACGAGCGGCTGCCCGCGGTCAGGAAGCTGGTGGTGATCGTCTTGCGGTTGATCTCGCTGGCCAGCGCCAGCGCGCCGAAGACCATCGGGAACAGCGTGGCGAAGTTCATCGCCCTGGTCAGCGCCACCGAGTTCACCGCGATGTCGGTCTCGTTGACGTCGACGTCGAGGGCGTCACCGATGGAGTTCGCGATGTCGGTGAAGGCGATGGCCGACAGCCAGCCCCAGCCCAGCGCCAGCGCGACGGCGGGGATGAGCAGCGCCCACCACAGCTTGGTGGTGAAGATCTTGAGGAACTCGGCCCTGATCAGGTTGCCCATCAGGCGTTACCTCCGGTTCCACCCTGACCGGGCTGCTGGTCCTGCGGTGGTGGTGGCTGCTGCGGCTGCTGTTCTGGCGGCGGCTGCTGCTGCGGCTGTTGTGGTGGCTGTTGTGGTGGCAGCGGTGCCTGCTGGTCCGGTGCCTGCTGTAGTGGCGGCTGCTGTTGTGGCGGCTGCTGTTGTGGCGGCTGCTGTTGCTGCTGGGGTGGTCCCCACGCGTTGGGTGGGGTGCCGGGCGCCTGGCCCCAACCGGCCGGCGGAGTGCTCTGCTGGTCCCAGCCCGCTGGCGGGGTGGCCTGCGGTGGTTGCTGCTGGAAGCCGGGCGGCGGCGTGTGGTAGCCGGACTGCTGGCCAGGCTGCTGGAAGCCGGGCGGGGGTGTGTTGTACCCCGACTGCTGACCCGGCTGTTGGTAGCCGGGCGGGGGCGTGCCGTAGCCGGGCTGCTGCTGGTAGGGCTGCTGTGGGAACCCCTGCTGCGGCACCGGCTGGGCGTACCCACCCCCCGGCGGCGGGCCGTAGCCAGGCGGCGGCGCCTGGACGCCGGGCGCGGAGTACTGACCGCTGGTGAGGCTGAAGAACAGCTGCTCGAGGTCGGCCCGCTCCTCCTGCACGCCGTAGAGCGCGACGCCCGCCTTGGCCGCGATGTCGCCGATCTGCTGGACGGTGGCGCCGACCACGGCGACCCGGTTGTCCGGCAGCGGCGTCACGTTGGTGATCTGCTCCTCCTGCAGCGCGGCGACCAGCTTGGCCGGGTCGTTGGGCTGCACGATCACCCGGCTCTGCTGGGACTTGCGCAGCTCGTCGAGGTGGCCGTAGTACATCGTCTGGCCGTGGCTGATGATCACCACCTGGTCGATGGTCTGCTCGACCTCGGCCAGCAGGTGGCTGGAGATCAGCACGGTGCGCCCGCTGGCCGCGTAGGCCTTGAGGAAGGTCCGCAGCCAGGCGATGCCCTCCGGGTCCAGGCCGTTGGCCGGCTCGTCGAGCACCAGGACCTGCGGGTCGCCGATCAGGGCGGTGGCCAGCGCGAGCCGCTGCTTCATGCCGAGGGAGAACCCGCCGGCCGAGCGGGTGGCCGCGGTGCCGAGACCGACCAGGTTCAGCACCTCGTCGGCCCGCTGTTCGGGCACGCCCATCGCCGCGCAGTACACCCGCAGGTGGTCGCGCGCGGTGCGGGTCGGGTGGAACCCCTGCGCCTCCAGCACGGCACCGACCACCCGGCCGGGATTGCCGAGCTGGTGGAATGGCTGGCCGTTGATCGTCGACCACCCGGCGGTCGGCGCGACCAGGCCGAGCACCATTCGCAACGTGGTGGTCTTGCCGGCGCCGTTCGGTCCGAGGAACCCGGTCACCGAGCCGGGCTCGACCTGGAAACTCAGGTTCTGCACCGCGGCGACCTGACCGAAGTTCTTGGTCAGGTTCTGTACCACGATGCGGCCGCTTCCGTCGTGCACTGGCCCCTCCTGCCTGCCGAGTCGTGCGGGTCATCTTGCCCCATGGGAATCCGCCGGTGGGGTGAACCGCACCGGTTGGTCACGACCACAGCATTCACCAGGAGGAAGGAGCGACCCGCGGGCCCGTCAGCTCTGGCGGAAGGGATTGCGCAGTTGGCGGGTGCGCGGACGGCGGGGGAGGCCGTCACCGATCAGTTGTTCGTGGGCCGAGCGCCACACCGGGCACGGCCAGCGGCGGGCGCGCAGCCCCGGCCGGCAGGCCACGCACCGGCCGGTCTCGTCGCCGCGGTGGGAGCGCAGCAGTACCCGCCAGCCGTCGGCGAGGCGGTTGAGCTCGGCGCGGGCCAGGGGAAGCAGGGTGGACGGGTCGGCGTGGCCGGCCGCGCGGTCGAGCATGTCGAGCTGGTGCAGTACGGCCTGGCGCACCACGTCGGTTCCTGGCCACATCGGTCAGCTCGCCTGCCTGGCCTGCCCGGTGTGCACGGCGACCTGGTCCAGCGCGAGGCTCAGCCCGCGCGCCTGACTGGTGGAGAGCACGGCGGCGGCCCCCGGTGGCGGCACGAGCACCACCAGCTCGTCCTCGACCAGCAGCATCAGCGCGCGATCCCGACCGAACGGGTCATGGCAACGAACGGACCAGCGGGGTTCAGTCACTCAACTCACATCGGCGCGCCGCGTGATCGACCGAAGTGGTAACGGCGGGCTTCACTCCAATGCTCGTATTCTCACTCGATCGAGCGGCGGTGTCTCCGTCCTAGTAGCAAGTTGCTGATCGGGTGGTCGTGAACGATCCTCGGGATCCGAGCGTCATTCGGTCCAAACAAACCAAACTCGCCGACCCCCGGTATGTGTCGACAGGCCCGCAATCGCATATCCTTGACGTGGCGGCCCGCTCCCAGTGACCCCCAGGCTGGTTGAGCGGGCCGCCCCGACTCCCCGTGTTCAGTGGCCGTTCGGCCCCTTCCCGGGTTCTTTCCAGACCTGGGGGGCGACCCCCCAGACCCCCACGGTGCTTGCTCCTTGGGGTGGCTGCGTGGGGGCGTTGGGGCTTGGACCAGCGGGTTTGTTGGTGCTTTCTGGGTGTTGGGTGCGATCTTGACGGTTTTTTTTCTCGTTGGGTGCTGATCTGGTGTGGGGTGGGCGTGGGCTGGGTTTTGGAGCGTGGGTGAGCTGGGGGCCTTTGGGTTGGGTGGG
>NZ_BAAGXS010000069.1:0-68359 GCF_054779715.1 Actinophytocola sediminis | reverse complement strand
GGCCCCGGCCGCAGCGCCACCGCGAGCACCGCGAGCGTGAGCACGGCCAGCGCCTCGACCGTGGCGCCGCGACGCCGGCGGCGGACCGCGCCGAGGTCGATCAGGCCGGCGGCCACCAGCACGGCGGTGCCGGCCAGGACCCAGGGCCTGCTGAGCCCGACGACCGCGGCGAGCAGGGCCAGCAGGTAGCCGACGGCGAGCATCCTGGCCAACCAGCCACCGGCCAGCCTGCGGGCGAGGATCCGGTCCCGGTCGACGGTGTGCTGCCAGGTCAGCACGGCGGGATCGAGCCAGACGAAGCTACGCGGCAGCATCGACCACCAGGCGAGCGCGATGGTGACGAGCACCAGCGCGAGCGCGAGGTCGGCGGCGGGCGCGACGCCGATGATCTCGCGCACCCGGTCGAGCCGGAAGAAGGCCATGACCAGGACGCCGATGGCCAGCACCGCGCCGATGGTGCGCTCGTCGCCGGTGAGCCACCGGGTGGCGAAGGCCCTCATCCGAGCGTGATCACCTGGTCGGCGAGGTCGAGCAGGGGTGGGTGGTGGGTGGCCAGCACGATCGTGCGGCCCTGGTCGCGCTCGGCGGCGACGATGTCGGCGAGCCACTCCTTGCCCTGTACGTCCAGGGCGCGTTCCGGTTCGTCGAGCAGGAGCACCTGGTGGGGGCGGGCGATGGCGCCGAGCAGCAGCAGCCGGCGGCGCTGGCCGGCGGAGAGGTGGTAGGCGTGCACGTCGGCGCGCTCGCCGAGGCCGGCGGCGCGCAGCCAGTCGTCCGGGTCGTCGGGGGCGTCGAAGCTCTCCAGGAGGAGTTCCAGGTGCTGCCGGGTCGACAGTTCGGCGAACAGGTCGGAGTCGTCGAGCAGCACCGCGACGTCGCGGCGGAAGTGGGGGTCGCGTTCGTCCGGTTCGCGGCCGGCGACCTCGACGGTGCCCTCGGTGGGGTGGCGCAGGCCGTAGAGACAGCTCAGCAGGGTGGACTTGCCGCTGCCGTTGGCCCCGGCGAGGACGAGGCAGCTGCCGGCCGGCAGGTCGAGGTTCAGGTCCCGAAACAGCCAGTGCTCACCGGCCACCATGCCCAGGCCGTTGGCGAGGACGCTCATGGGCCGGGCGGCTGGCCGGGCATCGGCGAGGTTACCCACCCGCCCGAGCTTAGCCACGCGTCGACACCGACTACGGACGGCAACAAATCTTCCGAAAATTTCGGGAACGCGGTTCGCCATCTTGATCGCTCCGGTGACCCCTTTCCAGTTCTACAAACCGAAAGGCTCTCGCAACACCACCGAAAATAATTGACAACCATCGGGAGTCGTATCGATACTTTCTGCATTGACAGGCCGCCCTCAACGAGGAGGCGCACGCATGAACTCCCCTGCCCACCAGAAGAGACGCACCGGCCGACTGATTTTCGGCCGGGTCTTCGCCGCGCTGCTGTTCGTGGTCACCGCGACCGTGCCAGGCACCGCGGCGGCTATCGACACCAACCAGACCGGCACCCACAACGGCTACTTCTATTCCTTCTGGACCGACGCCCAGGGCACGGTCTCCATGGACCTCGGCTCCGGCGGCAACTACACCACCTCCTGGCGCAACACCGGGAACTTCGTCGCCGGCAAGGGCTGGGCGACCGGCAGCCGCCGATCGGTCACCTACTCGGGCAGCTTCAACCCCTCCGGCAACGCCTACCTGACCCTCTACGGCTGGACCAGGAACTCGCTCGTCGAGTACTACATCGTCGACAGCTGGGGCGACTACCGCCCGACCGGCGACTACAAGGGCACGGTCACCAGCGACGGCGGCACCTACGACATCTACCGGACCATGCGATACAACGCGCCGTCCATCGACGGCACCCAGACCTTCCCCCAGTTCTGGAGCGTCCGGCAGTCCAAGCGCACCGGCGGCACCATCACCGCCGGCAACCACTTCGACGCGTGGGCCCGCAACGGCATGAACCTCGGCTCCAGCCACCACTACATGATCATGGCGACCGAGGGCTACCAGAGCAGCGGCAACTCCAACATCACCGTCGACGGCACCGGCGGCGGCAACCCCGACCCCGACCCCCAGCCGGGCAACTGCACGGCCAGCCTGTCGGCCGGTGATCGGTGGAGCGACCGGTACAACCTCAACGTCTCGGTCTCCGGCTCGAGCAACTGGGCGGTGACGATGAACGTGCCGTCCCCGGCCAAGATCATCGCCACCTGGAACATCAGCGCCACCTACCCGTCCGCCCAACAGCTGGTCGCCAGACCCAACGGGAACGGCAACAACTGGGGGGTGACCGTTCAGGCCAACGGCAACTGGAACTGGCCGTCGGTCTCCTGTGGCTCGGGCTGACCCACCCCGAGAAACACCGCGCCGCACCGCGCCGGGTGCGGCGCGGTGCTCAGCCCTCGGTGACCGCCAGGTAGGCGGCGATGGTGTCGGCGAGGACCTCCTTGCCCGGCCGCGACCACAGCTCCGCGTTGAACACCTCGACCTCGATCGGCCCGGTGTACCCCGTGTCGGCCACCGCGCGCAGGAACTTCGGGAACTCGACGTGCCCGGTGCCGGGCAGCCCCCGACCCACCAGCACGTCCGCCGGCAGCGGCAGGATCCAGTCGGCCAGCTGGAAGCTCGCGATCCGGTCGCCCGCCGCCGCGATCAGCTCGAAGACCCGCTCGTCCCACCACACGTGATAGGTGTCCAGGGTGATGCCAACCGCTTCCGGCGGGAACGGCTCGGCCAGCGACAGCGCGCCGGTCAACGTGGTGACCACGCTGCGGTCGGCGGCGAACATCGGGTGCATCGGCTCGATCGCCAACCGCACCCCGGCCGCCAGCGCGTGCGGCGTCAGCGCCTCCAGGCCGGCGGCCACTCGAGCCCGCGCCGACTCGAGTGACCGTCCACCGAGGCCGCCGCAGACCAGCACCACGGCCGGCGCCCCCAACTCCGCCGCCTCGTCGATGGCCAGCCGGTTGTCGGCCAGCCAGTCCTCGTCGCCGAAGAAACCGCCGCGGCACAGGGAGCTCACGGTCAGCCCGGCATCGCGGAGCAGTGCCGCGGTGCGCGCGAGGCCGTAGTCCCGGACCGGTTCGCGCCACAGCCCGACCGAGGACACCCCGGCCGCGGCACAGCCGGCGATCACCTCGGGCAGCGGCCAGAACTTCGCCGTCGCCTGGTTGAACGAGAACCTCGTCAAACTCATGCGTCACCACCAGAACGGGCGGCGCCGCCACCCGGATAGAGGGAACTGAGAACACCTCGGGCACGGCCCCAGCCGGCTCGACGAAGAGCCCCGGGCCTGCGCCGGCTGCTGTGTCGCATGGTTACCTCATTCGGGTCCTCGTTGGGCAACGCCGGCCGTGGTGAAGTACGCGCGGGCACGGGCCGCGGCCAGTTCGGGGTCGGGCAGCAGGCCGGCCTCGTCGGCGAGCACGAGCAGCCTGGCGCAGTGGGTGGCCGAGCGGCCCGACTGCAGGCCGCCGACCATGGTGAAGTGCTCCTGATGGCCGGAAAGCCAGGCCAGGAACACGATCCCGGTCTTGTAGAACTGGGTCGGCGCGGCGAACAGGTGCCTGGCCAACGGAACCGTGGGGTCCAGTATGGACCGGAAGCCGGCGACGTCGCCGGCGTCGAGTCGGTGCAGCGCGGGGCCGGCGACCGGGGCGAGCGCGGCGAACACGCCGAGCAGCGCGTCGGAGTGGCCGTGCTCGTCGCCGGCGATCAGCGTGGGGTAGTTGAAGTCGTCGCCGGTGTACATCCGCACGCCGGGTGGGAGCCTGCGGCGCAGCCGGATCTCGAAGTCGGCGTCCAGCAGGGAGACCTTGATGCCGTCGATCTTCGCGGCGTGTTCCTTCAGCAGCGCGAGCACGTGTTCGGCCGCTTCGTCCACATCGGAGGTTCCCCAGTAGCCGGCGAGCGCGGGGTCGAACATCGGCCCGAGCCAGTGCACCAGCACCGGGACGTCCGCCTCGGCGAGCAGGGTGGAGTAGACCGCGAGGTAGTCGTGCGGGCCGCTGGCGGCGGTCACCAGGTGGCGGCTGCACATCAGCACCGGTACCGCGCCGGCCTCGATCACGTCGGCGAGCTGCGCGCGGTAGGCGTCCAGTACCGCCGGCAGGGTCGCCGGGCCAGGTGGCAGCTGGTCGGTGGCCACCCCGGCGACGATCCGCCCGCCTGCCGACCGGGCCTCGGCCGCGCTCCGCCGCACCAGCTCGCGCACCGCCGGATAGTCGAGCCCCATCCCCCGCTGCGCGGTGTCCATCGCCTCCGCGACCCCGAACCCGTTGCGCCACAGGTGATGCCGAAACGCCAACGTCGCGTCCCAGTCCAACACCGCCGGCGCCCCCGCCACGTTCTCCGCCAAGGGATCGGCCACCACGTGCGCCGCCGCATAAGCGACCCGACTCCGCGCCGCCCCCACCGCCCCCGAACCCGCGGCCGGCCCCGGCCCCCGAACCCGATAAACCCGCCCCCCAGGCAACCTGACCGAGGTCATCCCCCCACCCCCCACCGAACGCAGCGAAGGGTCCCTTCGCTGCGCTGGGTGCAGTGAAGGGACCCTTCGCTGCGTTGGGACACGGTCACGTCAGCTCCGGGATGACCTGGCGGTTGCCCTCGGCGGCCGCTTTCAGGCCCAGTTCGGCCAGTTGGACGCCGCGGGCGGCGGCGTAGAGGTCCCAGGGGAACGGCTCGTCGGCCACCACGTGGCGCAGGAACTTCTCCCACTGGACACGGAAGCCGTTGCCGAACACCTCGTTGTCCGGGACCGTCGCCCAGTCGCCGCGCTGGTCGACGTTCGCCGGCAGGTCCGGGTCCCACACCGGGCGCGGGGTCGCGGTCCTCGGTTGCGCCCGGCAGTTGCGCAGACCGGCGACCGCGCTGCCGTGCGTGCCGTCCACCTGGAACTCGACCAGCTCGTCGCGGGCCACCCGCACACACCAGGACGAGTTGAACTGCGCGATGACCCCGCCGGCCAGCTCGAAGATCGCGTACGCCGCGTCCTCCGCGGTCGCCGCGTACTCCCTGCCCTCCTCGTCCCACCGGCGCGGGATGTGCGTCGCGGTGACGCACTGCACCGCGTTCACCCGGCCGAACAGGTGCTCGAGCACGTAGTGCCAGTGCGGGAACATGTCCAGCACCATGCCACCGCCGTCCTCGCGCCGGTAGTTCCACGACGGCCGCTGCGCCGGCTGCCAGTCACCCTCGAACACCCAGTAGCCGAACTCCGCGCGCACCGAGAGCACCTGACCGAAGAACCCGCTGTCCACCAACCGCTTGAGCTTCATCAGCCCCGGCAGGAAGATCTTGTCGGCCACCACGCCGACCTTGACCCCGGCCGCGTCGGCCGCGCGGGCCAGCGCCAGCGCGCCGTCCAGGTCGGCGGCCACCGGCTTCTCGCTGTAGATGTGCTTGCCGGCCTCGATCGCCGCCGCGACCGCCTTCTCCCGCCGCTGGGTGGTGAGCGCGTCGAAGTAGATCTCGACGTCGTCGCGGTGCAGCGCGGCGTCCAGGTCGGTGGTCCAGTCGGTCAACCCGTGCCGCGTGGCGATGTCGGCGAGCTTCTGCTCGTTGCGCCCGACCAGCACCGGTTCCGGCCACAGCACCGTGCCGTCGGCCAACGGCAGGCCGCCATCGGCGCGAATGGCCAGCAGCGACCGGACCAGATGCTGCCGGTAGCCCATGCGCCCGGTCACGCCGTTGAGCACGACGCCGATCGGTCGCCGCTCGGGGCTGTTGGTCATGCGGGACTCCCTCTGAACTCCGTGACTGTGAACTCGGTGACTGTGAACTCGGTGACTGTGAACTCAGTGACTGTTGGCCGAGCCGAGCATTTCGCGGATCTCCCGGGTGAGCGTGCCGAACACGGGATCGGTCATCACCTGCGCGTAGTCCCGGTCCCTCGGCAGGTCGACGTTCAGCGTGCGCAACAGCCTGCCCGGCCGCTGGCTCATCACCACCACCTGGGTGCCGAGGAAGACCGCCTCCGCGATCGAGTGGGTGACCAGCAGGATCGTCGTGCCGGTCTCCCGCCAGATCCGGTTCAGCTCGGCGTTGAGCTGCTCACGGGTGAGTGCGTCCAGCGCGCCGAACGGCTCGTCCATGAGCAGCACCGGCGGCTCGTGCAGCAGCGCGCGGCACAGCGCCACCCGCTGCTGCATGCCGCCGGACAGCTCGTGCGGCAACGCCTCCTCGAATCCGGACAGGCCGGTCAGCTCAATCAGCTCGGCCGCCCTGGCCGCCGCGTGCGCCTTGTCCATGCCGCGCATCTCCGCCTGCAGCAGGATGTTCTTGCGCACCCCGCGCCACTCCAGCAACGCCGCGCGCTGGAAGGCGAAGCCGATGTTCTGCCGGGGCCCGGCGACCGGCTCGTCGAGCAGGCGCACCGTGCCCGTGGTCGGCGCCACCAGCCCGGCGATCACCTTGAGCAGCGTGGACTTCCCGCAGCCGGACGGGCCGACGATGCTGATGAACTCGCCCGCCTCGACCTGCATGGTGACGTCGTCCAGCGCGGTGGTGGCCGATCGCTTGGACCGGAAGCGGACGGTCAGGCCGGCGACGTCGACCGCCGTGCCGGTGAGCGTGGGGGTCATCACGACCCCGACTCGGCCGCGTGGCTGCCGTCCCAGTAGGTCGCCGGCTCACCGGCGTCGGCCAGCTCGGCGTACTGCGACATCAGGCCGATGGTGTCGGTCCACTGCTCCTCGGTGTTCACCCCGGGCGCGCCGGCACTGTCCAGCTGCAGCAACGGTTCGGCCAGCTCGAGCTGCTGGGTCAGCACCTCCTGCGGCGGCTCGTTCTCCGCCAGGTCGGCCATCGCCTGCGCCGCGCCGGGGATGTCCTTGACCGCCTCCGCCCAGGACTTCTGCGTCGCCCGGACGAACCTGGTGACCAGTTCCGCGTTCTCCGACAGGGTCTTCTCGCTGGCCACGATGCCGGTGCCGAGCATGTTCAGCCCGGAGTCGGCGTAGAGCAGGTAGTCGACCTGCTTGCCGGTGCGCGCCTCGATCGTCGGGCCCTGGTCGTGGAAGAAGCCCATGATCGCGTCCACCTGGCCCTCGGCCAGCTGCGCGATCTTGTTGGCCGCGTCCATGTTCACCACGGTGACGTCGTTCGCGGTCAGCCCGTTGGCCTTGAGCCACGCGGGGAACGTCGCGTACATCGCGTCCCCCGGGGTGCCGCCGACGGTCTTGCCCTTGAGGTCCTGCGGCTTGGTGATGTTCTGGTCGGACAGGAACTCCAGCGACGCCGGGCCCTTCTGCAGGAACACCCCGACGCTCTTGACCGGCATGCCGGTGGCGATCCCCTTGAGCAGCGGCGGGGTGTCCGCCCAGCCGAACGTGGTCTGGTCCTGGGCGACGGCCTGGATGGTGGTGCCGGAACCGTTGCCCGGCTTGATCTCCAGGTCGATGCCCTCGTCGGCGTAGAAGCCCTGGTCGACGCCGTAGTAGAAGGGCGCGTGCTCGCCGTAGGGCACCCAGTTCAGGGTCAGCGTCACCTTGTCGGCGTCGGCGGGCGCGTCGCCGCCCTGGCCGGACTCCGACGCGCCGCCGGGTGCGCAGGCGCCGAGCACCAGGACCGCGGCCGAGAAGCCGAGAAGAATGCGCTTGGCGTTCATGTACAAGCCCTTTCAGGAGGTCGTGAGCGGGGTGGTCGCACGGCGGCTGGCGTGCCACGGGATCAGCAGCGCCTCCACCACCTCGACCACCACGAACAGCAGGATGCCGATCAGCGACATCAGGAACAGCGCGGCGAACAGCATCGCCGAGTCCAGATTTCCGTTGGCTATCAACAAGGTGTAGCCAAGACCCTCACTGGCGCCGACGAACTCGCCGACCACCGCACCGACCACCGCGAGGGTCACCGCCACCTTCTCGCCGGCCATCAGGTGCGGCAACGCGTTGGGGAAGCGGATCTTGCGGAAGGTCTGCCAGCGGGAGGCGCCCATGGTGGCGGACAGCTCGAGCAGCTCCGGGTCGGTCGAGCGCAACCCGGCGACCCCGGAGACGACGACCGGGAAGAACGCGATCAGCACCGCCAGCAGGATCTTGGGCGTCAGCCCGTTGCCGAACCACACCACCAACAGCGGCGCGATGGCGATCTTCGGGATCACCTGTGCGAACAGCACGATCGGGTACAGCGCCTTGTCCATCGACGGCGAGTACACGATCAGCACCGCGGTGGCCAGCCCGAGCACGCTGGCGAACACGAACCCGATGACCGTCTCGTAGAGCGTGACGTAGGAGTGGTACATCAACGACGACCAGTCGTTGGCCATCGTGTCCCACACCTGGCCGGGGGTCGGCACCAGGTAGTGCGGCATCCACTCCCGCGCGCTGGCGAACCACCAGAGGAAGAACAGCGCCCCGAGCAGGATCGCCGGTCGCCACAACGCGTCGAGGAAGCGCAGCAGCCGCGCGCCGAGATCGCGTCGGCGCCCCGGGGTCGTCGGCGCCGACCGGTTGGTTGGTTGTACGTCCTTGGACGTCACCATGCTGGACACTCTAGGCCACCACCTTCTCCACGATGACCGCGTTGATCCGCCAGTACTGCGCTACGTCGATGCCGAACGTGACGTCTACCGTGCGGCCAGCCGGCCCACCGTCCACAGTGAACTGATCCCAGCCCCAGCGGTTGGTCGCCACCGGCACCCCGCCGTCCACCACCCGCTCGCCGTCGACGGTGACCACGATGGGCTGGGCGGCGAACTGGGAGTCCCCGCGCAGCAACGACACCGTGTGCGCGCCCGCCGGGATCGTCAACCGCAGGGTCGCCGGGCCCTGCGAGGTCACCATGTCCCCGCGCAACGCGTCCGGCGCGCCGCGGTCGCGGGACTCCAGCCCGGTCGCCGCCACCCAGCCGAACCCGGTCTGCGCCGAGTAGCCGGTGGTCGGGTCGAGTCGCTGGTATCCCTGCTGCGGCTGGCTTTCCGGCGAACCCGCGTCCAGCGAGTACACGGCACGCTTGGTCGACGGCGCCAGATAGCTCGTCGCGCTCGCCCGGCCGGCCACTCGCACGCCACCGGTCGCGGTGGCGGTCGCGGACAGCCGCGCCTCCAGCAGCGGACCGGTCACCGCGCCGGGTTCCGGTGAGGTGAACCGGATCCGCACCCGCACGGTCTGGTGCCGTGGCACCTCGACCCGGACCGGGGTCTGGGTCCACTCCGCCGGCACGTCCAGCCCGACGGTCGCGGTGACCCGCCGGTTGGTGTCGTTGACCAGGTCGACCTCCGCGTGCCCGGCGTCGCCGGCCGAGATCGGCGCCGGCAGCGTCAGGTTCGCCAGTTCCACCTGGGAGCCGAACTCGAACCGGTCGAGGTTGAACAGCGTGCCGGTGGTCGCCGGGTTGGTGAACACCAGGAACAGCTCGTGCGTGCCGCCGGGGTCGGTGACCGGCGCGGTCACCTCGGTCCAGGTCGTGCCGCCGCCGGTCACCGGGACCGCGACGCTGCCGAGCAGCGGGCCGGTCGGCTCGTCCTGGCGGATCTCGATCGTGCCGCCGTTGGCCTGGCTGGCCACCCGGAAGCGGAGCAGCGGCACGCCCGTGAGGTTCACCGGGGTGTAGCTCACCCAGTCGCCGTGGTGGATCTGGCCGACCAGGCCGGCGCTGACGCCGTCCGCGGTGTTGCCGACGATCCGCACGCCGTTGGCGCTGTCGTAGTGGTCGGCCTGCTTGGTCCTCGGTTGCAGCACGGCCCGGTCGGTGCGCGTCAGCCCGCCGGTGTCCGCATAGGACGACTCGACGTAGTACTCGACGTCCTCGGCCGTGGTGTGCGTCTCGTCGATCACCGTCTCCACCGGACCGGTACAGCCGGTCCGCCTGCCCATCGGGTGGTCCTGCCTGGCGTGGCGCAGCCCGTACTCGGTTTCCACCTCGCGGCAGCCGATCGTGCCGTCCTCGGTGAACCCGTCCTCGATGTCGGCCACGTCGACGGTCAGCGGGATCGGCACGCCCCAGTCGAAGACCTGACCGTCCACAGGGGACTCCAGGGTGACCTCCGGCGCGGTGTTGCCGACGGTGACCCGGATCTCGGTCGAGTCGGTGCGCCCGGTCTCGTCGGTGACGGTCAGCGTCGCGGTGTACTCGCCGTTCTCGGTGTAGGTGTGCACCGGCTGCACGTCGGTGGCGTCGGTGGTGCCGTCGCCGTCGAAGTCCCAGGCGTGGCCCAGTTCCTGGCCATCGTCGGGGTCGGCCGAGGTGTTGGCGAACTGGACCCGCAGCGGCGCCGCGCCCGACGACGGGGTCGCCCCGGCCGCCGCGCTGGGCGCCCGGTCACCCGGCCGGAGGTAGTCGATCCGGTAGAGCGCCGAGTCGAAGTTCGGGTCGCCGCGCCCGGAGCCGCCGTAGTTGGAACCCCACTCGATCAGGTAGAGCGCGCCGTCCGGCCCGATCTCCATGTCCATCGGCCGCAGGAACGGCTCGTTGGGCAGGAACCTGTTGATGGACAACGCCTCGCCCGCCTCGCCGTCCTTCACCTCGAAGATGGCGTTGCGGGTCCAGTCGGCGATGAACACCGAGTCGTCGTAGTAGGCCGGCAGTTTGGTCTCGGACTCGAGGTCGGGGTCGTAGTGGTACTTCGGCCCACCGACCGCCAGCCGGCCGCCGGTGCCCAGTTCCGGCCACTGCGTGGAGGCGTCGTAGGGGTAGGGCAGCCAGGCGGGCTGTGCTGGCGGGAGTTGGGTGAGGCCGGTGTTGTTGGGCGAGTTGTTCACCGGCCCGTTCGCGCAGTCGTATGGCGCGCCGGAGACACCGGTGTCGAAGTCGTACTCCACATAGGCCTGGTTGTCCGCGATACACAGTGGCCAGCCGAAGTTGCCGGCCGACTTGGCCAGGTTGAACTCGTCGTGCCCCTTGGGTCCCCTTGCCGGGTTGTCCGCCCGCGCGTCCGGGCCGACCTCGCCCCAGTAGAGCCAGTCGGTCTCCTGGTCGATGTGGATCCGGTAGGGGTTGCGCAGCCCCATCACGTAGATCTCCGCGCGGGCCTTGTCCGTGCCGGGCGAGAACAGGTTGCCTTCGGGGATCGTGTAGGTGCCGTCGTCCTCGGGGTGGATCCGCAGGATCTTGCCGCGCAGGTCGTTGGTGTTGGCCGAGGTGCCCTGCGCGTCCTGGTTCTGCCGGCCGGCGCGCTCGTCGATCGGCGCGTAGCCCTCGCAGCAGGGGTCGGCGTTGTCGCCGGTGGCCAGATAGAGGTTGCCGTGGCTGTCGAAGGCCATCCCGCCGCCCTCGTGGGCGTTGATCTCGCGCTGGGAGAAGAACTCGAACTGCACGACCTCGCTCGTGGGGTCGATCTTCATCGCGGACTCGTCGAAGGTGAACCTGGACAGGCGGTTCACCCCTTTGTCCGCGGGCGAGTAGTAGAGATAGATGAAGCCGTTCTCGTCGAAGTCGGGGTGCAGCACCAGACCGTGCATGCCGTGGGTGTGGTTGACCAGCACGTTGAGCCGGCCGGCCTCGTGGCTGTAGCCGACCGCCGGGTCGTAGACCTTCACCCAGCCCTGGCGCTGGATGTAGAAGACCCGACCCTTCGAGTCGATCTCCAGGTCCAGCGGGTCGTCGGTGTCGGCCTCGAGCAGGGTCTTGCGCCAGCGGTTGTCCTCGGTCGGGCCGCAGTCGCCAGCCGCCGCGCCGGCCGCCCATTCGATGCCGCCGAGCAGGTGGGTGCGGAACAGCGGCTCGTCGAACGCCGACGGGTCGTGCCCGAGGCCGGTGTACCAGGAGCGGCCGCCGTCGAAGTCCTGGCACCAGCTGATCGGGTGGTCGGCGCCCATGGTGTGGCCGGTGTAGCTGCGGACGTCGAAGCTGGCCAGCACGTGCACCGAGCCGCGCGGGTTGGCCACGAAGTCGTATGGCTCTTCGGTGCGCTCCCACACCTGCGGTAGGTCCTTTGTGGACGGATGGTCGCGGTCGTCGACCTGGATGGCCACCGGCTGGACGGCCGGGTGCACCTTGAAGAACGCGCCCATCAGCTCGCCGTACCACGGCCAGTCGTACTCGGTGCCGCTGGCGGAGTGCACGCCGGTGTAGCCGCCGCCCGCGCGGATGTAGCGCTCGAACGCGGCGCGCTGGGCCGGGTCGAGGATGGCGCCGTTGCGGCTGTTGGTGTTGTTGAAGACCACCGCGTCGAACGGGGCCAGCCCGTCGTCGGTGAACAGCGCCGGGTCGTCGGAGACGGTGACGTCGAAGCCGTGTTCCGCGCCGAGCTCGGTGATCGCCTGCTGTCCCGCCGGGATGGAGTCGTGGTAGAAGCCGTTGACCTTGGAGAAGACCAACACCGAGAACCGGGCCTGTGCCACAGCCGGTTGGGCGGTGACAAAAGTGCCGATGACCAGGGACAACACGAACGTGATGACGATGGACCGGTTGCGCACGACATCCTCCTGCCGAGGGCCACACTGCCAGGCAAGCGCTTTCCTGCGACTCTATTGCGCACCGCCCCCTCAGGCAAGGGCTTTCCCGTTACTCTTCGACCGGCGGCAGGTAGGTGTCCAGCAGTCCGCACATGCCCAGCCGGCCGCGCTCGGACGGCTGCGCGATGGCGTGCACCCTGGCGTCGCGCAGGTGGCCGGGGTCGCCCCGGCCGAGCGCGTCCAGGTGCACCCCGGTGAGCTGGGCGACCCGGAAGGCGCCGTTCTCCCAGCGGTTGCGCCAGGCGTCGAGCAGCGGTCGCTTGAGCGCGACGGCCGCCTCGTACAGCTGGGCCATCGCGCGCGGGCCGTCCCGCTCGACGGCCTCCCGGAGCTGCATGAAGCCCTCGATGGCCAGGTCGCGCCTGGTGTAGGCGGTGCCGACGTCGGTGCCGGGGGCGCCGCCGCCGGGCAGCGTCGCCGCCGTGGCGTACCGCTCGGGATCGCGCAGGACCTCGGGCGGGAAGGTGAACACGGCGTCGCCCGCCTCCGGCAGGCCGGAGTTGGCCATGACCACGACGATGTCCAGGCCGCCGAGGTTGATCAGCCGGTGCACGGTGCCCGGGGTGAACCACAGGACGGTGCCGGGGACCAGTTCGTGCTCGGCGAAGCCGTTGCCGGAGAGGGTCTGCACGGCACCCTTGCCGGCGGTCACCACGTAGGCTTCGGTGCAGCACAGGTGCAGGTGGGGGGTGCCGCCAGGGCGGCCGTCGGGGGTGACCGTGTCGTACACGCACAGCCGGGACAGGCCGACGCCTCCTGGTAACGGGTCACTCATCGAGCCGCCCCCGGTTCGTCGGCCGAGATCACATACACTTTCGTGCCCACAGGCCGCCTCCTGGCGCGAGGAAAGGGCTTTCCTTGTAATCTGACGCTAGGCCCGCAGGAGCCGGGCGTCAACGTGAAGGTAGGTGCGACATGGCCACGCTCGCCGATGTCGCGCGACGCGCCGGGGTGTCCGCGGCGACGGTCTCGCGGATCGTGAACGGCAGTCCCAAGATCGTTTCCGAGGAACTGCGGGAACGGGTGCTGCGCGCGGTCCAGGAACTGCAGTACGTGCCGAACGCGCACGCCCAGCTGCTCGCCCGGTCCCACCGGACGACGGTGGGCGTGATCGTGCACGACGTGTCCGATCCCTATTTCGCCGAGATCACCCGAGGACTGCAGCGGGTGGCCAGCGAACACGACCGGCTGGTGATCATCTGCAACTCCTACCGCGACCCCGAGCGGGAGCTGGAGTACGTCGAGCTGCTGCGCGCCCACCAGGTCGAGGCGATCATCCTCGCGGGTTCCGGGTACCACGATCCGGCGTTCACCAAGTCACTCAACGCCAAGCTGAGCGCCTACATGGCCACCGGCGGGCGAGTCTCGGTGGTCGGCCGGCACAAGCTGGCCGGGGACGCGGTGATGCCGGCCAACGAGCAGGGCGCCTACCTGATCGGCCGGGAGATCTTCGAGGCGGGCCACAGGCACATCGGCGTGGTGGCCGCGCCCAAACAGCTGACCACCACGACCGACCGGCTGGCCGGCCTGCGCCGGGCGGCGCGTGAGTACCGCCGCACGCTGCCCGCGCGGCGGATCGAGTACGCCGAGTTCGACCGCGACGGCGGCGCGGCGGCGACCGCCGCGCTGCTGGACGCCGAGCCGAAGCTGACCG
This sequence comes from Actinophytocola sediminis, assembly GCF_054779715.1. Lineage (NCBI taxonomy): Bacteria > Bacillati > Actinomycetota > Actinomycetes > Pseudonocardiales > Pseudonocardiaceae > Actinophytocola > Actinophytocola sediminis. The sequence continues at coordinate 54,314 of NZ_BAAGXS010000069.1, read as the reverse complement.
CGATCGTCGCGCTGAACGACTCGATGGCGATCGGCGCGCTGTCGGTGTTGCGCGCGCGGGGCGTCGCGGTGCCCGAGGAGGTGTCGGTGGTCGGTTTCGACGACATGCCGATCGCCCAGGACGTGACCCCGGCGCTGACCACGGTCCGGTTGCCGCTGGTGGAGATCGGCGCGCGCGCCATCGGCCTGGCGCTGGAGGCCCAGCACCCGAACCCGAGGGTGGAGGAGGCGGGCGCGACGGTGGTCCACCGCGAGTCCCTCGCCCCACCCCGGGCAGGCTGAGGCTCAGCCGGCCTCGGCCGGTGCCCAGAAGTTGGCCCACTCGTCGCCTTCTTCGCTGACGGTCTCGTCCGGCAGGTCACGCGCCGAGGCCTTGTCCGGAATGGCGTCCAGGACGGCCTGGGGCACCTGGTGGATCTTGCCGCCGGCGGCGAGGAACGCCTGGAAGCCCGGCTCGCGCGGGTTGGGGACCCGGGTGCGCACCGCGATGGAGTTGAACTCGTGGGCGTACTCGACCTTGAACACGACGTCGCCGTAGGTGTTACCGGACCCGGGGATCGGCGTGCGGCTGTCGCCCTTCAGGAACCTGACCATGTCCTCGTCCTCGTCCTCTCCTGGCGCGTCGCCGACCGGAGGCCCGGCGGCGAGCTGGTTCATCTGGCCGATGACGGCCATCGCGTGCCGGCCGGGGCAGGCGGTCTGCGCGCCCGGCGCCTGCTGGTGCCCACCGTTGAGCCGGGCCGCCCGCCACCAGCCGACGGCGTGGCCGTGCTGGAGCAACGCGGCCACCGCGGTGATCTGCTGGCCGGTGACCGGCTGGGTGTCGTAGTTGCCGATGAGCACGATCGCGCGCGCGATCGAGTTGCGGTTGGCGGTGTGCGCGCCCTGCCGGTCGACGCCGTGGCCCTCGTAGACCCGGCCAGATGGCATGACCGCGAACGTGTAGCTGATGCCCCCGCCGAACCGCTGCTGCCCGATGTCCTCCAGGGTGCGCATCGCGGCCGCCTCGAGGGCGAGATCGGCGGCTGGTGCGCCGGTCACCGAGTGGTGCAGCCACACCTCCTGTGCCGGCAGCGGTGCCGGCCCGAACCCGCGCTGGTAGCGCGCTCCCCAACGCGCTCTGCTGATGATGCTCAGGGTCGCCATGACGAGTTAACCCCCTTCGCGTGAAAGCGCTACGTAGTTCTTCCACTACACACGTAGCACACGAACGGGCAGTTCAGTCGATTTTTTTCGCCACATTCGTGATGTTCGGCGTTGACGGCTGGTAGTTGTCCCAGCTGAGTCGGCAATCGCGATATCTGTATATGAAACATGCGCAGAAACCATGATCCGGCTACGTACAGCAACCGATCGCCTGCGCCGCCCAGCGACCTGGTCATGAAGGCATCAACAACCAGCGGAACACCAGTTCCCCCCGGTCAACACACCAGCAAGCCACCCCGGATGTGGGACACTTGCCTGGACAAAATACGACCAACAATCCAGGTTGATGATCATGAACGCTCGCCGGTACGAAACCTCCCACCCGTGGCTCACCTTTCGGTACGACCCCCGGTTCGACCCGACACACACGCTGCTCGGCGAAGCGTTCTCCAAATGTCAGCACCTCGCCGGCACCCCACTCCAACCTGGCCTCGCCAAGCACCTGGCGAGCGTCTACCTGGTCAAGGGCGCGGTCGCCACCACCGCCATCGAGGGCAACACCCTTACCGAGGAGGAGGTGCACGAACTTCGTGATCAACGCAAGCAGCTCCCCCCTTCGCAGAGGTACCTTCAGCAGGAGATCGACAACGTCATCGCCGCACTGAACCGGATCGACCAGTCCGCCAGACGCGGCGACTCCCTGCGCCTGACCCCTGAGTGGATCAAGGAACAGAACCGCCGGATCCTCGACAGCCTCGAGGTCGCCGAGCATGTCGCCCCTGGCGAGTACACTGACACACCGCTCGCGGTGGGCAGCGTCTACCGGGGCGCGCCACCGGCCGACATTCCATACCTGATGGAAAAACTGTGCGAATGGCTCAACAAGTGGATCGAGCCGATTCGCGATCCGAACACACCGGACGACCAGCGGTTCTTTCAGTCGTTCTTCGCCGCGGTCCTCGGCCATCTCTATCTGGCCTGGATTCATCCGTTCGGCGACGGGAACGGCCGAACAGCCCGCCTGCTCGAATGCGCGCTCCTGGCACACTCCGGAGTTGTGCCATGGGTGGCCAGCAACCTCCTCTCGGATCACTACAACCGGACCCGCAGCCGGTACTACCAACGCCTCGACGAGGCGTCGAAAACGCGGGACGTGCGCAAGTTCGTGGCCTACTCCGCCCAGGGATTCGTCGACATGCTCCGCGAGCAGATTCTTGAAGTCCAGTCCATGCAACGGAGTACCGCCTGGATCAACTTCGTGCACGAGCGCTTCCACACCGAATCCGCCGGAAAAACGCAGCAACGACGTCGCCTGCTCGCGCTGACGCTTGAACCCGGCAGGCCGACCACGCGGCGGGAGATCCGTCGCCTCAGTGTAGATCTGGCCGAGCTGTACGCCACAAAGGAGGAGAAGACCGTCACCCGGGATCTCAACCGGCTCGCCCAGATGGGACTGATCAGACGAGTCAACAACGGATATCTCCCCAACATCGAAATCATGGACGCATTTCTTCCCGCCGCCCGCGCCAACCTTCCCGACATGAGCGACCCCACCGATCAGTGACCGACCGCTAACCAAGCGAAATGACCAGCGCGGACACCCCCGTCACGATTCACAAGATCAACACGACATTCGTACATGAAACGATCACAACGACTACATCCCCACTTTCCGCAACAACCGACCGACCAGTTTCCCCAACCGGCGCCGCCCGTGCCGCCGCCGGAATCCCGGCAGAAGAAGCGCCGGTGGCCCTGGGTCATCGTCGGCCTGTTCGCCGTCATCGTCGTGCTGGCAGTCGCCCGCAACCCGTCGACCGAGGACACGACCGAGAGCGCGCCCGCGAACGAGACGGAGACGCCCGCCGGACCGGCGACCACCGTCACGAGTGGCACGTACGAGGTGGGCGCCGACATCCAGCCAGGTCAGTACAAAACCCCAGGTCCGCCCGAAGGTGACGTCATCGGCACCTGTTACTGGGCCCGGCTCACGGACGACAGCGGCGCACTGAAGTCGATCATCGCCAACGCCAACCTCGAAGGCCCGGGGTCGGTGACGATCAACCCCGGCGAGTTCTTCGAAGCGTCCGGGGAGTGCATCTGGACGCGGGTCCGATAAGCGCGCAGGTCAGCGCGCCCCAAATCGAGCCGGCCGGACAGGTCCCGGCGTTCGAGGATCAGGACGACCAGAGCTCCGGGGGCGTTCGTCGATCCTCCCGGCCTGAGAACCCGCAGCGATCACCGCCGCCATCGCCGATCCCGGATTACTCGGACACGGCCTGGCACCCCATAGCCCAGACCGGTTACCCAGAGGGTACGGTCAGACACGTTCTGATGTTCGACAGCTTGGTCACGGGTCCATCTTGATGCTCAACATACGTCTCGCGCATGCCGACGTGTTGGGCGTGCGCAAGGAGGCCGGGTGACCCGGACTTGGCAGTATTACAGCCCGCCCGGTGGCGGCGAGCCTGTGGCCAAGGAGATCAAGAAGGCTGGGCTCACGCTTGGCGAACTCGGTCAGCTGGACGAGGTCATGGCGCGCGTCGCCGAGGGCCGAACGCTCCCGAAGGACACGAAGCCCATTCGGGACGGAGTCCACCAGTTCAAGCTGAACCTGCGACAGCGCAGCTACCGACTGCTGTATGCCGAGGTCGATGACGGCCTCGTGCTGCTGGCGCTGCACTTCTTCAGCAAGAAGAAGCAGAAAGATCAAGATGCGGTCGACCTGGCGGTTGACCGCCTGCGCACGTGGCGGGCGTCGCAGTAGCACGCCTGTGACTGGTGAAATTATCGCCTGCGGGCGATACTGGAGATGACTGGCGAAGGGGAGTATGTGATGGCAACCGGTCTTCTCTCTCTGCTGGGGATCGACGAGAACGATCCCCGGATCGCGGCTGGCAGGAAGGTAGCCGCACAACTCGCCGACACCGTGGAGAAACTGGTCCGTGCGCGACGGGATCGCGGACTCACGCAGGCTGCGGTCGCCGAACAGATGGAGACCACCCAGTCGGCCGTGTCCAACTTCGAACGGATCGGCGGCGATCCGAAGCTCTCGACCATCCTGCGTTACGCCAACGCCATAGGCGCACAGGTGCACATCGGCGTCAGCTTTGACGGCCACGCTCCAGTCACCACCAGCCAGTCAACTCGGGTGACGGCACGCAGCGCCGAAGCTGGGATGCCCAGCGTCGCGCACCCGTCCGGTGTCTATGTCGCCGCTGACCAACCGATCATGGTCGCAGCTCGGTGAAGGTGACAGTCCTGCTCGCCGACTCCGCACAGAGCGACAGTGCGACCGGCAAGCTGCACGCTCTGGGGATGGGGTGGACCACTACGTCCGCGGTGACGGGGCCGATGGCCGTGATCACGATGGTCACCTTCGAGCGTCAGGAGGAGGCTGCAGGAACGCATTCCATCGGCCTGACGCTGGTCGATGAGGAGTACGAACCTGTCGCGATCAATCCGGCCGGCGAACATCTCACAGTCAAGGCCGATGTAGCTGTTGGCGCCAAGGGCGACACCGTGGAAGGGGCACCGGCGGTCGCATCGTTAGCGATCAACGTGGGTCCAGGTCTTCAACTCGAACCTAGCAAGCTCTACCGATGGCAGGCCAGCGTCAATGACGGCTCCGCAGAGGAATGGTCGGCAACCTTCGTGACCAGACCCGTACAAGCGCCCAAGGAATGACGCGCACCGGACGCAGCAATCCGCAGTTCAGCCCAGCGCCGGTAGCACAGCGTACTGGCGAAGGCACAGGTCGGGATAGGTCACCGGGCCGCGAGGGCCGGGCACCTTGTCGATGTTGATGCCGGTCTCCGGCACGCCGAGCATCTTGAAGCCGTCCAGCAGCCGGGTCGGCACATTCCAGAAGACCCCGGTCCCCGCGTAGGCGGCGATGAACTCCTCTGCCCTGGCCTCGTCGGCGGTCACGACGCAGGCCGCGAGGCCGGAGGTCTCCTCGTTGGCCACCCGCGCGGCATCGGCCACGCCGTCCACCGGCAGCACCGTCACGGTCGCCTCCCGGTCGGCGTCCAGCGCCCACTCGTAGCCGACCGGATGGGTGTGCGGCGGCAGCGACAGCTCGATGTCCATTTCGGACAGTACGGTCCGGACACCCGACAGCACCTCGTCGTAGCGATCCCGGTGCAGCAGCAACAGGTTGAGCCGGTTGCAGACCCCCAGCCGGTCCAGGCTCCGCCTGATCAGGTCCAGCGCCAGCCCGAGATCCGCGGCCGCGTCGACGTACAGCACGCCACCGCCGTCGGCGTGCGCCAGCGTGCGCACCCCGTGCTTGGCCGCCAACAGGCCCAGCTCCCGGGTGCTGTCCCCACTGCCCCGCAGGATCACCAGCGGCACCGACTCCGGCAGGCTGACCAGCGCGCCCGCCGCGGCCCGGTCGGCGCTGGGCACCAGCTGGATCGCGTCCGGGTCGATGTCCACATCGGACAGTGCGGGCGCGATGACCTCGCGGACCAACGTCATCGCCGAGCCCAGCGCCGCCGAGCCGGTGCGCAGCACGCCGGCGTTGCGGGACTTGACCAGCTGGGACGCCACGTCGACGGTCACGTTCGGCCGCGCCTCGTAGTTGGCGCCGATCACCCCGACCGGCCGCCTGCGCTCGATCAGCCGCAGTCCCCCGGCCAGCTCACCGATCTGCACCGACCGGGTCGGGTGCGGCGCGCCGGCCAGCAGGTGCAGCGCCTCGGCCATCGCCGTCAGCCGGTCGTCGGTGATCCGCAGCCGGTCGAGCAGACCCTTGCTCATTCCGCCGGCCACGGCCGCGTCGACATCGGCCTGGTTGGCCTCCAGCACCGTCGACCGCGCGGCGCTCAGCCGGCCGGCCATCGCCGCCAGCGCGCCGTCGATCGCCTGGTCAGTGGCGTTCGCGAGCGCCGGGGCGGCCTTCTTGGCCGCGGTGGCGCAGGCCGCGACCGTCGCGGTGACAGCAGTGGGTTCGACATCCAGGACCGACATGCCCACCAGTCTGCCTCACCCCAGCAGCCACCCGGTCGCGACCACCAGACACCCCACGTCGACGAGCAGGAAGATCCCCACCCAGAACAGCCCCGGCGCGCCGGTGAGCCGGGCGAGCTGGTCGGCGTCGGAGTCCCGTGCCCGTCCCCGGCGGCGCTTGGCCTGCAGTTCGACGACCGACCGCAGGCCACCGAGCAGCAACAGCCAGGTGATCACGTGCGCGAACGCGGACTGCACCTCGTCCTGCGCCAACCACGCCACACCGACCAGCACCGCGCCGCTGGCCAGCACCGAGAACACGCCGTACACGTTGCGCACCATGACCAACACGCCGAGCAACAGCAGCACACAGGCGACCAGCAGGCCGGTCACCCGCTCGGCGCCGAGCAGCGCGGCGAACCCCAGCCCGAGCAGCGACGGGGCGACGTAGCCGGCGAAGCCGGTGAGCACCATGCCCGGCCCGTACGGCTTCCCCTTGCTGACCGTGAGCCCCGAGGTGTCCGAGTGCAGCCGGATGCCGGCCAGCCTGCGCCCGGCCAGCACCGCGACAAGCGCGTGCCCGGCCTCGTGCACGATCGTGATCACGTGCCGCGCCGGCCGCCACAGCACCGACAGCGCGACGACCACCAGCGCGACCCCCGCCGTGACGAGCACCATCGTGTTCGGCGAGGCGAGCTGGCTGCCGAAGATGTCGTCCAACACTCGCCTAGCTGATCACACGATCGGTCTGGTCCGTGTCAGTCGGTGGCGCCCAGTCGAACATCCCGGTCATCGCGCGCACGAACACCGAGGTCGGCAGCAGGCGCAGTGCCAGGTCGCGGGCGGTGCGCCCGGCGCGGGCGGACATGATCGCCGTCTTCCCGGCCATCCTGGCCCGCTTGGCCAACCGCTGGGTGCGCGGGCGGCGCAGCTCGTCGTAGCGGCGCAGGGCGGCGTCGATGTCCCGGGACCCGTTGGCCAGCACGGCGAGCGTGGCCGCGTCCTCCAGCGCCTGGCAGCCTCCCTGCGCGATGTTCGGCGTCATCGCGTGCGCGGCGTCGCCGAGCAGCACGACCCGGCCGTTGACATAGCTCGACAGCGGGGGCAGGTAGTGGATGTCGTTGCGCAGCACCTGTTCGGGCCGCGCGGACGCGAGCAGCTCGGCGATCGGGTCGTGCCAGTCACCGAACCGGCGGCGCAACTCGGCCAGCTCGTCGTCGGGGGCGCGGCCGCCGGCCGGCACCGCGGCCGAGGCGTAGCAGTACGCCCGGCCGCCCGGCATCGGGAACGCGCCGAACACCGCACCGGGGCCCCAGGTCTCGGCACCCTCCAGGCCCGGCGGCAGCGGCAGGACCATCCGCCAGGCGGTGGAGCCGGCGTAGCGCGGCGGGCGCGCGGCGGGGAAGGCCGCCCGCCGGACCGCACTGCGCACGCCGTCCGCGCCGACGACGAGGTCGACCGCGAGCTCGCCGCCCTCGTACTCGACGACGGTCCGCGCGCCGTCCTGGCGCAGGCCGCGCACCCGGGCGCCGGTCAGCCGGCACTCGGCCGGGACGCCGGCGAGCAGCGCCGCGAGCAGCTCGGCCCGGTGGCTGATCACGGCGGTCGACGAGAGGTCGGCGACATCCGCGCGGCCGCCGACCCGCACCAGCCACGAACCGCGCCAGTCGCGCAGCCCGCCGATGCCGCCGAGCCGCTCGGTGGTCAGCCCGGCAGCGGCGCCGACCGTCTCCAGGGCCCGGAAGGCGTTGGGCCACAACGAGATTCCCGCGCCGACCTCGGAGAACTCCGGGGCCTGCTCGAGCACCCGTACGGTCCAGCCGCCGCGCACCAGTCCAGCGGCCGCGGCGAGCCCGCCGATGCCCCCGCCGACCACCACCGCTGTTCGTTCCATGACAACCCCTCCTCTACAGCTGTAGTGACTCTACATCCGTAGAGTACCCGCGTGACAACCGACCGGCGGACACTCATCGCGGACGCGGCCATCGCCACCCTCGCGGCCGACGGCATGCGCGGGCTCACCCACCGCGCGGTGGACCGGACCGCCGGCCTGGCCGAGGGCTCCACCTCGTACTACTTCCGCACCCGGGAAGCGTTGATCTTCGCGGTGCTCGCGCGGCTGGCCGAGCAGGACGCCGAGGACATCGGCGAGCTGTCCGGCCTCGACGCCCCGCCGACACCCGACGGGCTGGCCAGGCTGATGGCCGGGCTGGTGCGCAGGTGGCTGACCAGCGGCCGGACCAGGACCCTTGCCCGCTACGAGCTGACGCTGGAGTCGACGCGGCGCCCGCGGCTGCGGGCACGGCTGGTCGAGCACGGTGTCGGCTTCGTGGCGATGGCCGAGAAGATGCTCGCCGCGGCCGGTGCCGACGAGCCCCGGCGGCGGGCCGACGAGCTGACCGCGTTCCTCGACGGGTTGCTGTACTACCAACTCGTCGGCGTCGGCGCGGACGCGTTCGACGACGACCGGTTGTTGGCCGTGTGCCAAGACGTCCTGGCCTTGGCGTTCCGGCGGGCCTAACGTGCTTCCTGTGGACCTTGAGGATGTATACGAGCACATCGCCTACGCGGTCGCCGACCAGGTCGCGACCATCACCCTCGACCGGCCGGCCGCGCGCAACGGCTACACCGTGCGGATGTCCGACGAACTGGCGGCCGCGTTCGCCGTGGCCGACGCGGACGAGACCGTCCGGGTGGTCGTGCTCACCGGTGTGGGCAAGGACTTCTGCGTCGGCGCGGACCTGTCGGCCGGCGGTCTGGACGTTGGTTCGGCCGACGACGATACCTGGGTGGAGCCCGCCGGGCGGTGCTCGATGCGGATCTTCGCGATGAACAAGCCGGTGATCGCGGCGCTGCGCGGCGCGGCGGTCGGCGCCGGGTCGACGATCATCCTGCCGGCCGACTTCCGCCTGGCGTCGACGGACTCCCGGTTCGGCTACGTGTTCTCCCGGCGGGGCCTGTATCCCGAGGGCGCGTCGACGTGGTTCCTGCCCCGGCTGGTCGGTCTGGGCCGGGCGATGGACTGGATGGTCAGCGGCCGGGTCTTCGACGTGCACGAGGCGCTGGCCGCGGGGCTGGTCACCGCCGTGCACGAGCCGGCGGAAGTCCTGGACAAGGCCTACGAGCTGGCCAGGTCACTCATCGAGACCACCGCGCCGGTCTCGGTGGCCGTGATCCGCCAACAGCTCTACCGCATGTCCCCGCTCGACTCCCCGCAACCGGCCGAGAACCTGGACTCCCGCCTGATCGCGAGCAGCATCACCAACCCCGACACCGCGGAAGGCATCCTCTCCTTCCTCCAACGCCGCCCGCCCACCTGGCACCAGTCCGTGCCCACCGACCTCCCGCCGTTCCTCCCCTGGTCCTGACGCCGAACGCTCAGATGTCCAGGACGTCGGCGGTCGGGGTGTCGGCGAACAGGGAGTCGATCTCGTCGCGGTACTTCGTCGCGATCGGCTTGCGGCGCAGCTTCATCGTCGGCGTCAGCTCGTCGCCGCCCGGGTCCCAGGCGGCCGGCAGGATCCGGACGCGCTTGAGCTGCTCCACCCGGGCGAGTTTCTCGTTGCCCGCCCGCACTCCCGCCACCACGGCCGCCCGAACCTCCTGGTGGGCAGCCAGATCGTCCAGTGAGGACGACGAGATCCCGTGCTGGGCGGCGAAACCGGCGGCCGCGTCCGGATCGAGCACCACCAGTCCCGCGATGTAGGGCCGGTCGTCGCCGATCGCCACCACCTGGCCGATCAGCGAGGTCGCCGCCTTGATCGCGTTCTCGATGTTGGACGGCGACATGTTCTTGCCGGCCGCGTTGATGATCAGTTCCTTCTTGCGGTCGACGATCCGCACGTAGCCCTCGGCGTCGATCTCCGCGATGTCGCCGGTGTGCAGCCAGCCGTCGGCGTTGATCGCCTCCGCGGTCCGGTCGGGATCGTCGCGGTAGCCACGCATGATCGTCGGACCCCTGGTCAGCAGCTCGCCGTCGTCGCCGAGCTTGGCCTCGACGCCGAGCAGCGGGCGGCCGACGGTGCCGAGCTTGGTGTGGCCGGGCGCGTTCGCCGTGGTCGCGCCACCGGTCTCGGACATGCCCCACACCTCGTAGATGCGGATTCCCAGGCCCCAGAAGAACTCCAGGATGTCCGGGGAGATCGCCGACGCGCCGGACGCGGGCGCGCGCGCCTGGTCGAGCCCGAGCCGGTGGCGCAGTTTGCCGAGCACCAGCTTGTCCGCGAGCCGGTGTTGGAAGGCGAGGATCGGCGGCAGTTGCCGGCCGTCGAGTTCGGCGCGGGCCGCTCTGGTCCCGATGTCGAGGGCCCACGCGGCTATCTTGCGTTTGGGGCCGCTCTGCTCGGCGGCCAGCCCGGTGTCGATGGCGGCCTTGAACTTCTGCCACACCCGGGGCACGGCGAAGAACGAGTGCGGCCGGCAGTCGGTCAGCGCTTCGGCGAGCTTGGTGAGGTCGGCGACGCAGGTGACCTGAATGCCGAACAGGATCGCGAAGTACTGCGAGGTGACCCGGTCGGCGATGTGCGCGGCCGGCAGGTAGGACAGCACCCGGTCGCCCGGCTCGACCGCGAAGAGCACCCGCACCGCGTCCGCCTCGGCAATCACGTTGGCGTGGGTGAGTTCCACGCCCTTTGGCGGGCCGGTGGTGCCGGAGGTGTAGATGATCGTGGCCAGGTCGCCGGGCTCGACGGCCTGCCAGGCGGCGTCGAAGTCGAAGTCCGGGTCGCCCCGGGACTCCAGGTCCGCCAACGACATCGCGCCGTCGGCCGCGCCGTCGACGCACACCACGTGGTCGATCTCGCCGCCCGCCTCGCGGACGCGGGGCAGGAACTTCTCGTCGCAGACCACGACCTTGTTGCCGGCGTTGCCGAACAGGTACCGGACCTGCTCTGGCACGGAGGTGTTGTAGATCGAGAACGGCACGGCGCCCAGGTGCAGCGCGGCCGCGTCGACGAGGTGGTATTCGGGCCGGTTGGTCAGCATCAGGCCGACGGTGTCGCCCCGGCCGACGCCGAGCGCCGCGAGCCCGGCCGCGATGGCGCGCACCCGCTGGTCCCACTGGCGCCAGGTGAACCTGGACTCATCGCCAGGGGTGCGGAGGATGACGCCGTCGGGGACTTTGCGCACAAAGTCCTGGAATGCCGCGCAGAGCGTGGCATACGCCGAGGTCGCCGGGGTCTCGTTGGTCATGTGCACGCTCCGCTGCGGCAGTTGTGGCACCCGTGGATGGGTGATCGTAAGGGCCACTCACCCGAGTCGTCCACGATGATCAGGGCATTTACGACAAACGGATGCGCAACGGGAATGTTGGGCTAGCTGGCGTGCGGCAGGGTGGTGGGGCGGACCAGCCGGCGGAAGCCCTGGCCGAGGTAGACGAGGGGGTCGTGTGGGCCGGTGCGGGCGCGGACGACCTCGCCGAGCAGGATCACGTGGTCGCCGGCCGGCAGGTGGTGCACCGGGCGGCATTCCAGGCGGACGGCGACGTCGTCGAGCAGGGGCACGCCCTCGTAGCCGGAGCCGACGACCATGTCCTCGAAGCCGTCGGTGACGCCGCCGTCGAACTGGGCGGCCAGGTCCTCCTGGCCGGTGCGCAGCACGTGCACCGCGTAGGCGTCGGCGGCGGTGAACACCGGCCGGCAGTGCGCGTCCCGGTCGATGCACACCGAGATCATCGGCGGCTTGGCCGACACCTGGCTGACCGCACTCGCGGTGAACCCCCACCACCACCCGTCGCGGTCGGCGGTGGTGATCACGGCCATCCCGGTCGGCCAGTTGGCCATCGCGTCGCTCACCGAGCACGGGTAGACGGTCGACGTGTTGATCATGAAGCCACCGACCGCTCGGCCGGGGTGTCCGTTCGCCACACGTGCGTCGCCCGGTGCCGGGCGGCCTCGCGCAGCGCGGCGGCCGGGTCCGGGTTGGCCCACAGCACCTGGGTCGCGCCCGCCGCGAGCCCGGCGCCGAGGTCGTCCAGCTGGAACGACGAGGTCGCGTTGAGCACCACCGACTCCGTGCTCAGCCCGTCGGCTCTAGCGTAGGCGGCGGACTTCAGCTGGTAGTGGCTGCGGTCGGGGGTGGCCGCGGCGTGTTCTGACCGGTCGGCCGGGTTCACCCGCAGACTTCCCCTGGTCGCGAGCTCGGCACAGGTCAGCTGCCCGACCTCGGCGGGCGCGTCGAGCAGCACCACCTGCTCCAGCCGGACGTCGGCCAGCACCCGCCGGACCCGCTCGTACATCACCCGGCCGAGCACGGCCGCCCGCGCGCCGCTGTCGGCGAGGATGCCGGCGAACGTCTCCGCCGGCATCCTCGGATTCACCGGCAACACGGTGTTCCCGCTGCGCACCACGGCGAAGCACGCGGTCGGGAAGTCCGTGCCGAGCGCGGCGGACACGACCACCGGCAGCTCGTCGCCGCCGATCAGCTGCCGCAGGCCGAAGGCCAGCCGGGAGATGTCCCGGTCCAGCTCGCCGAAGGTCACCGTCCGCGCGCCGGTCCGCAGCGCCGCCCGGTGCGGCCAGGCGATCGCGGCCAGCCGGGGCAGCACGTCGGCCGAGCCGACCGGTATCCGCGCGCCTGGTCGTAATGATCCGCTCATGTCAGCTCACCCCCTCCAGGCCCCGCACCGCGTCCGCGAACGGGGGCCACATCCCGAAGTCCTCGTCGGTCACCTCGTGCAGCGCGTCCAGCATGGCGCCGGCCGAGCGGCCGATGGCCTGCTCGAGTCGTTGCGCGGCAACGATGTCGTCGTCGACAACGCGGTAGTAGTGATCGAGTACGACCTCCGCGCCGCTGCCCTTGGGGAGCACCCGCCACAGCCCGCCGAGCGAGGCCAGCGGGGCGCTGGCGTGCTCCTGGCGGAATCGCACCCGCATCCGCTTGAGGTTGATCTCCCGCAGCGACACCCAACTGCCGCGATGGTCCCCGAAGGTGCCCCAGAAGCGCACGCGTTCGTTGGTCCCGTCGTAGCCGAGGTGCTCGACGGAGAGGATCTCGCCGAACAGCCTCGGGTAGTGGTCGACGTTCGCGATCAGGTGATAGATCCGCCTCGGCGACGCGGCCACCCTGACGGTGTGCCGAGCGGTCCAGATCCGTTGCTCCACAGTCGTCGCCCCCTTCGGGTAAGAGCGCCTACCTGTGAGTTTCCTCACCGGCACTGGAACCGTGGTCGAGTCACGCTGAACAGGAGGGCTTTCGGTGACGTTGATGTGCTAATGCACCGAAACACGTTCGGCGCTCAACCGTGGCTTGAGTCGGCATCCACATGCTGGGGGTATGCAGGGTGACTTCGCGGTACCACGGCAGCAGAGGCCGGCGATCGTCATCGCCGACTCGCGCTCGCGGACGGAGCGCGCGCCCCGGTTCCAGAACCTGGTCGTACACGCCTGGCGGGAGTGGTCGGACGCCCCGGCGAAGGAGCCGGCGTGGTACCGCGAAGCTAGTTGACCGTCCAGGTGTCGGCCCCGTCGAGCAGGTGCTGTAGGTCCGGCTGCCTGGCCTGCGTGGCGGCCGCGACCTGGTGGCGTGCCTGGTCGTCGTAGGTGGGTCGGTTGGTGTTGCGGTAGACCCCGGTCACGACGTGGGTGAGGTCCTGTGTGGACAGGCGGGTGAGGGCGAAGGCGTAGGACGGGTCGTCGATGGTGGCGTCGTGGACCACGATCTGGTCCTGGGTGACCTGGTCCACCGGTGCGATGTCCAGTCCATGCGCGGTGCGGATGACGGCGTTGGTGCCGAACACGATCGGTTTGCCGTGCTCCAACGGGATCAGGCGTTGTTCGGCTTGGCCGGGTTCTTTGAGGACGTCGAAGGCGCCGTCGTTGAAGATGGGGCAGTTTTGGTAGATCTCCACCAACGCTGATCCCCGGTGCTGCGCGGCGGCGGTGAGGATGTTGGTGAGTTGTGCCCGGTCGTTGTCCAGGGTGCGGGCGACGAAGGTGGCTTCGGCGCCGATCGCGAGGGACAGCGGGTTGAACGGGTGGTCCACCGACCCGGCTGGCGTGGATTTGGTGACCTTGCCGGGTTCGCTGGTGGGTGAGTACTGGCCTTTGGTCAACCCGTAGATCCGGTTGTTGAACAGCAAGATCTTCAAATTCACGTTCCGCCGCAAGGCGTGGATGAGGTGGTTCCCGCCGATGGACAGGGCGTCCCCGTCCCCGGTGACCACCCACACCGACAGATCCGGCCGGGTCACCGCCAACCCGGTCGCGATGGCGGGGGCGCGGCCGTGGATGGAGTGCATGCCGTAGGTGTTCATGTAGTACGGGAATCGGGAGGAGCAGCCGATCCCGGAGATGAACACGATGTTCTCCCGACGCAACCCCAACGAGGGAAGGAAGGACTGCATCGCGTTGAGCACGACGTAGTCACCACAGCCCGGACACCACCGGACCTCCTGGTCGGACTTGAACTCCTTGGCCTTCTGCGGCGCACTCGCCGCCGGAACACCGTCCAGACCACCCAACGACGGCAACCCAAGGTCGATCGTCATGCCGCCTCCGAAAACCACGTGTGCTGGCCGCCCTCGATGTCCGCGAGCTGCCGCGCCACCACCTCGACCAACTCATCCTCCATGAACGGCAACCCGGAGACCTTGGTGTGGGACACCGCGTCCACCAGGAACCGGGAACGCACCAGCATCGCCAACTGCCCCAGGTTCAACTCCGGCACGAGCACCCGCGCGTACCGCCCGAGCACAGCGCCCAGGTTGGCCGGGAACGGGTTCAGGTACCGCAGGTGCGCCTGCGCCACCCGCTGCCCACGCCGCCGCAGCGACCGGCACGCCGCGCCGATCGGCCCGTAGGTCGAGCCCCAGCCGAGCACCAACACCTCCGCCTGCCCCGACGGGTCGTCGACCTCGAGGTCCGGCACCAGCACACCGTCTATTTTGGACTGCCGGATCCGGGTCATCCGCTCGTGGTTGTCCGGGTCGTAGGAGATGTTGCCCTTGCCGTCGGCCTTCTCCAGCCCACCGATCCGGTGCTGCAGACCGGCCGTGCCCGGCACCGCCCAGTCCCTGGCCAACGTCGCGGAGTCCCGCAGGTAGGGCCAGTGCTCCCCGCTGCCGTCCGGCGCGTTGGGCTCGGTGGCGAAGCTGACCCGCAGATCCGCCAGCTCGTCCACGTTGGGGATCAGCCACGGCTCCGACCCGTTGGCGATCGCCCCGTCGGACAACACCAGCACCGGCGTGCGGTAGGCCAACGCGATCCGCGCCGCCTCCAGCGCGATGGTGAAACAGTCCCCCGGCGACCGCGGCGCGAGCACCGGCACCGGCGACTCGCCGTTGCGGCCGAACAACGCCTGCAACAGGTCCGCCTGCTCGGTCTTGGTCGGCAGGCCGGTCGACGGCCCACCCCGCTGCACGTCGATCACCAGCAACGGCAGCTCCGACATCACCGCCAACCCGATGGTCTCCGACTTCAGCGCGAGACCGGGACCGGAGGTCGTCGTCACCCCCAGCGCACCGCCATAGGCCGCGCCGAGCGCCGCGCCGACCCCGGCGATCTCGTCCTCGGCCTGCATCGTGGTGATGTTGAAGTTCTTGTGTTTGGACAGCTCGTGCAGGATGTCCGACGCCGGGGTGATCGGGTAGCTGCCGAGGAACACCGGCAGCCGCGCCCGCTGACCGGCCGCCACGATCCCGTACGCCAGCGCGGTGTTCCCGGTGATCTGCCGGTAGCGGCCGGGCGGGAAGTCCGCCGCGGGCGCCACCTCGTAGGTGGTGGCGAACGCCTCGGTGGTCTCCCCGTAGTTCCAGCCCGCGCGGAAGGCCAACACGTTCGCCTCGGCGATGTCCGGCTTACGCGCGAACTTCTCCCGCAGGAACCGCTCCGTGCCCTCGGTCGGCCGGTGGTACATCCAGCACAGCAACCCGAGCGCGAACATGTTCTTGCACCGCTCGGCGTCCTTCTTGGAAAGCCCGGTGTCCGCGAGCGCGCCCTGGGTCAACGTCGCCATGGCCACCGCGTGCACGACGTACCGGTCCAGCGAGCCGTCCTCGAGCGGGTTGGCGTCGTAGCCGACCTTGGACAGGTTGCGCTTGGAGAACTCGTCGGTGTTCACGATCAACGTGCCGCCGGCCGGCAGGTCACCGATGTTGGCCATCAGCGCGGCCGGGTTCATCGCCACCAGCACGTCCGGCCGGTCACCCGGCGTCAGGATGTCGTAGTCGGCGAAATGCAGCTGGAACGACGACACCCCCGGCAGGGTCCCCGCTGGCGCCCGGATCTCGGCCGGGAAGTTGGGCAGCGTCGCCAGGTCGTTGCCGAACGCCGCCGCCTCGGAGGTGAACCGGTCACCGGTCAGCTGCATACCGTCACCGGAGTCACCGGCGAACCTGATCACCACCCGGTCCAGCTTGACCGGTGGCACGGGCGTTGGTTCAGCTCCGGAGGTCACCGAACCAGTGTTTCCGGCGGCGGCCGAAGAACGCACGAGACCGGCTGGAGCGCCGATCAGCCGTTCTTGACCGGCAACCCCCGCTTGACCGACTCCAGCAGCATCTGCGACACGTCCCGGACCTGGACATCGGTGCCCTTGTCCTCGCTCTGCCGCTGCACCAGGCCGTCAGTGATCATCACCCGGCAGAACGGGCACCCGGTGACGACCTCCTTGGCCTTGGTCTCCAGCGCCTCGTCCACCCGCTCCAGGTTGATCCGCTTGCCGATGTTCTCTTCCATCCACATCCGCGCGCCACCGGCGCCACAGCACAGCGACCGGTCGGCGTGCCGTGGCATCTCGGTGAGCGTCGCGCCGGCCGCGCCGACCAGCTCCCTCGGCGGCTCGTAGACCTTGTTGTGCCGGCCCAGGTAGCAGGGGTCGTGATAGGTGACCGGGGCGCCGCCGTCGTTGTCGGCCGCCTTGACCGGGGTCAGCCGGCCCTCGCGCACCAGCCGGTTGAGCACCTGGGTGTGGTGGAGCACCTCGTAGTGCCCGTTCGTGCCGCTGAAGGACGGGATCATGCCTTCCAGCTGCGGGTACTCCCTGGCGAGGGTGTTCATGCAGTGCGGGCAGGTGGTGACGATCTTGCGCTTGACCGGGTCCCGGCCCTCGAACACCGTGTTGAGCATCTCCGCGGTCTGCTGGGCCATCATCTGGAACAGGAACTCGTTGCCCGACCGGCGCGCCGGGTCACCCGTGCAGGACTCCTCCTTGCCGAGCACGACGTACTTGACCCCGGCGATGTGCAGCAGCTCGGCGGTGGCCCGCACGGTCTTCTTGGCGTTGTCGTCGAACGCGCCCGCGCAGCCGATCCAGTAGAGGTACTCGACGTCCTCGGCCAGCTCGCCGTCGAACACCGGCACCTCGAAGTCGAGGTCCTTGGCCCAGTCCATCCGCTCGGAGTTGTTCTGGCCCCACGGGTTGCCCTTGTTCTCCAGGTTGCGGAACAGCGTGCCGAGCTCGGAGGGGAACTCCGACTCGATCATCACCTGGTAGCGGCGCATGTCCACGATGTGGTCGACATGCTCGATGTCCACCGGGCACTGCTCGACGCAGGCGCCGCAGGTGGTGCACGCCCACAGCACCTCGGGGTCGATCACGCCGCCGACCTCGGCCGGGCCGACCAGCGGGCGGGTCGCCTGCAGCGGGCTGTCGTCGGGCACCCGGCCGTGCCCGGACTCGGGCACCGAGTGCCCGTTGCCGCCGGCCAGCGCCAGCACGTCGACGTCGCTGTGGTCCGGGACGTCCTGGCCACCGATCAGGTACGGCGCCTTCGCGAAAAGGTGGTCGCGCAGGTCCATGATCACGAGCTTGGGCGAGAGCGGCTTGCCGGTGTTCCACGCCGGGCACTGGCTCTGACAACGCCCGCACTCGGTGCAGGTGGCGAAGTCGAGCATGCCCTTCCAGGTGAAGTCCTCGACCTTGCCCCGGCCGAAGACGTCGTCGTCGTCGGGCTCCTCGAAGTCGATCGGCGCGCCGTGGGACTCCATCGGCAGCAGCGGGCCCAGGCCGTCGGGCAGCCGCTTGGTGGAGACGTTGATCGGCGCGATGAACACGTGCAGGTGCTTGGAGTGCAGGATGATGATCGTGAACGAGAGCATCACGCCGATGTGCGCGAGCAGCGCGATCGACTCGATCCACTCGTTGGGTGTGTGCCCGAGCGGGGCGAGCAGCTCACCGACCCCGATGGAGACCCACGCGCCGGAGTCGTAGGGCAGGTTGCCCAGCGCCGAGGCGGCCCCGCGGAAGACGAACATCGTCAGGATGACGTTGAAGATCATGAACAGGATCAGCCAGGCGCCACCGGTGTGCGAGCCGTAGAACCGGGAGTCACGCTGCTTGCGCTCCGGGTTCTGGCGCATCCGGATGACCGCGAACGAGGCCAGCGAGACCAGCACCATGACCGCGATGAAGTCCTGCACGAAGCCGAGGATCGACCAGCGGCCGATGATCGGGATGTGGAAGTCGTGGTCGAACAACGCGCCGTAGGCCTCGAGGTAGACCGAGATGAGGATGACGAAGCCCCAGAACGTGAACGCGTGCGCCGCGCCGGGGATCGACCACTTCAGCAGCTTGCGCTGGCCGAAGACCTCCCTGACCTGGGCCCACAGCCGGCTGCCCAGCCGGTCGAACCGGTCGACCGGCTGGCCGGCGCGGATCAGGTCGAACAGGAACTTGGCCCGGCGCCCGGCCAGGCCGAGCACGGCGAACGTGATCACCAGCCCCAGGATCAATCGAACGACCACGAACGCCCTCCGCATCCCGACGACCTTGACGGCCGTCAGCTTTGCTTATTACTGGGCAGTATTTCCGATGTCGGCGCACGCCGCGCAACGGGGTTGTGACGCACCCCGCTAGTTGGCTTGACCGGTCAGGACCTTTTCGCTCGTCCGCTTGCTCATGAAGTAGGCGATCAGCCCGGCCGGCAGGAAGCTCAGCAGCGCGTAGACCGCGGGCGCGATGGCCATCTCCGGGTTGTTCAGCAGGGTCGGGCTCAGTGCGATGGCGATCGCGATCGTGCTGTTGTGCAGGCCGATCTCGAACGAGGCGGCCACCGCCTGGTCACGGGGGATCTGGAAGGCGCGGGGCACGTAGTAGCCGACCGCGAGGCTCAGCAGCAGAAGCAGCAGCGCGACCGGGCCGACGCTGGTCATGTAGTCGACGAAGTTGTTCCGCTCCTGGTAGATGGCACCACCGATGAGCAGGGCCAACACCACGATCGAGGCGATCTTCACCGGCCGGTGCAGCTTCTCGGTGAACTCGGGGGCGCGCCTGCGGATGACCATGCCGACGGCAACCGGGACCAGCACGAGCGCGAAGACCTGGAGCATCTTGTCCGGTTGCAGGCCGATCGAGTCGTCACCCGACATGAACCCGTCCAGCGACAGGTTGACCACGATCGGGAGCGTGACCACGGCCAGTACCGAGTTGATCGCGGTGAGGGTGATGTTGAGTGCGACGTCTCCGTTGGCCAGGTGGCTGAAGAGGTTGGCCGTGGTGCCGCCGGGTGAGGCGACCAGCAGCATCATGCCGACCGCCAGCGCCGGCGGCAGGTCGAAGAGCAGCACCAGGCCGAGGCAGATCCCGGGCAGCAGGACGATCTGGCAGGTGAGCGCGACCGCCGCGGCGCGCGGGTAGCGGACCACCCGTTTGAAATCGGCGACGGTCAGCGAGAGGCCGAGGCCGAGCATGATCACCGCAAGGACGATCGGCAGAAGGACCGTAGTGGTCGCGGACGAGGACGTCATTCGCGGGAGAGTCGCAACAAACCCTGGGTATGGCAATAGCCCAGTTGCCGGCTCGAGTCACCCACTTGCGCCCCACGACCACCACTGCCCTGAATGAGGCATTGACGACGCTCAACGTCCCGAATGAGGCATTCAGGGCGGTGGGGGCCGGTCGATGAGGGTCTGGATGCCGTCCAGGAGGCGGGTGAGGCCGAAGCGGAAGGTGTGGTCGGGGTCGTAGGCGGCCTGGTAGGTCTGGCCGGCGACCTCGCCGACGCGGGCGGCGACGGGGTACTTGACCGGGTCGAAGACCTTCGCCAGCAGGGGGGCGTAGGTGCGCCACCACTCCAGGTCGGAGACGCCGGTGGCGTGCTCGGTGCTGGCGGCCTCGATGGCGGTGTTGGCCGCGCCCTGCACGTAGACCGAGACCAGGGTGACCACCGAGTCCATCTCCAGGTCGGACAGGCCGATCCCGTCCACGGCGCGCAGGTCACGGTCGTAGGCGGCGATGCCGTTGGGGCCGAGCGGCGGGCGGGAGTTGGCCATCACGGTCAGCAGCCACGGGTGACGGCGGTACATCGCCAGGTTGCCGAACGCGATCAGCTCCAGCCGCTCCCGCCAGGTCGGCGCCGCCGGCGGGGCCGGCTCCCCCAGCACGGTGTCGAACATGACGTCGATCAGCTCGGCCTTGCCGGGGACATAGGTGTAGAGCGACATCGTGCCGACGCCGAGGCGGTCGGCCACCCGGCGCATGGACACCGCCCCGAGGCCATCGGCGTCGGCCAGCTCAATGGCCACGGCCACGATCCGGTCCACGGTCAGGGCGGGTTTGGGGCCCCGGCCGCGCACCGGGGCCGACCCGTCGCGCCAGAGCAGCTCCATGCTGCGGACCGGGTCGCCTCGACCGCCGTAGTGCCGGTCCTCGGATTGCTTCGCCATGATGTGTAACATCCTAGTTTCTCCGTACGATGTACGATAGCGTTCTACTCCGTACACCGTACGATCTTGGAGGACCAGGAGTGACCGATCCGACGATCGTGACCGAGGGCTTACGCAAACGCTTCGGTGACCGGACCGCGCTCGACGGGATCGACCTGACCGTCGCCGCCGGCACGGTCCTCGGCCTGCTCGGGCCCAACGGCGCCGGCAAGACCACCGCGGTACGCATCCTGACCACCCTGCTGCGCCCGGACGGCGGCCGCGCCACGGTCGCCGGGTTCGACGTGGCCGGCCAGCCCGACCGGGTCCGCGCCAGCATCGGGCTGGTCGGCCAGCACGCCGCGGTCGACGAGGCGCTCTCCGCGCGGCAGAACCTGGAGCTGTTCGGCCGGCTCTACCACCTGCCGGCCGCCTCGGCCCGCGCCCGCGCCGGCGAGCTGCTCGACCAGTTCGACCTGGCCGACACCGGGACCAAGCCGGTCAAACGGTTCTCCGGCGGCATGCGCCGGCGCCTGGACCTCGCGGCCAGCCTGATCCTGGCCCCCAAGGTGCTGTTCCTCGACGAACCGACCACCGGGCTGGACCCGCGCGGGCGCACCGAGGTCTGGACCGCCGTCCGCACGCTGGTCCGCGCCGGCACGACGGTCCTGCTGACCACCCAGTACCTCGACGAGGCCGACCAGCTGGCCAGCCGGATCGCGGTGATCGACACCGGCCGGGTAATCGCCGAAGGCCCGCCAGAGGAGCTCAAGACCCGGCTCGGCGGCGACCGGCTGGACGTGATCGTGCACGAGACCGCCGAGCTGGCCAGGACCGCGACAATCGTCGGATCGGTCACCAGCGGCACCCCGCGCACCGACGCCGACGCCCGGCTGGTCAGCGCGCCGGTGCGCGACCGGCTCGGCGCGCTCACCGACACCATCCGCGCGCTGGCCGACGCGGGGGTGGCGGTGGAGGACATCGCCATGCGCCGGCCGACCCTCGACGAGGTCTTCCTGCACCTGACCGGCAAGCGAACCGACACGGAGGTGCCGGCATGACGACGTTGACTCCCGCGCCGGGCGGCCGGCTGCGCTGGGCGGTGGCCGACGGCTGGACGATCACCCGCCGCGACCTCATGCACTGGGTGCGCGAGCCGACGCCGGTGATCATCGGGCTGCTGTTCCCGGTGATGTTGGTGCTGATCTTCGGCTACCTGTTCGGCGGCGCGATGGACATGCCGGGCGGCGCGGACTACACCGACTTCCTGCTGCCCGGCATGTTCACCATGACGATGGTGTTCGGCATGGAGGCGACCATGCTCGCGGTCAACGCCGACGCCGCCCGCGGGGTCACCGACCGCTTCCGGTCGATGCCGATGGCGCCGTCGGCCGTGGTCGTCGGCCGGTGTGGCGCGGACATGCTCAACTCCCTCGCCGGTCTGGTGGTGATCGTCACCTGTGGCGTGGTCATGGGTTGGCGGGCGCACGGCAGTCCCGCGGCTACCCTCGGAGCCATCGGGTTGCTGCTCCTGCTGCGGTTCTCGATGCTCTGGATCGGTATCTACCTCGGGCTGCTGATCAGGAACCAGGAGGCACTCGGCGCGTTCCAGATCATCATCTGGCCCTTGAGCTTCCTGGCCAACACCTTCGTCGCCCCGGGGACGATGCCGGGCTGGCTCGGCACGATCGCGGAGTGGAATCCGTTGTCCTCGACAGCGGCCGCCGCACGGGAACTGTTCGGCAACCCGGGGTGGACCGGCGGTTCCTGGGTGGCGGAGAACGCGGTGCTGATGGCGGTGGTCTGGCCGTTGGTGTTGGTCGCGGTGTTCTTCCCGCTGTCGGTACGCAGGTTCAGCCGGCTCAGCCGCTGAGGAAAGGAGGCTCGTTTGCTCGAAACCGCAGATCTCTCCGGGTGGTCGGTCGTGCTCGCGACGGCCGACCCGCCCCGGCACGGGCGGCTGGTGTTCACCTCGGGTGCGCACACGCGCACGCTGTCGGTCGCCGAGGCGTTGCCCGTACTGCTCGACGCGGGTGCGGCCCAGCCGTTCTGGTCGGCCGCCGCGCACGCCGCGCTGCGGCTGGTCGCGCACGGCAGGCTGCTGCCGGCGGTCACCGCCGGCGGCTTCGACGCCTGGGTCGTCAGTCCACTCGAACCGTCCGATGTGGAGTTCGCGGACGGACCCGATCCCCGGCCGTTCTTCGACGCGGTGGCCGACACGCTGACCAGGGCCGAGGACGGCCCGGCGTTCGTCGGCCCGGCCGCGACCGCCGTGCCGCACCTGCGCGAGTGGGCGGCCGCGCTGCCCACCGCGGCCGCCATCCGGCTGTCGCTGCGGCTCGAGGTGGCCGACGGGGACTTCGGCGCCGGGCCGTTCACCACCGTGGTGCAGGTGCACCGCACCGGCTCGGTCGCCGACCTCGCCCAGGTGTGGGGCGGGGACTCCGAGGCGATGCTCACGTTGCGCCGCGCCGCACAGGTGTGGCCGCCACTGCACCGGCTGCTCGACCTCGCCGTGCCCGACCGGCTCGTGCTCGACGACGCCGAGGTGCTCGATCTGCTCGGCGACGGCGGCACCCGCCTGGCCGCGGCCGGGATCGAGGTGCACTGGCCGCGAGAGCTGGCCCGCGACCTCACCGCGCAGGCCGCCGTGCACTCCACTGTGGACTCCACTATGGACACTGGACTGCCGTCGTTCTTCGGCGTCGGCCAGCTGTTCGAGTTCAACTGGCAGCTGGCCACCGGTGGCGAGGTGCTCACCGCCGAGGAGCTGGACCAGCTCGCGGCCGCCCAGCGCCCGGTGGTGCGGCTGCGGGACCGGTGGACGCTGGTCGAGCCCGACCTGGTGGCCAAGGCCCGCGAGCGCGACCTCAAGCCGCTCACCGCGATCGACGCGCTCGGCGCCGCGCTCACCGGCACCGCGCAGGTCGACGGCACGTGGGTGCCGGTCGCGCCGTCGAGCCCACTGGAACGGCTGCGCGCCCAGCTCGACGAGCCACCGGTCGACCCGCCGCCGGCACTGCGCGCGACCCTGCGCGACTACCAGCTGCGCGGCCTGCGCTGGCTGGCCAGGATGACCTCGCTCGGGCTCGGCGGTTGTCTTGCCGACGACATGGGCCTTGGCAAGACGATCACGTTGATCGCGCTGCACTTACACCGCGGCGCCGGACCGACGCTGGTGGTCTGCCCGGCATCGCTGCTCGGCAACTGGGAGCGCGAGATCGCCCGGTTCGCGCCGGGCACCCCGGTGTCGCGCTTCCACGGCTCCGGCCGCGCCATCGCCGACGAGGGGTTCGTGCTGACCACCTACGGCACCATGCGCCTGGACGCCGAGCGGCTCGCCGACACCGACTGGGACCTGGTCGTGGCCGACGAGGCCCAGCACGTGAAGAACCCGCGCTCGGAGACCGCACGGGCACTGCGGCGCATCCCGGCCACCGCCAGGGTGGCGCTCACCGGCACCCCGGTGGAGAACAACCTCGGCGAGCTGTGGGCGATCCTCGACTGGACCACCCCCGGTCTGCTCGGCTCGTACGCCACGTTCCGCTCCCGCTGGGCCAAACCCATCGAGCAGGGCGACCGAACCGTTGCCGCCGAACAACTCTCCCGGCTGGTGCGGCCGTTCCTGTTACGCCGCCGCAAGTCCGACCCCGGCATCGCACCGGAGCTGCCGCCCAAGACCGAGACCGACCGGCCGGTGGCGCTGACCGCCGAGCAGGCCGGGCTCTACCAGGCGGCGGTGCGCGAGACGATGGCCGAGATCGCCACCGCGAGCGGGATGCGCCGGCGTGGGCTGGTGCTCAAGCTGCTGACCTCGCTCAAGCAGATCTGCAACCACCCGGCGCAGTACCTCGGCCAGACCGACCCGCTGGCCGGCCGGTCGGGCAAGCTGGAGCTGCTGGACGAACTGGTGGACACGATCCGCGCCGAGGACGGCGCGCTGCTGGTGTTCACCCAGTACGTCGCCATGGCCAGGCTGCTGGAGAGCCATCTGACCGGGCGCGGCGTGCCGACGCGGCTGTTGCACGGCGGCACCCCGGTCCACCGCCGCGACGAGCTGGTCAGCCAGTTCCAGGAAAGCGCGCGACCGCCGGTGTTCCTGCTGTCCCTCAAGGCCGCCGGCACCGGGCTGAACCTGACCCGCGCCGACCACGTGGTGCACTACGACCGCTGGTGGAACCCCGCCGTCGAGGCACAGGCGACCGACCGCGCGCACCGGATCGGCCAGCAGCGCCCGGTCCAGGTGCACCGGCTGATCGCCGAGGGCACCGTGGAGGACCGGATCGCCGCGATGCTGGAGTCCAAGAAGGACATCGCGGCGGCGGTGCTCGGTCCACAGGAGACGGACGTGTCCGAGCTGACCGAGCTGACCGATGCCGAGTTGACCGAACTGGTTGCCCTGCGAGGTGCGCGATGACCGAGGCCGTCGGCTTTCCCGCCTTCCCGGCGACCCAACGCCGGCCGGGCCGGTTCGCCCGCACCTGGTGGGGGCAGGAGTGGCTGCGGGCGATGGCGGAGACCGCGATGGACACCGCCCCGCTCAAACGGGGGCGTAGACTGGCACACGCCGGTCGAGTAGGTCCGATCACGGTAAGTCCAGGCCAACTCACCGCACAGGTCACCGACGTGGACGCCGTGTATCACACGGTGGTGTTCGTCGACCGTCTCAGTGACCAACAGTGGCAGCGGTTCCTCGACGAGGTGACCGCGAAGGCCGGACATCTCGCGGCATTGCTCGACCGGGACATGCCGCACGAGTTGGTCGAGGCCGCCGCGGACGCCGATGTCCCGCTACTGCCCGGTCTTGGCGAGCTTCGGGGCGAATGTGACTGCCCGGACTGGGAGATGTGCCAGCACGCGGCCGCGGTGTGTTTCCAGACCTCGTGGTTGCTCGACGCGGACCCGTTCGTGTTGTTGCTGTTGCGCGGCCGGGCCCAACAGGCGCTGACCGACGAGCTCCGCGAACGGACCACGAACCGGTCGGTACCGCCACCGAGCGCGCACGATCGGCCACCACACGTGTTCCCGTTGGTCCTTCCGGACGCACCCGGTGTCGACCCATCGGCGCTCACGGCGGCCGGCACCCGCGCGATGGCACGCGCGCGAGAACTACTGCGGCGCGACGAAACGGGCGCGGAGAGTGAGGTCACCACCAGGTTGAGCGCACTACTGAACACCGAGGATCGGCCACCACACGTGACCGGATGAACCCAGTCCGTACCCGAATGAAATACCGGGAACACTGGGAAAAAGCGTGAATCGCCTTTGCAAAACCGGCATCCACCTGGTAATGCGACCAAATCAAGTAGATCACTGAGAGCGGCCAAACCACCCCCGGGGTGGTGTGCCCTACTCACGGGGTGTCAGGATTCCGGCGTCGGGAGTCCCCCGGTTCATCGGCCGGAGGGGCCACGGAGGGGCCGTTGGTGCCCACCGGAACGCGAACGGCGAGGACGCCGCGACAGGCGCTCGCCGAACACGGTGGGCCGATCAGAAAGGTGCCGCATGACCTGGGCAAGACACGCCAGCCCGACGATCGAGCAAGGCCGCTTCGCCGAGGCACGGGCGAGCGAGAGAATGCACTACGCGGTGCAGAACCGCAAGGCGGCGCGCACCGTCGCCTACCACTCAAGCGACGCACAGGACTGCGCGAACCTGCTGGCGATGCTCGGGCTCGACACGCCCGACGGCGGCCAGCAGTCTACTGAGGACTAGTCCACTCGCACAGCTGAATACTCAACCACTCCGTCCACTGTGGACGAGCGGAGCCGGCCACGCACCACCAGCACGTCGAGGTGGGCGGCCGTTTCCCCGGCCGCGAGCGTTTGGTTGAACAGATCGAGATCGACGAAGCGGCGCTGCCGGCGGGTCCACCCCAGCCGCAGCGCCGCTTCGTACGCGGTGCCCGCGCCGTCGCGCACGGCCTGCTCGGTGGCGTCGAGCCGCTCGTCATGGTGGGCGAGCAACTCGCTCACCCGCGCGTGCACGCTCGGCGCGACCGGACCGTGGGCCGGCAGCAGCTGAAGGTCCGGATAGGACCGCAGGAGCTTGAGGCTGTCGAGGTAGTCCCCCAGCGGTAACCGCGCCGGCTCCGGCTCAAACCCGATCGACGGGGTGATGTGCGGCAGCACGTGGTCGCCGGCGAACAGCACGCCTGCCCGCTCGTCGACGAACACCACGTGCCCCTGGGTGTGTCCCGGGGTGGGCACGGCGAGCAGGGTGCGGTCGCCGACGTCGAGCAAGGTGGCGCCATCGAGCCACTCGTCCGGCTCCTCGTAGACCGAGTCCTCCCGCGACTCCCCCCCGAGCGCCGAACTCCTCGGCCCAGCGCGCGACCAGCGACTGCGCGCCCCAGCGCACCATCGACCGCGCCTGCCCGTCCATCCGGCCGGACCTGATCCGGTTGAGCGACGGCTGCTCGCCGATGCCAAGCGCCACCTTCGAGCCGAACATCCGGCGCAGCGTGATCGCGAGGGTGTAGTGGTCCCGGTGTACGTGGGTGACCAGGAACCGCCTGATGTCACCGAAGTCGCGGCCGATGGTGGCCAGCGCGCCGGCCAGCGCGTCCTTGGCGATGTCCAGCGCCCAGCCGGAGTCGACCAGCACCAACCCGTCGTCGGCCTCGATGGCGTAGACGTTGACCGCGCGCAGCCCGTCGGTCGGCAGCGGGAGCGGGATCCGCCAGACGCCCCGGCCGACCGCGAAGGCACCCGGCTCGGTCCAGGCGTGGTTCGACATGCGGACACCCCCGTTGTCGTTAGTTCGCTGAACTTAGCAAACCGACCAGGGCTCCAGTGTGGACGCCGGGGGTTGCCGGGGGCTCAGGCCGGCTGGGCGGTCAGGTAGCCGCCCATCCGGCGGAAGTACTCCGTCGCGGGCAGTTCCGTGCCGTCGTCCAGCCGCACCCGGCGGACCAGCAGCGCGTGGTTGCGGCCGAACCTGGCGTCCGCGCCGGCCACGATCGCCACCCCGTCGCCCTCCCTGATGAAGATCCGGCCGGGGGTGCCGCCGTAGCGCTTGGCCGACACCGCCGACTCGATCACCCGCAGCCTGGCCTGGCCGTGGTAACAGAAGGCGTTCGGGTACGGGTCGGACTGGGCGCGCACCAACCGCTCCAGCTCGGCCGCAGACCACGAGAAGTCCAGCCGACTGTCCTCAATGGACCGTTTGTGGAAGAAGCTCGCCCTCGACGCGTCCTGGGTGACGAAGTCGCGCCTGCCGGCGGCGATCATGGCCAGCGCGTCGACCACGATGGGCCCGATCAGGTCGACGGTGCGGTGGAACAGATCGGTCGCGGTGTCGGTCGGCCCGACCGGAACCGCGCGCTGCAGCACGATGTCGCCCGCGTCCAGGGTCTCGTTCATCAGGTGCGCGGTGACGCCGACCTCGGCCTCGCCGTTGATCAGCGCCCAGATCACCGGCGCGAAGCCCGCGTAGGCCGGCAGCAGCGAGTCGTGCACGTTGAGCGTGCCGAACCGGGGCAGGTCGAAGATGTGCGGCGGAATCCAGGTGCGCCAGTTGTTCGCCACGATGATGTCCGGCTCGGCGTCCTTCACCGCGCGGACCACGTCCTCGTCCGGCCGGTTGCGCATGATCACCGGGATTCCGGTGGCCTGCGCC
This sequence comes from Actinophytocola sediminis, assembly GCF_054779715.1. Taxonomy (NCBI): domain Bacteria; kingdom Bacillati; phylum Actinomycetota; class Actinomycetes; order Pseudonocardiales; family Pseudonocardiaceae; genus Actinophytocola; species Actinophytocola sediminis. Next base: position 26,017 of record NZ_BAAGXS010000069.1, on the reverse strand, counting down.
AGTTCCGCCACCGAGTCGTTCCAGATCGACTCGTACGCGTGGTCGGACGCGGGGTGGGTCACCGCGAGGGCGACCTCGTGCTCGGCGGCGATCACCGCTTCGAGCGTGCGGTATCCCCAGGTCTGGTAACCGAACAGGACCACGCGCATGACAACCCTTCCGCCGTGAACTGTGAGCCGTGACTCAGGTGAAGCGAGCCTACCCTTACCGTAATCAATTAGGTTAGGCTTACCTCCGCAACCAGGTCGAGGGAAGGATGGTTGATGCCAGAGCAACCCAGCGACACGGGTCCGGTCCTCGACGTGGTCGGGATCGGCTTCGGGCCGTCGAACCTCGCACTGGCGATCGCCATCGCGGAGCACAACCAACAGGCGACAGACCAGGTCAGCGCGCTGTTCCTGGAGCGCCAGCAACAGTTCGGCTGGCACCGGGGCATGCTCATCGAGGACGCCACCATGCAGGTCTCGTTCCTCAAGGACCTGGTCACCATGCGCAACCCGACCAGTGAGTTCAGCTTTCTGTCCTATTTGCACGGTGCGGACCGGCTGGTCGACTTCATCAACCAGAAGTCCCTTTTCCCGCTGCGGATCGAGTTCCACGACTATCTGCAGTGGGCGGCCCGCCGGGTCGCGGACTCGGTGCACTACAACCGTGAGGTCATCGCGGTCGAGCCGGTGACCGACGCCGGCACGGTCGTCGCCATGGACGTGATCACCCGCCACGGCGCGGACACCACGACCTACCGCGCGCGCAACCTGGTGTTCGGCGTCGGGCTGGAACCGCGCCTGCCAACCGGGGCCCGGCTGTCCGACCGGGTGTGGCACAACCGCGACCTGCTCCACCGGGTCGAGCGGCTCGGCGAGAACCCGCGGCGGGTCGCGGTGGTCGGCGCGGGCCAGAGCGCCGCCGAGGTGACCAAGTTCCTGCACGACCGCTTCCCGCACGCCGAGGTGTGCGGGATCTTCGCCCGCTACGGCTACAGCCCGTCGGACGACTCGCCGTTCGCCAACCGGGTGTTCGACCCGGAGGCGGTGGACCATTTCTTCGGCGCGCCGGCGGAGGTCAAGGAGATGATCCTCGGCTACCACGGCAACACGAACTACTCGGTCGTGGACACCGACCTGATCGAGGAGCTGTACCGGCGGACCTACCGGGAGAAGGTGCTCGGCCGGCGCAGGCTGCGGCTGCTCAACGTGTCCCGCGTCGCGCGCACGGTGGAGAGCGCCGACGGCGTGCGGGTGACCGTCGAGTCGCTCGCCACCCAGGAGCAGACCGTGCTCGACTGCGATGTCCTGGTCTACGCCACCGGCTACCGTCCCGCCGACCCGTTACGCCTGCTCGGCAACCTCGCCCTGCTCTGCCGGCGCGACGAGGACGGCCAACCGGCGGTGGCCCGCGACTACCGGGTGGACACCGACGACGAGCTGCGCGCCGGGGTGTACCTGCAGGGCAGCACCGAGCACACGCACGGCATCTCCTCCTCCCTGCTGTCCACGACCGCGGTGCGCGTCGGGCAGATCCTGCGGTCGATCACCGCCAGCCGCGCCGCACCGCTGGCCGTCGTCGGCTGGAGCGCCCCATGAGCCAGGCCTACTCGTTGTTTCGCGCCGAGGTGGTCGGCGTCCGGCGGCTGACCCCGCACCAGGTGCGGGTCACCTTCACCGGGCCGGATCTCGCCCGCGCCGTCAGCGCCGGGCTCGACCAGCGGATCAAGCTGTTCTTCCCGCTGGCCGGCGAGACCGAGCCGACCGTGCCGGAAGGGCCGGACTGGTACCCCGAGTACCGCGCGCTGCCCGAGGACCGGCGGCCGTTCATGCGCACCTACACGATCAGGTACTTCCGGCAGGAGACGCTGGAGCTGGACGTGGACATGGTGTTGCACGGCGACACCGGCCCCGGCTCTGCCTGGGCGGGCGCGGCCAGGCCGGGCGACCGGGTGGCGATCCTCGCCCCGGACGCGGACCACGAGCCGATCCTCGGCTACGAGTTCGCCCCGCCCGCCGACAGCGACTGGCTGCTGCTGGCCGGCGACGACACCGCGCTGCCGGCGATCGCCGCGATCATCGAGGCCCAGCCGGCCGGCCGGCTGGTGCACGCGTTCATCGAGGTCGACTCGACCGCCGAGATGATGCCGATCGCCTCGGCCGCCGACGTGCGGGTCACCTGGCTGTCGCGTGGCGGGCGGGCGGCGACCAGCGGTGGGCTGCTGTGCGACGCGATCCGGCGGACCGAGCTGCCCGCCGGCAAGCCGTACCTGTGGCTGGCCGGCGAGTCGAGCGCGATCAAGGACCTGCGCCGGCACTTCGTCAACGAGCGGGAGATCGACAAGGAGCTGATCTACTTCGCCGGGTACTGGCTGCTCGGGAGTGCCCTGGAGTAAGCATGGGGTCGTGATTGACTACTCCACTCAGTACCCCAGCCTGCGCTTCGCCGATCTCGGTGACGGGATCCTCGAGGTGGCCATGTCCGCGCCCGGCAGGCTCAACGCCGTCGGGCACCAGGGTCACCGGGACCTGGCCGCCGTCTGGCAGAGCATCGACCAGGACCCCGACGTGCGGGTGGCGATCATCCGCGGCACCGACGGCGTGTTCTCCGCCGGCGGCGACCTCGACCTGGTCACCGACATGTCCCAGGACTTCGCCGTCCGGATCCGGGTGCTGCGCGAGGCGCGCGACCTGGTCTACAACGTGATCAACTGCGCGAAGCCGGTGGTGTCCGCGATCGAGGGACCGGCGGTCGGCGCCGGGCTGGTCGCCGGGCTGCTCGCGGACGTGTCGATCGCCGCGCGCGACGCCAGGATCATCGACGGGCACACCAAGCTCGGGGTGGCCGCCGGCGACCACGCGGCGATCATCTGGCCGCTGCTGTGCGGCATGGCCAAGGCCAAGTACCACCTGCTGACCTGCGAGCCGCTCTCCGGTGAGGAGGCGGAGCGGATCGGCCTGGTGTCGTTGTGCGTCGAGCAGGCCGAGCTGCACGAGACCGCGCTGAAGGTGGCCCGCCGGCTCGCGGCCGGCTCGCAGTCGGCGGTGCGGTTCACCAAGTACGCGCTGAACAACTGGCTGCGGCAGGCGGGACCGATCTTCGACGCCTCGCTCGGGCTGGAGTTCCTCGGCTTCGACGGGCCGGACGTGCGCGAGGGGGTCGCGGCCATTCGCGAGAAGCGCCGGCCCACGTTCTCCGGGCCGACATCGGAGTAGCACCGCCGCTCCACAATGTAGTACTCCTGCTATCGTCTAACCGAGACGTTCGACAGGAGGAGGGTGAGGTGTGGCCGTAATGAAGGAAGCGCCGGCACCGGAGGAGTTAGGCCGGCCGGAGAACGACGTCGTACTGGACATCCGCGACCTGCGGATGCGGTACGGGACGACGGACGTGCTCAACGGGGTGAGTTTCACGGCCCGACCAGGGGAGGTCGTCGCGCTGCTCGGGCCAAACGGCGCCGGCAAGACGACGACGATCGAGATCCTGGAGGGGTTCCGGATGAGGTCGGCCGGGGAGATCTCGGTCCTCGGCGTCGACCCGGCACACGGCAACGAGGACTGGCGGGCGCGGCTGGGCGTGGTGCTGCAGTCGTGGCGCGACCACGGGCAGTGGCGGGTCCGCGAGCTGCTCGGCCACCTCGGCGACTACTACCTGCCGTTCTCGACCGCGCGGATCGTCCGGCCGTGGCCGGTCGACGAGCTGATCGAGATCGTCGGCCTGACCGAGCACGCCGCCAAGAAGATCAGCAGGCTCTCCGGCGGCCAGCGACGCCGGCTGGACGTGGCGATCGGCATCGTCGGCCGGCCGGAGCTGCTGTTCCTCGACGAGCCGACCGCCGGGTTCGACCCGGAGGCCAGGCGCGAGTTCCACGACCTGGTACACCGGCTGGCCGACGACCGGACGACGATCCTGCTGACCACCCACGACCTGGACGAGGCGGAGAAGCTGGCCGACCGGATCCTCATCCTGGCCGGCGGCCGGATCATCGCCAACGGCTCGGCCGACGAGCTGGCCAGGTCGATGTCCACCGAGGCCGAGGTCCGCTGGACGGTCGACGGGCAGCGGTTCGTGCACTCCACCACGGACGCGACCGCCTACGTCCGGGAGCTGTTCGGCACGCACGACGAGAAGATCGCCGACCTGGAGGTGCGCCGGGCGAGCCTGGAGGACGTGTACATGGAGTTGGTGCGCCAGTTCGAGGCAGGCGAGCACGACGCGGCGGTCCGGGAGTTCACGGAGGTGGCCAGGTGAACACCACGAGTCATGCGCTGCGAGTCGGGCTGCGGCGAGGCGTGATCGAGGTCCGGCACACGTTCACCAACGCCCAGGACCTGTGGAACTACTTCTTCCCGTCGCTGATCTTCCTGGTGGTCATGTTCTTCATGCGCGGCGCGTCCGTGCCGGGGACGGACTTCTCGCTGGGGACCAGGACGCTGCCCAGCGTGCTGGGGATGAGTGTGGTGTTCGGCGGCATGGTGACGTTGATGATGTCGCTGGCGCTGGAGCGGGAGGACGGCACGCTGCTGCGCGCCAAGGCGGTGCCCAACGGGATGCTCGGGTACCTGGCCGGGAAGGTCGTGCTGGTCGCCGGGATGACGGTGGCGAGCATGACGATCGTGCTGGTCCCGAGCATGTTCATGCTCGAGGGGCTGGCGCTCACCAGCGTCACCGCGTGGCTCACGCTGGCCTGGGTGATGGTGCTCGGGCTGGTCGCGACGCTGCCGCTCGGCGCGGTCTTCGGGTCACTGTTCACCAACCCGCGCAACGCGGGTGTGATCATGTTGCCGGTGATGGGGCTGATCGCGATCTCGGGGATCTTCTACCCGATCTCGTCGTTCCCGGAGTGGCTGCAGGGGATCGCGCAGGTGTTCCCGGTGTACTGGCTGGGGCTGGGCATGCGCTCGGCGATGCTGCCCGGCGAGTTGGCCGCGGTCGAGTTCGGCGGATCGTGGCGGCATCTGGAGATGGTCGGGGTGCTCGGGGCGTGGGCGGTGATCGGGTTCGTGGTGGCGCCGTGGGTGCTGCGACGGATGGCCCGCCGGGAGTCCGGTTCGAGCGTCGCCCAACGACGGGAGCGTGCGTTGCAGAGGACCACATGAGCGAGACGATCCACAACCGGATCGCGATGTTGCGAGTGGAGCGCGGGGTGTCGCGGCGGGAGCTTGCCGACGCGGTCGGCGTGCACTACCAGACGATCGGCTATCTGGAACGAGGCGAGTACAGCCCGAGCCTTTACCTCGCCCTACGGATCGCGGAATACTTCGGGGTGACGGTCGAGGTGGTCTTCTCCACCTCCCCGTTCCCCCGCCTGGGAGAGACACCGTCCCAGTCGGCCTGACGAGCAAGCGGCTCCCAAAGGGACCGGAACGCAACTTTTCAGCTCGGGGAGGCAGACCAGTGATCGCGTCGGGCATGGTGGCTTTCGGCAGCATGCCGACGGAGTTCGGTGATGTGCTCGTGGCGGTGACCGAGGAGGGGTTGGTCGCCACCGCGTTCACCGACTCGCCACATGTGCGGGCTGCGGTGGCCAAGCGGCTCGGGCTCACCGAGGCGGCCGACGACTCGGCGGCCGGGGTCGCGCTTGGACAGTTACGGGAGTACCTCGCCGGGCGGCGGCGGGAGTTCGAGCTGACCATCGACTGGCGGTTGATGTCGGCGGCGCAGCGGCGGGTGTTGGGCACGCTCTACGAGACGGTGCGCTATGGGTCGGTGGTGACCTACGGTGAGCTCGCGGCCAGGTGCGGGACGGGGATCCCGGCGCGCGGAATCGGATCGATCATGGGGAGCAACCCGATTCCGATCGTCGTGCCGTGCCATCGCGTGGTGGCTGGTGACGGGCTTGGCGGCTTCAGTGGCGGTAGCGGAGTGGAGTCGAAACGCCGACTTCTCACCCTTGAGGGTTACCTTCCGCCGGGACTCTGGTAATAACCGAACCTTTTCGGCCGGTCGCCCGTTGATACCCGTACGCTGGTCACTGCCTGTGACTGGCCTGGGGATGTGATAATACAAATCCGTGACGGTGTCACAGATGCGTGTCGCAATTGAAATGGGGGCTTTTCATGGGCGCTGACGGGCAGCGTGGCCCGGTGGTCAGTAGGCGGCGGGAGGTCAGCGGGGGCAGTGCGCGTTCGCTGTTGACGACGGTGCTCGGCGAGTTCGTGCTGCCGGCCGAGGAGCCGGTCTGGACTTCCACTCTTGTTGACGTGTTGGCGTTGTTCGAGGTCGAGGAGAAGGCGGCCCGGCAGGCGCTGGCCAGGACCGCGGCCGAGGGGTGGCTGAGTTCCGACCGGATCGGCAGGCGCGTGCGCTGGCGGCTGTCGACGCCCGGCCGGCGGTTGCTGGCCGAGGGCGCGGCGCGGATCTACGGCTTCGGCAGCGGCGACCGGGACTGGGACGGCCGCTGGCTGGTGCTGCTGGTGTCGGTCCCGGAGGCGATGCGCGACCTGCGGCACAAGCTGCGTACCCGGTTGACCTGGGCGGGGTTCGGCTCACCGACGGCCGGAGTGTGGATCACCCCGCACCCGGACGCCGAGGCCGACGCGAAGCTCATCCTGGACGAGCTGGACCTGTCCGCGCAGGCGATGTCGTTCCTGGCGAACTACGGCGCGCTCGGCCAGGAGCGGGACATGGTCGCCAACGCGTGGAACCTGACGGAGGTGGCGGCGCGGTACGAGACGTTCATCCGCGAGTTCACCGCGCTGACGCCAACGACACCGGACGGCATCCTGCGCGCGCGAACCCTGCTGGTGCACGAATGGCGCCGGTTCCCGTTCCTGGACCCGCAACTGCCGAGCGAGCTGCTACCCGCCAAGTGGAGCGGCACCACGGCGACGACCCTGTTCAACGCCAGACACCAACTCTGGCGCAAACCGGCCCAGGAACGCTGGACCGAACTGGCCGGCGAGTAAGCCCCCGCCCGCTGGCCAACGCCCTCGTGCGCGTCCGGAGAGCGGTTGTTGTTTGTATCCCGACAACCTCTGGGTTGCCGGCGACCGGTGGGGCGGCCACGTCGTTTCGGTGAACGGCGTGGCCGGCCCGGCCGGGCCTGGAGTCAGGCTGCGTTCGGGTGTTGGGTGTCCGGTGTTGGCTCCTCCTTCGACGGCTCGTTCTGTTGTTGGTCACGTTCGGACTGTCGCTCCGCGACATACGCCAACGTGGCCGCGTGGCGGGCTTTCAGGCCACGCCGGCGGCGCTCGGCGAACGCCGCCCGGTCGGCCGCCGGTGCGGCCCGGCGCCTGCGGTGGTCGGCCAGCCGGCGCAGCACCTCCGGCGGCAACGACGGCGGTTCGGTCATGGCTCGCCACCGGGCGGGCCACCATCGGGCGAAACCGGCCATAACCACGACCCGTCCGTAGGCCGCCGGGTGGTGCTGGGTTGGGTGTTGATGTCCATGGTGACGACGGTGCCACGCGGGTCCGACAAAAAATCTGGACGTGCGTCCGCCCGGCATGGTTGAGTAGCCGCCACGCCTGGAGACGACGAGAGGAGGTGAGGGCATGTTCACCGATCCGACCATGCGCTCCCATCCCACCGTCTCGGCGTTCCGGTGGGTCTGAGGGAGCGCCTCATCCCCAAGGGAACCCTCATGACCGACCTGGTCGTACGCCCGCTCGCCCCCGGCGAGCACCTCGATTTCCACCAGCTCACCGACCCCGCGCTCATCGACGCCCAGACCGAGGGCCGGGACTACAACGAACTCGCCGCCCTCGGCCAGTACCGGCCGGAGTGGACCTGGGTCGCCCAACGCGACGGCCGGACGCTCGCCCGCGCCGCCTGGTGGGGCGCGCCGAGCGACACCACCCCCAAGGCCCTCGACTGGCTGGACTTCACCCCCGACGGGCAGGACGCGGCCGTCGAGATCCTCCGCGCGGCGAACCTCGACGCCGAGTACGCCCTGATCCTGCCGCCGAGGTGGCGCGCGGACCCCGCCGTCAAGGCCGCGGGCGACGCCCGCATCGCGGTCGCCGAGCGCGCCGGCATGCGGCGGTTCGTCGAACGGCTGCGCTACCGCTGGACCCCGGCCGACGGCATCCCGGCCGCCCCCGGCCGGCTGCGGTTCGAACCAGAACCGGACGACGACCGGATCCGCGCCGCCCTGGCCCAGATCATCGTCGGCTCGCTCGACGCCCACCAGCGCGCCGACGTCGCCAGCGGTGGACTGGACGCCGCCGTCCGCGAGGACATGGAGTTCCTACACTGGATGCCATCACCCCGGGAGTGGTGGCGGCTGGCCTACACCCCCGACGGTGACCTGGTCGGGTTGACCGTGCCCGGTCGCAACTACGGTGGACCGGTCATCGGCATCATCGGTGTGGTGCCCGGGCAGCGCGGTCACGGGTACGCCTTCGACCTGTTGGTCGAGGCGACCCGCATACTCCAGACCGAGAACGCCGGGCAGATCACCGCGGAGACCGACACGACGAACACCCCGATGGCCGCGACGTTCGCCCGCGCCGGCTACCCGATCAGCCAGGAAAGGGTCTATCTGAAGTGACGGACACGCTCGCCGCCGCGCGGTACGCGCGCCTGCGATGGAACACCCCACTGGCCGAGGATCACGCCGATCTCCTGCTGGAGCGGCTGGCCCTCACCGCGGACACCACCCTCGTCGACCTCGGCTGCGGCTGGGGCGAGCTACTCCTCCGGGCGGTCGCGCGGACCTACAACCGAGCCACCGGGGTCGACTCCGACCCGACCGCGCTGGACCGCGGGCGGCGAGCGGCCGTTGAGCGTGGTCTGGTCGACCGCGTCCAGTTCGTCGAGGAGAAGGCCGAGTCCTGGAAGCACACCGCCGACCGGGCGATCTGCATCGGCGCGTCGCACGCGCTCGGCGGCACCAAGGCAATGCTGACCGCGCTGGCCGACGTCGTGCCGTCCGGCCGGGTGCTGATCGGCGACGGGTGCTGGCCGGCACCACCGACGCCGGCCGCCGTGGACCTGTTCGGCAACGAGTTCCTCTCGCTGCCCGACCTGGTCGCGGCGGCCAACGGCGCCGGCTGGCGGGTCATGCACCTCAGCACGGCCGACCAGCGCGAATGGGACGACTTCGAGTCCCGTCACCGCGCCGGACAGCAGGAGTGGCTGCTGGCCAACCGGGACGACCCGCGCGCGGCCGAGGTACAGGAGTGGATCGACAGCCGCGAGCGGGTGTACCTCTCCTCCTACCGGGGCGTGCTCGGCTTCGCCTACCTGGTGCTCGGCCGCTGACCTCAGCAGGGCTCGGCCGGCGGGTCGGCACCGATGGCCAGGGGGCGCTGGCTCCACGCGACGTCGTGCCACGCCCCGTACTTCCAGCCGATCCGCCGGAAGGTGCCGATCGGCTCGAAGCCGAGCGCCAGGTGCAGGCCGACGCTGGCCTCGTTGGGCAGGGTCACGCCGGCCAGCGCGGTGCGGTACCCGCGCGCGGCCAGCCTGGCGAACAGCGCCTCGTACAGCGCACGGCCCGCGCCGGTGCGCCGCCGGCCCCACTCCAGGTACACGCTCACCTCGCACGCCCACCGGTAGGCCGGCCGCTCCTTGTACTCGCCGCCGTAGGCGTAGCCGACGACCCGGCCGAGGTCCTCGAGCACCAGCCAGGAGTGGGCCCGCGAGGCGGCGGCGATCCGGCCGGCCATCGCCTCGGGGCTCGGTGGCGCGGACTCGAACGTGATCGTCGTGAAGGTCACGTACGGGCGGTAGACCGCCGCGCAGGCCACCCCGTCGAGCTCGGTCGCGTCCCGAATCACCATGCAGACGATAGTAACTACTGTTGACACTATAGTGACACCGTGACCGATGACGCGTTCGCCACATCCCTCGCCGCCACTGTCCGGGCCGCCCGCCTGGCCCGAAACCTGCCGGTGAACGCGCTCGCCGACCGCGCAGGCGTCTCCCGCGCGATGATCGGCAAGATCGAACGCGGCACGGCCCAGCCGACCGCCGCGCTGCTCGGCAAGCTCAGCGGCGCGCTCGGCCTGACCCTGTCCGAACTGATCGCGCGGATCGAACGCGACGGCCAGGACGACCGGCGGCTCGCGCGCGCGGCCGAGCAGCCGACGTGGACCGATCCCGAGACCGGCTACCTGCGCCGCGCGCTGTCCCCCGCCGCCGGCGGGCCGCTGGAACTGGTCGAGGTCGAGCTGCCGCCGGGCGCGAGCGCGAGCTTCCCCGCCGACACCTACACCTTCGTGCACCACCAGCTCTGGGTGATCGCCGGCCACCTGCGCTTCCACGAGGGCGACACCGTGCACGACCTGCACCCCGGCGACTGCCTACAACTCGGCCAGCCGGCCCCGTGCACCTACCAGAACCCGACCGGACAGCCATGCCGCTACCTGGTCGCGCTCGCCAGGCGGCACTGACCCGGTCAGATTCCCAAGCCGGGGAACAGTTTCGCGGCGTTGCCGCCGAGCACGCCGCGCAGCACGTCGGCCGGCAGGCCGAGATCGCTGACCGCGCGGGCGTTGCGCGCGATCCCGGGAATCCCCGGCCAGTCGGTGCCGAAGACCATCCTGGTGGCCAACCGTTCCAGGCCGAACCGCGCGTAGTACTCCGGCAGCCTGGCCGGCGGCAGGCCGGCCAGGTCGAGCCACACGTTCGGCTTGGCCAGTGCGAGGAACGCCGCCGTGTCGTACCACCAGCCCCGGCCGCCGTGCGCGAACACGATGTTCAGCGTCGGGAAGTCCTCGACGACATCGGTCATCAGCGCGGGATCGCCATACCTGGCACGGGCACCGGGGAACGACGACGATCCGGTGTGGATGATCACCGGCACGTCGCGGTCGGCGCAGACCTGGTACGCGGCGTACAGCTCCTTGTCGTCGGGCGCGAAGCCGCCGTGCACCGGATGCAGCTTCAACGCCACCGCGCCGAGCGCCAGCTGACGCTCCACTTCGGACGCCACGGGATGGTGCAGGTGCGGGTTCACGTTGGCCACCAGGCGAAACCGCACCGGGTTCGCGGCCACCAGCGGCAGGTTGTCCTCGATGGGCTGCACGCCGGTCGCCCTCGGGCTGTACTCACAGAACAGCAGCGCCCGGTCGACGCCCTCCCGCTCCATCAACGCGTCCAACGCCGCGGGCACCGGGTTTCCGGCATCGTCGTAGGCGAACCGCCAGTCGTAGCGGCCGCCGAACCGTGCCGCCCACTCCCGCCAGGCCGGCTTCAGCGTGGCCAAACGCGGCACGTGCACGTGCGCGTCCACCAGTGGCATGCCGTCGAACATCAGGCCGGCACCTGATCGGTCGGCGACGCCAGCGTCGTCAGCTCACCGGCTACCCGCGCGCGCAACAGGTTGCGGCGGATCTTGCCGGTCGCGGTCCTGGGCAGCTCGGTCAGGCCGACCACCGCCCGCGGTCGCTTGTAGGCGGCCAACCCCTCGCGACACCACTGGACCAGCGCGGCGTGGTCGAGGTCGCGGCCGGGCACCGGGACCACACAGGCGATCGGCTTGTCGAGGCCGTCGGCGTCCTGCCCGGCCACCACCGCCGCCTCGGCCACGTCCGGGTGTTGCAGCAGCCGCTCCTCCACCTCGGCCGGCGACACCCAGATCCCACCGGCCTTCAGCATGTCGTCGGAGCGGCCAAGACAGGTGTAGGTGCCGTCCTCGTTGCGTACGTAGGTGTCCCCGGTGCGCAACCACTCGCCCTGGAACACCTGCCGGCTGGTCTCGGTGCGACACCAGTAGCCGGTGGCCACCGACGGCCCGCCGAGGAACAGGTCGCCCGGCTGGCCCGCCGCCTCGATCGGCGTGCCGCGCTCGTCGCGCAGCTCGACCCGGTAGCCGGCGACCGGGGTCCCGGACGAGCCGGCGCGCACCTGGCCCGGCCGGTTGGACAGGAAGATGTGCAGCGCCTCGGTCGAGCCGAGACCGTCGAGCACCTCCACACCGAACCGTTCCCGGAACCGGGAGTACAGCACCGGCGGCAACGGCTCGCCCGCCGAGACCCCCTGGCGCACCGAGGAGAAACAGTCGTCAGGAAGGTCGGAGTTCAGCAGCGCGGAGTAGAACGTCGGCACGCCGAAGAACAGCGTCGGCCGGGCGGCCGCGGCCAGCGCGCCGATCGTCGCCGGGGTCGGACGCGCCCGCTCCAGCACGGTCGTCGCCCCCGCCGCGAGCGGGAAGAAGGCCGAGTTTCCCAGCCCGTAGGCGAAGAACAGCTTCGCCACCGACAGGCACCGGTCGGCCTGCCCGACACCGAGCACGCCCCGGCCGTACAACTCGGCGACGTCGCGCACGCTGCCGTGCCGGTGCATCGCGCCCTTGGGCTTGCCGGTGGTGCCCGAGGTGTACAGCCACAACGCGGGCGAGTCCGCCCAGGTGCCGTACGGCGCGGCCAACTCACCCTCGGCGAGCAGCTCGCTCCAGGAGTGCACGGCCGGGCCGGGCACCTCCGCCGGGCCGTCGACCACCAGATGCTCCACTTCGGACGCCGCGGCGACCGCGGGCGTGACGACGTCGAGGAACTCCACCGACGCGCACAGCACGCGGGCCCTGGCGTCGACCAGCATCATGGCCAGCTCCGCGCCGGTGACCATGGTGGACACCGGCACCGGCACCGCGCCGAGGTACATGGCGCCGAGGATGCCGCTGAGCAGCTCCACACCGTCGGCCATGCAGAGCAGCACGCGCTCCTCCGGCCGCACCCCGATCGCGCGCAACCCGGCGGCGACCCGGCGGGTCTGTTCACCGAGTTGGTGGTAGGTCAGGGTGTGCTGCCCGCACACCACGGCGGGGCGGTCCCCGTTGCCGGCGCGTAAGTGCCGGTCCAGCAGGTAGTCGGTGGCGTTGAAGGTGGCTGGCGTTGTCATCTGGACCGCCTCTGGGTCAGGGAGGCTCTGTACTAGGGCAGATAAACGTACTCGTAGTCGAACGGCTTGCCGTTGATGCCGTTGCGGGGTGGCGCCACCCAGCTGGCGATCTTGCCGCGCTCGTAGACAGGGTGCATGAGCGAGCGGACGAACGCCAGGTCCTCCTCGGTCGGCAACCAGCGGTGGCTGGACACCCGCCAGGTCGCCTCGTCCACGATGGCGCCCTCCGGGGTGATGTGGTGGCCGGCGCCGACCCCGACCGACCGGTTGAACCCCGGGTGTGGCAACGCGAACCGGAAGTCGATCTCGGCGTCGGCCAGGATCCGGTTCCAGCGCTTGATCCCGGTCTCGCAGTCGGCGATGTACTCGTCGCGCAGGTCGAGGTTGAGCGCGAGCAGCGTGGACAGCTCCTCGGTACGCCAGGTGCCGTCGGCGCCCGGTCGCTCGATGAGCACGCCGTCCTCGGTGAGCAGGTGGTCGTCGCGGCGGCGGGTCTCCTGCCAGCGGCCCTTGAGCCCGGCGGTGTAGTAGTTGGCCGCGTTGGTGGAGGTCTCGCTGCCGAACAGGTCGAGTGAGACCGTGTAGTGGAAGTTGATGTAACGCTGGATCAGGTCCAGCGGGATGCCGCCGCAGCGCCCGATGTCGAGCGTGTCGTGCTCGCGGATCAGCTCGGCGGCGCGCGTCACCACCCGGTCGACCCCGGTGGTGCCGACGAACATGTGGTGCGCCTCTTCCTTCAGCATGAACTCACACGTGCGCGACAGCGGGTCGAACGCCGACTCCTTCAGGGTGCCGAGCTGATATTTGCCATCCCGGTCGGTGAAGTAGGTGAACATGTAGAACGCGAGCCAGTCGGCGGTCTGCTCGTTGAACGCGCCGAGGATGCGCGGCGAGTCCGGGCTGCCCGAGTTGCGTAACAACAGGCTCTCGGCCTCGTCCCGGCCCTCCCTGCCGAAGTAGGCGTGCAGCAGGTACACCATCGCCCACAGGTGCCGGCCCTCCTCCACGTTGACCTGGAACAGGTTGCGCAGATCGTAGAGGCTGGGTGCGGTGAGCCCCAACAGTTTCTGCTGCTCGACCGACGCCGGCTCGGTGTCCCCCTGGATGACGATCAGCCGTTGCAGTTCGGCGCGGTACTCGCCGGGCACCTGCTGCCAGACCGGTTCGCCGAGGTGCTCGCCGAAGGCGATCCTGCGGTCGGGGTCGCGCTCGGCGAGGAAGATCCCCCAGCGGTAGTCGGGCACGTTGACCTGGTCGAAGTGCGCCCAGCCCGCGCGGCCGACGCTGGTCGCGGTGCGCAGGTAGACGCTGTTGGTGCGCAGTGTCGGGCCCATCTCGCCCCACCAGTCGAGGAACTTGGGCTGCCAGCCCTCGAGTGCGCGCTGGAGTCTGCGGTCGGCGGAGAGCCCGACGTTGTTCGGGATCCGGTCGTCGTAGTTGATCGCCGATGACGTCATCTCACACCCGCTTCCGGTCGAAGACGGCCTTTCTGCCCGTGCCGTAGCGCCGCAGCGCGCCGTCCTCGCCGGACGCGTTGGGGCGGTTGAAGATCCAGTTCTGCCACGCGGAGAGCCTGCCGAAGATCTTGGTCTCCATGGTCTCCTGGCCGGCGAAGCGGTGGTTGGCCTCCATGCCGGTGCACGCGTCCGGGCTCAGCGCGGCGCGGCCCTCGATGACGATGCGCACCTCGTCCTCCCAGTCGAGGTCGTCGAGCGCGTCGGTGACCAGTCCGAGTTCCCGTGCCCTGGCCGGGGTCAGCGCGGTGTCCAGTTCCTTGGCCACCACGACGAGTTGGTCGGGGTCGCCCCAGAACCGGGAGGCCAGCCGGCTGAGGTCGTTGCCCATGGGGAACAGGCCGAGGTTGGACTCGGTGAGCGTGAGCGCCGCGCGCTGGTCGCTGTCGGGCTCGGCGACCGGTGGGCCGTCGAGGATGTACTGGCGGTCGGCGGCGAAGGCCAGTTCGGCGAGCAGGCCGGCGAAGCAGGAGCCGGGCTCGATCAGCGCGATGAGGCTGCGGCTGGTGACGTCGAGGCGTTTGAGGGTGCGCTTGTAGTAGTGGGTGATCTCGGTGGTCAGCCAGTCGGTCCTGGTGCGCAGCCGCCGGTCGTGCGCGAGCACGGCGGCCGGGTCGCCCTCAGTGCGCAGCAGCCAGGTGCCCAGCGTCGGCTCGTTGGTCCGCAGGCGCAGGATCAGGTCGTCGAGCTGGCGGGTCATCGCCAGCGGCCAGTGCTCGTCGGCCGGATCCCCGGCGTGCACGGTGATCGCCACCGTGCCGGCCGCGCGGTCGAACTCGGCGGTGACGTGGTCGTAGCGCAGGTGCTCGGCGGTCTCGGTGCGGCGCAGCGGCGGCAGGTCGACGCCGGTGGTGGCGTCCTTCGTCGTGTTGTCGGCGATGGCCAGCGCGCGGGCGCGGACCGCGTCGGCGAACCGGCGGGGCGGGGCCAGCTCGTCGACCAGCCGCCAGTCCAGCGCGGTGCGCCCGCGCACGCCGTCCGGCCGGGTGGCGAACACGTCGGCGAGGTCCTTGCGGACGCCGCGCTTGTCGACCAGCCGGGTCAGGCCGCCGGTGCCGGGGAGCACGCCGAGCAGCGCCACCTCGGGCAGCGAGACGGTGGCCGAGTTGTCGTCGACCAGGATGATGTGCGCGCAGGCCAGCGCCAGCTCGTAGCCGCCGCCGGCGCACGGTCCGTTGACCGCGGCCAGGTAGGTCTGGCCGGAGTTGGCGGTGGCGTCCTCCATCGCGTTGCGGGTCTCGTTGGTGAACTTGCAGAAGTTCACCTTCCACTCGGGTTCGGCCGCGGCGAGCATGCGGATGTTCGCGCCCGCGCTGAAGACCTTCTCCTTGCCGCTGGTCAGGATGACCGTGCGCACCTGGGGGTGCTCGAAGCGCAGCCGCTGGGTGGCGTCGTACAGCTCGATGTCGACACCGAGGTCGTAGGAGTTGAGCTTGAGCTCGTAGCCGGGGCGCAGGCCGGCCAGCTCGTCCACGTCGAGCACCAGCCAGGCCAGCTCGCCCTCGATCCGCAGCCGCCAGTGTCGGTAGGTCGCCGGGTGTGTGTCGAAGGACACCGCCATTGGACCTCCTCGTCGAGTCGAACCAAGTTTCGACACCTTGATTGCGCTCGTCAAGGTTATGTAGAAGATCAGGTTGGGAGCGTTTTGCCCGACCCGGGCGTTGTGGTAGTTGTCAGGTCTTCGATGAGGGAGGCACTACCGTGCCTGTGTTCGTACTGCTGTTGCTGGTGATGTTGGTCGAGATCGCGGTCGTGGTGGCGATCGGGCAGGTCATCGGCGTGCTGACCACCATCCTGCTGCTGGTGCTCGTGTCCGTGGTCGGGGTGGCGATGCTGCGCCGGCAGGGCACGCGGACGCTGAGCGCGTTCAGCGACGCGGTACGCAACCGGCGGGACCCGTCGCCGGAGATGATCGACGGCATGCTCGTCGGGGTGTCCGCGGCACTGGTGCTGTTCCCCGGGTTCGTCAGCGACGTACTGGCGTTGCTGCTGTTGTTCCCGCCGACCCGCGCGGTCGTGCGGCGCCGGGTGCTGGCCCGCGCGGCACAGCGCCAGCAGGCACATGCCCCGGTGTTCGTCGTCGACTCCGAGGTCGTGCGCCCGGACCCGAACCCGATCGTGATCGAGTCCCACCGCGAGGACCGCGACTGACGCCCTGAATGGGTCATTCGGGACGCTGAACGTCGCCAATGCCTCATTCAGGGCATTGCCCAGCGTCCCGTACGCTGCTGCCGCCGCCTGGTGACCGGTGACCGGTTCCAGGCTGTGACCCCGGCGCGGTGGGCCAACACCGCGTCGGGGATCTTCACCGCCGCGGCTGGGCGTGCGCGGTCGCCTTCAGCTCGTGGAAGCCCGGGGTGGCGGCGACCAGCAGGGTGCCGTCCCAGAGGTCGCCCGCCCGCTCCCCGGTCGGGACCTGGGAGATGACCGGGCCGAAGAACGCGACCCGGGTGCCGTCGTCGGTGGTCGTGGCGATGATCGGGGTGCCGACGTGCGGCCCCAGCTCGGCCATCGCCTCGGCGTGGGATGCGCGCACGGCGTCGTCGTAGGTCGTCGTGGTGCCGGCGGCCGCGCGCTCCCGGGGCAAACCGGCGCGTTCGAGGGCGTCGGCCAGGTCGCCGATCCACCGTCAGGCTCATCACCCGCCAGCGCACGGACACCGGCCGGACCGTGGCGACCTCAACCAGCCAACGGGAGGTGACCCAGGTGTACGGGCAGGACGGGTCGAGCCAGAAGTCCGCGATCATGCCCTCATTCTGGTCGATCCAAGATATTCCTTGACACGAATATTCTTATGTGTGAATATCTTGGCATGGACCAGATCGCGGCGGCACTCGGCGACGACGCCCGGTGGCGCATCGTCGAGCTGCTCGCCGAGCGGCCGAGGTCTGTCGGCGAGTTGGCCGAGCTGACCGGCCTGCGCCAGCCACAGACCACCAAACACCTGCAGACCCTCGCCCGCGCCGGCCTGGTCAGCGTCTTCCCGCTCGGGCAACGTCGCGTCTACGCCGCCGAGGCCGCGCCCCTGGCCGCGCTCGCCGGCCGGCTGCGGGAGCTGACCGAGACCATCGCGGCGACCGCGGGCGAGCGGGACGTCATCGCGCGCTACCGGTCGGCCATCGAGGCCGACACCGCGGTGGCCGACCGGGACCGGTGGGCGGACGGGCGCACCAGTTCCTTCGAGCGGGTGCTGGCCGCGGGGCGGGACGTCGTCTGGCGGCACTGGGTCGACCCGGACCTGTTGGCGTCCTGGTGGGTCACCCCGCCGATGACCGTCGCCGACTGCGTGCTCGAACCACGGGCCGGCGGGCGCGCCGTGCTGGAGTACCGCGATCCCGAAGGACGGCGGTACCGCTCCACCGGCACCGTGCACGCCGCGCGGGAACCCGAACACCTCGCGTTCGACCTGTCGGTGCTGGACGCGGCCGGGGCGGTCTCGTTCACCAGCCACCACGACCTGCACCTCACCGAGGCCGACGGCGGCACCCGCCTGCGGGTCGACCTCCGCGTCACCGACACGACCGTCGAGGCCGTGCCGCACATCGCCGGGATCGAAACCGGCTGGCAGCGGGTACTCGACAACCTGCGACACGCCATCACGGCGTACACCACCAGAGAGGACACCCCATCATGACCAACCGCAAGGTGATCGCCAACCTCAGCCTCACCATCGACGGCCGCTACCACGGCCCCGACGGGCCGGCCGACCTCAGCGCGATCGTCCCCTACGCGGTCACCGAGGTCGCCCGCGAGCACCTCAGCCGCATCTGGGAACACGCGACCACGGCGGTGATCGGCCGGAACAACGCCGAGGGCTTCCTGGGCTACTGGTCAACGGTCGCCGAGGACGAGCACGCCGATCCGCGCGACCGCGGCTACGCGAAGTGGTTGGTGGACGCGGAGAAGGTGGTGCTGTCGACCACGTTGACCGAGCCGCCGTGGGCCCGCACCCGGGTGGTGAACGCCCCCACCGTCGACGTGATCACCGAACTCCGGGCGACCGGCGAGGGCGACATCCTGATCAACAGCAGCCCGAGCATCGCCAAGCCGCTGCTGGCCGCCGACCTGGTCGACAGTCTATACCTGATGATCTGCCCCGAGATCTCCGGTGCGGGACAACGACTTCTCGACGACGGTCTGCCGAGTACGAAGTGGACACTCCGACGGCAGGACACCGGCGAGCTCGGCGAACTCGCGCTGATCTACGACCGCGCCCGCTGAGTCCACGTTGTTCGCACAGCGCACATGATTGACGGGAGTGGCCGGAGGCGGTATTCCAGAAACACAGGAGGTCGCCATGGCCAACGATGTCGATGGACCCACCGTTTCGGAAACTCCCACCGAATATCAACTGGGCGTCAGCCGCCCGCCCCTCGGGGTCGCGGATCTGCCAGAACCCGAGGAAGTCTTCAAGGTTCGGCGAATCGGCCCGCTACAGGTCATCCAGTTCGTCATCGGTCCGAGCCTGATCGCGCTCGGCATCTCGATCGGCAGCGGCGAGTGGCTGCTCGGTCCGAGTGCCGTCGGGGAGTTCGGGTTCGTCGGTGTCGGCTGGGTGATCACCATCTCCGCGCTCCTGCAGACGTTCTACAACGTCGAGTGCTCGCGTTACGTGATGGCGACCGGCGAGGTGCCGATCGTCGGGTTCGGCCGGGTGCCGCCCGGATGGAAGTTCTGGGTGCCGTTCTCGCTCTTCGCTTTCTACCTCGCCTTCATCTTCGGCGGGTGGGCCGCGGGCGCCGGGCAGGGACTGTTCGCGTTGATCACCGGGCGGCTGCACCGGGAGGACGAGATCGAGTGGGTGCGGCTGCTCGCGATCGGACTGCTGTTGGTCGTCTTCCTGATCACCGCGTTGGCGCGCAAGGTGTCCCGCGCGCTGGAGCTGGCCAACTGGGTGATGCTCACGGTGCTGCTCAGCGTGTTGCTCGTGGTGTGCGTCGCGCTCGTGCCGTGGTCGTTGTGGTGGGACGGCGTGCGTGGACTGATCACGCCGGCGGCGCCACCACCGGGCATCACCGCCTCCCAGCTCGGTGGGCTCGCCGGGTTCACCGCGCTGGCGTCCGGGCTGAACTGGTACGCGATGAACCACTACCGCGACAAGGGTTACGGCATGGGCTACCGGGTCGGCTTCATCTCCGGCATGCGCGGGGAGAAGACCGAGCTCCGGTCGGTCGGCGTGACCTTCCCGGACACCCCGGTGAACCAGCAGCGCTGGCGGCGGTGGTACAAGCTGCTGAAGATCGACCTGTGGCTGGTGTTCTTCGGCGGCGCGATGATCGGCATGCTGCTGCCGACGATCCTCATGTCCCACGTCGTGCAGACCAGCGGCGAGCAGCCGACGACCGCGAACGTGCCGACGTTCACCGCCGAGCAGCTCGGTGCCCAGTACGGCAGCGGCATGTTCTACCTGATGCTGGTCGTCGGCGTGCTGGTGCTGTTCTCCACCCAGCTCGGCATCTTCGAGGCGTTGGTGCGCAACTTCACCGACTCGATGCACGCGGTCAGCCCGAAACTGCGCCGCCGGTTGGAGGGCGACCCGCGCAAGTTCTACTACCCGTACATGCTCGTGTTGATCGTGGTGATCGGCGCGGCACTGCACCTCGCACTGCCGACCGAGCTGGTGCAGATCTCGGCGAACATGTCCAACTTCGGCGCGCTGATGTTCCCGTTCGTGTTGATCTACCTCAATTCCAGGTTGCCGCGGCCGGCTCGGCCGCGGCCATGGCACTACGTGATCCTCGTGCTCAACGTGCTGTTCTTCGGGTTCTTCTTCGTCAACTTCGCCTACGAGTTCATCGTCGGTGAGGCGTTGGTGCAGTTCTAGCGCAAGGGAGTCGGGTAGGCGACCGGGCCGCGACGACCGGCCCGGTCCACCGCCCGCACGCCGAAGAACACGTTGTCCTTGGACAGGTCGATGGTCGTCGTGGTCACGTCGCCGACCTCGAGCACGTCCGTCCACTCCGGCGCGCTGGTCTCCCGCCACACCACCTCGTAGCCGGCGAGGTCGGGCTCGGTTCCCCGCTGCCACACCAGAACCGTGTCGTTGGTGAGGTTGTCGGTGCGCACCCGCACGCCCTTGGGCGTGCCCGGCGCGGTCGCCAGGCTCCACAGTGCCGCGGCGTTCACCTTGGCCACCCTGGTCATGTAGGCGAAGTCGCAGAACTCGATCAGGTCGCCGTACTGCTTGCCGTCCTCGACCCGGACGTCCTGGTGCTGGTGGGCGTAGTCCTCGTTCGGCTCGGTGAACCTGGCCGCCGGGTAACCCTGTTCCAGGAAGCCGATGTGGTCGCCGCCGCGCAGGTAGCGGTCCCGCCGGTAGATCACCCGCACGGCCGTCCCGGTCGCCCGGTTGTCGGCCACCTCGCGCACGAACCTGGCCAGCTGCCGGGGCGGGGAGTCGTTCTCGCCGCCGACCGACCGGCGCACCGCCGCCTCCTCCGGTGTCTCCGCGGTCGGCACGCCCTCGGCGAACAGCCTTACAGTGAACGGGTCGCGGGTGCCGTCGTCGGCCCGGCTGCTGCCCACGATGTCGTTGGTGAACATGCCCTGCACGTCGACCCCGGCCTCGCGCAACCGCGCCGCCATGTACCGGGCGCCGTACAGTCCCTGCTCCTCGCCGGCGACCGCGGCGAACACGATGGTCGCCGCCGGGGCGCGGCGGGACAGCACCCTGGCCAGCTCCAGCACCACCGCGACCCCGGAGGCGTCGTCGTTGGCCCCCGGCGAGTCGGCGGTGAAGTTCAGTACGTCGCTGACCCGGGAGTCGTAGTGGCCGGACACCACGTACACCCGCTCCGGCGAGCTGGTGCCGCGCAGGGTCGCGATCACGTTGGTGATCGGTGTCGGCACCGGGATCCGGTCACCGTCGGGTTCCTGGACGTAGGTCTGCGACTCGGCGGTCAGCCGCCCGGCCGAGTCGGCCGCGTAGCGGTTGAACTCGGCCAGCAGCCAGTCCCGCGCCGCGCCGATCCCCCGGGCCGGATCGTCCTGAGAGGACAGTGTGTGTCTGGTGCCGAAGGACACCAGGGTACGCACGGACGCCTCGATCCGCCGGTGGTCGAGCTCGCGCAGGATGCTCTCCAGCTCCCGGCTCGGCCGCTGCGCGAGCGGCGGCCGGTCGGCGCCGGGCCCCTGGCCGGCGGCGGTTCCCGGCACCCCCGCCAGGGACACACCGCCGGCGGCCACGGACGCCGTGAGGAAGGTTCGACGTGATGGAGTCTGTGTCATCCTTCCTGCCTACACCCGCGTTCGCGCGTGGTACAGACCTCAGAACCTGACCGCGTCAAGGTATTCGAAGCTGTTGCGCGCGGTGTCCAGCGGTGCCGGCTGGTCGTCGCGCTCCACCAGCCAGTACTTCACCCCGGCGACCTTCGCCTTCTCGAAGATGCGCGGGAAGTCGACCACGCCGTGGCCGACGTCGGCCCAACCGCCGGTCCCGGTGTGGTCCTTGACGTGCAGCACCGGGAACCGGTTCGGGTGGTCCTCGAACAACCAGCGGCTGTCCGCGCCCGCGCGGTCGGCCCAGCCGATGTCCAGCTCGAAGTCCACCACCCGCGGATCGGACTCGTGCAGCAGGATCTCGTACAGCGAACGGCCGTCGATGACCCGGAACTCGTTGTCGTGGTTGTGGTGCAGCACGGTCATGCCGAGCTCGCTCGCGGCCCGGCCGGCCTCGGTGAGCTGCTGGGCGCCGAGGCGCATGCCGTCGATGGTGTACATGTCCGACGGGAACGAGGAGAGCACCAGCCAGCGCACGCCGATCGTCCTGGCCTCGGCGAGTTTGTTCGCCCAGTTGCCGACGATGTCGCCGTGGCCGACGTGCAGGATCACCGGCTTGAGCCTGGCCTCGGCGCACATGTCCCTGATCTCCGCCGCCGGCCGGGGGAACGCGCTCACCCCAACGCATTCGTAGCCGATCGCGCGCATGGCTTTGAGGGTGCCAAGTGGATCTGCGGCCAGCAGGTCGCGGACGGTGTAGAGGTGCATGCCGATACCGCGGTCGGGGATGCTGCCCCGGCGGCCGTTCGGCGCGGCGTCCGACTGGGTGTCCGGCGCGGTGTCCGGCCGACCGTTCGGCGCGGGCGGCGGGCTCGCGGCGGCCGGACCGGGCAGTGCCGCGCCTGCGCTCGTGGCCAGGGTCGCGCTGCCGAGCAGTTGTAGGATTCTCCGTCTTGTTTGGCCCATCAGGTGCACTCCATCGGTCATCTGCCGGGACCTTCACTGTCTCGGAAACTACCTGAGAAAGCGCTTTCCTGCTAGCCCTCGGGCCCGCGCCGGCGGCCGCTTGACGCGCCACCCAGTTCTATGGTTCATTACTGGAGTAACTAACCGACGAACCGATGGAAACGGCATGTTCGACGACCGCAGTCCGATCTACCGGCAGATCGCCGCCCGGATCGAGACCGACGTGCTCAGCGGCACGCTCGGCGCCGACGAGCAGGTCATGTCGACCACCCGGTACGCCGCCTTCCACCGGATCAACCCGGCGACCGTGGCCAAGGCGTTCCAACAGCTGGTCGACGACGGCGTGCTGTACAAACGCCGCGGCATCGGCATGTTCGTCAGCCAGGACGCGCCGGAGACGCTGCGCGAGCGGCGACGCAAGACCTTCTTCACCGATGTGGTCGACCCGATGGTCAGCCAGGCCAGGACGATCGGCATCCCGATCGCCGACCTCATCGACCGCATAACCGAACTGTCCACAGGGGAGGAACCGTGAGTATGGTCGTCGAAGTCGACCAGTTGTCCTTGCGGTACGACGATGTCACCGCAGTCGACCAGCTGAGCTGCACGCTCACCGGCGGCAAGATCTACGGCCTGCTCGGCCGGAACGGGTCGGGCAAGACCAGCCTGCTCTCGGTGATCGCCGGCTACCGCGAGCCGTCCGAGGGCACCGTCCGGATCGGCGGGCAACCGGTGTTCGAGAACGCGGAGGTCACCGGTCAGGTGTGCCTGGTGCGCGGCAGCGGTGACGCGGCGCCGACCGGCCACAAGGTCTCAGAAGTGCTCTCCTACGCCAGAGCGCTGCGGCCGAGCTGGGACAGCGAGTACGCCGCCGAGCTGGCCGAGCTGTTCTCCTTGCCACTCAAGAAGAACGTCAGCGCCCTGTCGCACGGCAAGCGCTCGGCGCTCGGCATCGTCATCGGTCTTGCCTCGCGCACGCCGCTGACCATGTTCGACGAGTCCTACCTCGGCCTGGACGCGCCGTCGCGGTACAAGTTCTACGACGCGCTGCTGGCCGAGGCCATGGCCCACCCGCGCACGATGATCCTGTCCACCCACCTGATCGAGGAGGTGAGCGCGCTGTTCGAGGAGGTGCTCATCATCGACGAGGGCAAGCTCGTGCTGCACGAGGAGGCGGAGTCGTTGCGGGCGGCCGGAAGCGCGGTCACCGGCGACGCCGACGCGGTCGACCGGTTCGTCGACGGGATGCGGGTGGTCGGCGAGAAACGCCTTGGCCGCACCAAGTCCGCGATGGTCTACGGCGAACTCGACGCCCAGACCAGGGCACAGGCCGACGCCGCCGGGCTCGACCTCGGCCCGCTCGCCCTACAGGACCTGTTCGTCCACCTGACCGAGCCGGCCGACGCGCGGGCGCACGAGCCGACGGGAGACCGGTCATGACCACCACGGTCGCGAAACGCTGGCCACTGCTGCGGGTGCTGCTCACCGGGCACCTGATGTTCACCGCGGTGCTGTGGGTGCTGTTCACGGTGGCTGTACTGGTGATCACCGGGGTCATCTTCATCGCCGGCGGGGTGCCGGACAGCGTCATGCACCAGGCGGCCGCCCAGGCGCCGCGCTGGCTGTTGTTCGGCCTGGGCATCGACGTGGTCAGCACCTACCTGCGGATGCAGCTGGCGCACGGGCGCACCCGGCGCGAGTTCACCGGCCAGGCACTGGCGTACGCGGTGATCATGGCCGGGGCCACCGCCGTGCTGCTCACCGTCAGCTACCTGATCGAGCACGGGGTCTACGCGATGTTCAACCTGTCGCAGCGAAACTGGGCGACCGACGTGCTCCCCAGCGCCGGGCTGTACCCGACGATCTTCGGCACCTACTGGCTGAGCCTTCTACTGTGGACGTTCGCCGGTCTGATCATCGGGCTGGGCTTCTTCCGGTCGACGGCGCTCGGTCTGCTCAGCATCCCGGCCGGCATCGTACTGGTGGCGCCCAGCATCACGCTCAACGCCGAGGCGGGCCTGCCGTTCATCGGCGACCGGCTCGTCGACCTCGGCCCGAACGTGGCGCTCGCGGTGAGCGCGGGCTTGCTCGTGGTCGGCGGCTGGTTGGTCTGGACCAGTGTGCGCAAGGTGCCGATGAAGGCCAGTGCCGAGTAGGTTGCCAGCTATGCGAATTCGCCAACGTCCCCTGCTCGCGGTGGTCGTCGCGACGGCACTGCTGACCACGCTCGTCGCGCCGGCACACGCCGCCCCGGTTGGCCGGACCGTCGATCCCCGCCCCACCAACGAGAAAGTCGCCGATGAGCTGGCAAGGCTCGCCGGCAGCGGCCGGATCGAGGTCCGCTCGATCGGCCAGACCAACGAGGGCCGTCCGGTGTTGGCGGCCAGGGTCGGCCACGGTCCGGTCCGGATCCAGTACGTCACCCAGCAGCACGGCAACGAGCCGCTGGGCACGCCGGCGGCGATCGAGTTCCTGCGCACCGTCGGCCTGGGCAACACGCCGTGGCACAAGTGGATTCGCGCCAGGGTGACCGTGGACCTCGTGGTCCGCGCGAACCCGGACGGGCATGTCCGCGACTGGCGCTACAACGTCGACCCCACCGCCGACCCGGAGTTCGGCGAGCGCGGCAAGGGCTATGACATCAACCGCTACCACAACCCCGATCTCGCCCCGGACGACAACCCGGCGACCGAGGCCGGGCACCTGCAGCGCGCCTACGCCGAGTTCCGCCCGCACATCGCGGTGGACTACCACATGCAGGGCCGCTACCTCGGCGACGACGGCCGGGAGATCACCGCGTCGCTGTTGTGGCCGACCAGTCCCGGCGTCGACCCGGCGAAGGTGGCCGCCGCCAAGCAGGTGACCGTCGTCGCGCAGCGCACGATCGACCTGGCCGGCGGCAACGCCAGCCAGTACCCGGGCGGGGACTACGAGGGCATCGCGCGCAACGCCTACGGGCTGCGCGGCAGCGCGAGCGTGCTGCTGGAGCTGTCCGCGATGGGCCCGGACTTCGAGCAACAACAGATCCGCTCGGCCTACGCGGCGATGCTGGCCATCGCACAGACCGCCGCCGACGGCTCCGTGCACCGCGTCGACCCCGCCCTGGCCGACGCCATCCCCCCGCGCGGCGCCCCCATCCGCGCCCTAACCCCGGACACCACCGACTAGCAGGGCCCTGAATGCCTCATTCGGGACGCTGAACGTCGCCAATGCCTCATTCAGGGCATCGCGTGCGGTGTCCGGTCGTGCCAGGCGGCCGGGCAACCGGGCGCTGTCGATGAGGCCGCCTTGCCTGCCCCATCGGACACCATCGTCCCGCGCCGGGTATTCCGGGCGGGGCGCGGTGCTCTACTGACCGTGAGATCGCTTCACCGTCAGTGGAGGTGGCTCGGTGGCCAGGAAAAGCAGGGGCGGGCGTCGCCGGACGGCACGGCCGACCGCGGGGGGCATGCTCGCGGTTGGCGCGGCGTTGGTGGCCGCGTCCACGGCGGCATCGCCGGTGTCATCGCCGGTGCCGGCGACGCCGCTCGACCAGCCGGCGCCGG